>CAXTWN010000045.1:10816-20904 GCA_964248055.1 uncultured Acidobacteriaceae bacterium | reverse complement strand
CCGGGGTGTATGTGGTCGTCAGGGGAGGCCTGGCTGCAGATCTCCGGGATGGCGGGACAGCGGCCGCCGAGGTAGCGGCGCAGCACCCAGGCGTTGGGACGGGCGTCGAAGCCGCCGTTGAAGATCACCGCGGCCGCGACCGGTTCCGGGGTGGGCGGCGCGGTAGGGGCAGCCTGCGCGGCGGCGAAGGCGGCGGGGCCGGGGCCGTCCGGAGAGAGCGCGACCAGGGCGGCGAGTTGACCGCCGGCGGAGGTGCCAAGGACGGCGACGCGGGCGGGGTCCAGGTGGAACTCCGAGGCGTGATCGCGGAGAAACTGACCGGCCGCGTGCGACTCCTGCCAGGAGTACGGGAAGGAGCGCGGATGGACGTCGTAGTCGATGGAAAAGCAGGCGTAGCCGTGGGCGGCAAGGTCATTGGCGAGCTTGCGGAGTTCGGTTTTGTGACCCGAACGCCAGCTACCGCCGTGGATGAGGACGATCACCGGGAACGGGGCGGTGCCCGCCGGCAGGTAGAGGTCGCCGGTGTAGCTGCCGGTGGGGTCGGTGGTGTAGGGGATGTCGCGCTGCACGGCCTGGGCGGAGGTGCTGCCGGCCAACAGGAGCGTGGCGAGAAGGGGAAGGAGGCGGAACAGCAGGGGCAAGGACGTGCTCTCGATCTAAGCGGAAGTGATGGTACGGATTACATGTACTCCGCACCGTACTGTACCGGGATCTGCGTGAACGCGATACGTGTCGGGGCAGAGTCGCGTGCGGGGAGCATGCCGGCGAAGTGCACTGTGGTGTGGCCGAACTTGAGATTGAGCTTGTCCATGGTCGCAGAGAGCTGGTTCCGGTGGCCGGGTTCTTCGAAGAGCGTCTGCGGCAGGTCGCCTTCGGGCAGCAGATTGCGCAGGGTAACGCCGACGAAGAAGGGCTTCTGGTGCTCGGGCCCATTGGGACGCTGCGCCCAGATGCCGCGCAACGCTCCCAGCAGGGACAGGGTGTCCTGGCAGGGGCGGAAGCGGGCTTCCATGCCCCAGGCGGTTTGGGTGATGCCGGAGGTGTGTTTCTTGATCTTGGGACCGCGAGCAGGCTCCGGCGCTTGGGCGGAAGCGAATGCCGGGGTCTCTCCGCTCCGCGCTGCGCGCTCCGGTCGAGATGACGGACCTTGGGTGGAACGTGACGACCTGGAGATTGCGGCTGCCTGATCGCGGGTGAGGGAGTACTTAATGGTAACGGCGAGCGTGGCGGCGTGGAAGTGCTCCATGCGGAGGCGCATGGCGGCCTTGTGCAGCAGCTTGTGGGCGACGGCCCAGGCGCCGTCCTGCGAGCGGTGCTCGGGGCCGAGGACGTGAGAGTGGCCGAGCGACTTCTGGGTCTCGCTGGGGATCGGCGCGCCGTCGTCGCCCGTGGCGTGACCGCGCAGCCAGTGGTAGAGGCGATCGCCCCAGACCGAGTCCCAAAGCTTGTGCATGCCAGGGCGGTCGAGCGCGAGCAGATCGGGCATGGTGCGAATGCCCTTGGCGTGGAGGCGCTGCTCGGTGCGCGCGCCCACGCCGGGCAGGTCGCGAAGCTCCAGATGGGCGATGGCTCGGGGCAGCTGTGAAGGCAGGAGCCCGATCAGCCCGTCGGGTTTTTGCATGTCACTGGCGATCTTGGCCAGGTAACGATTGGGCGCCATGCCGATGGAGCAGCGCAGGGTCTCGCCCACGTCGGTTTGGATGGCCTGTTTGATCGCAAGCGCGATGGCACGGGCGCGCGGCGGCTCCTGTTCGCGACCGATCAGCTGGCAAACCATCTCGTCGATCGACGGTGTATGGGCGACGGGGCAGACGTTTTCGACGGCGGCGGCGATGCGGTGCGAATACTCGGAGTACACGCTGTGCGAGCCGTTGACGAGGATGATGTCGGGAATCTTGGCTCGCGCTTCGGCAACCTTGGTGAGGGTCTTCACCCCGAGCGCCTTGCACTCGTAGCTGGCGGCGATGATGGTGCCCGTGTCGGCCATGGTGCCGACGACGGCCGTGGGCTTGCCGCGGTACTCGGGGTGGATCTGCTGCTCGACGGAGGCGAAAAAGCTGTTCAGGTCGATGTGGAGGAAGCCGAAGCGGTCCTGATCCGAGAACGAAGAGGCACTAAGGTGAGCTTGGTCTGTCGCGGTCATAGGCGTGCGCGGGCTGTAAGCCCAATTCTATTCGCCTGTTGTTCGCTGGATCATACTTAAAAGAAGCGACACGCCTTCAGCTTTGGCAGCCCGGTAGAGATCGGCGTCGAGGGTCGCAAGGGGGAGACCGCGGCGGAGAGCGAGCTCGAGGTACGCAGCATCGTACGCGGTCAACTTGTGATGTACCGCGAGTGTACGAACTGCGGCTACAGCTAACATCGTGGGCGCCCTCTCACTCGCGATCGCGAAGCCCGACAGCTCTGTAAGGAAAAGATCCAGATCCACAGAGGCTATGCGACCCCGGCGCTCCGACATAAGCAGAACGTTGTGACCTCGATGGTCCAGTGGGCCGGAACGAGGATCTGTTCGAATTGCCGCGCCCGGCTCAGGAGTGTTCGCGTCGCCTCGGTCGCCTCATCCTTGAAAAGCCAAGCCAACGCAGCAGAAGAATCGAGAACGAAAGGCACTAGGAGCGCCTGCCCTCACGCAGAAGTTCGCTCAGGCGAATCTCTCCTAGGGTGTGCCGTTGCGATAGGCGTTCGATCGATTGAGCTGCCAGTTCCGGATCCCGTCCAGAGTAACCGACCGGAGTGAGATCGCCATCAAGGAATCGTTCACGTAAGAGGGCCTCGACGGTCTTTCCCTGACGCGTTGCTTCACGGATGGCGTTCTCGGGTACGTCGATGGTCATCACCATGAGGGCAGTATAAGCGGTGACGGTTGCCTACGCGTCCTCCGGCTCCGGGCCGCGGGTGGGTGGGGGGGGCGGCGAGAGCTTGACGGCGCGGCCGGTGCGGGCGGATTCGTAGATGGCCTCCATGAGGCGCTGGTCCTGCAGGCCTTCTTCGCCGGGGGTATGCGGCTGCTGGTTGCGCAGGACGCACAGCGCCATGTGGTCCATCTCCAGGGCGAACTGGTCTTTTTCCTCGATGCTGGGCTGGAGTTCGGTCTTGTGGCCGTCGACGAGCCTGTTGGTGTGCAGCTTCAGGCCGCTATAGGCGAAGGACGGCGAGAGTTCGGCCCAACTGTCCGAGCCTTCGAGACGGGCCATCTGCGAGCCGTGGGCGGCGTAGCCGGAGTTGCAGACGGCGAGCAGGCCGGAGGGGAAGCGCAGGGTGAACTGCGCGGTCCCTTCGACCTCGCGGAAGCGGGGATCGTCCTTGGGCTGAAAGATCTGGCCGGTGACCTCGGTGGGCTCTTCGCCTGACCAGAACCGTGCGGCGTTCAGGCAGTAGACGCCCACGTCGGGGAGGCAGCCGCCCCCGGCGAGAGCGAGCTTCTGCCGCCACTGCGTGGGGTCGCCCTGGTTCTGGGCGTTGGTGGCTACGAAGCTGCGCAGCGTGCCGAGCTTGCCGGCCTTGCGCATCTTGACGATCTCGCGGTTCATGGGCTCGTACTGCTGGCGGTAGGCGATCATCAGCTTGACGTTGGCCGCCTTGCACGCGGCGATCATCTTTTCGCAGTCGGCGACGCTGGTCGCCATGGGTTTTTCGCTGAGGATGTGCTTGCCGGCCTTGGCGCCGCGCACGGTGTACTCGCGGTGCATGCTGTTGGGCAGCACGATGTAGACGACCTTGACCTCGGGGTTCTGGGCGATGGTGTCGAAGTTGTCGTAGGTGTAGAGCGACGAGGGCTTGATGTTGTACTGGCCCGCGATCTTGCGGGCCTTGTTGGGGTCGCCGGAGACGAGCGCGACCGGTTTACAGAGCTTGGATTTGCCGAAGGCGGGCAGGATCTGGTCGATGGTCAGGTGGCCGAGCCCGACAACGGCGAAGCCGACGCGCTCGTCCCAGGCTTCAAAGGGACCGGCGGTCTCCTCCGGGCCTTCCGTTTGCACGTCGTGAAGCGGCCCGAGTTGCACGGCATCCGGCGCATTGGGTGCCTGAGCGGCCTGCTGCGCGGCGGCCAGCGGGCTGAGGCTCGCGGCGGCCAGCAGACCGCCGGCCCCGTGGAGAAATTGGCGGCGTCCGAGGTGATGTTGTTGAGGGTCAGCCGAACTGGACGCGGGGGATGCGCTGGAGTGGGGGTCCGAGGTGCTCATGCAGCGTGGGATGCGGCAAGGGCGACCAGACGTTCCGGGGCAGCGTTCGCGCTAGAGAAATCCGAGGAGTTTTTTGTGCTCGGGCGTGAGTTTCAGCGTGAAGTTGAACTGATTGTGGCTGGAGAACTGGCTGATGAACTTGTGTTTGGATTGCACGCCGTTCTGCTCGGCCCACACCTCGTAGTCGGTCTGGGCCTGCAGTTGGGTGAAGTGGAAGTGTCCTTGCGCATCGGTGAGATAGCTGTTGATGCTGAGGCTGATCGGATTTTCGAGGTAGACGACGGCACCCTCGACGGACTTGCCGGCACCGTTCACGACCTGCCCCTGTGCGATACGCGGGACGACGGGGGTTAAACGCTTCTGATGGGTGCGGGCGTACGCCGAGGTTCCCGGCAACGCAAAGAGCAGCGCCAGGCCAAACCCCACCAGCCCAAACACGCGGAGGCGCGCGGGTGTGCAGGTGCGGCACCGCTTCCGCGAGGCGCGCAAGGTGAACGAGGCCGAAGCTGGGGCGAGGTTACTCGTCATCGTCCTCGCTGCTGGCGCGTGGATCTTCCTCATCCTCATCGTCGTAGCCTTCATTATCGACCGCGGCGATCTCCAGGGGATCGCTGGAGACGATCTCCAGATCGGTGCCGCATTCGTCGCACTGGATGATCTCGCCTTCTTCGACGTCATCCACATCGATGTCAAGCGGGTTATCACACTCGGGGCAAACGACGGCCATGGTACGTCTCCTGTTTTGGGGCAGCGGGTCGTGCGGCTAGTAGGATGATGCCAAGGGACTGGCGGCAGCCTTTCTAGTTCTAGCGGGGTGACTCCGCTCCGTCAACATGGGACGCAGGAAGGCCGAAAGCGGTTTCTCGCGCCGGAAAAGAGTGTGTGCATGCGGTGGAGTCGGGGATTTCTTTTCGTGGCCGGCCTGAGCCTGAGCGTGTGCACGCGCCAGGCGGGCGCGCAGGACATGACATCGACCGGGACGGCGCCTTCTGCGAGGATGGCCGGCAGCGAGGGGCCGGGTGGACCGCCGATGCAGGCGGCGCCCGTGGACCCGCAGATCGCCGCCGCACTGCAAACGATCGCGCCGGAGAAGGTGCAGGCGGACATCAGCAAGCTGGTCTCGTTCGGCACGCGCAATACGCTTTCCAGCATGACCCCGGATCTGCCGCCCGGGCAAGGCATCCTGGCCGCGGCGGACTGGATTGAAAGCGAGTACCGGAGCATCTCGGCGAGCTGCGGCGGCTGCCTGGAGGTGAAGCGCGATGACTTCACCGAGCCCGGCAGTGACCGGCCCAACTCGCGGATCCCCAAGCCGACGCGGCTGGTGAACGTGTACGCCATTTTGCATGGCAGCAGGGACAGCAAGACCGCGTCGTGGACGCTGGTGACCGGGCACTATGACTCGCGGGTGACCGACGTGATGGATGCAACGTCCCCCGCCCCGGGCGCAAACGATGACGCCAGTGGCGTGGCGGTCTCGATCGAGTGCGCGCGGGCGCTGAGCCGGTTGAAGCTCACCGGCACGATTGTCTTCGCCGCGGTCGCGGGCGAGGAGCAGGGACTGAACGGCTCGCACCACCTGGCACAGCTGGCCAGGAGCGAAGGCTGGCCGCTGGAGGCCGTGCTGAACAATGACATCGTGGGCGGGGACACGACCCCCGGCGCGACGGGCCAACCGGATACCAGGCAGGACAAGAGCGCGGTGCGGGTGTTTTCCGAGAGCGTGCCCGCGAACGCCACACCGGAGCAGCAGCAGCAAATCCTGAGTCTGGGCGCGGAGAACGATTCGCCCTCGCGGGAGCTGGCGCGCACCGTGGCGGAGCTTGCGCCGGCGTACTTCCGGCCGGAGATGCGCCGGCCGCCGTCGCGCAACGGCGTGCACAGCAACATGATCATGGTGGCCGCGCCGGCGTTTCATCCGGTGCTGGTGCTGCGGCGGGACCGCTATCTGCGCGGCGGAGACCATACCAGCTTTAACGGCGAGGGCTTTGCCGCGGTGCGCTTTACGGAGTGGCGCGAGAACTTCGATCACCAGCACCAGACGTTGCGGACGGAGAACGGCGTGGAGTATGGCGATCTTCTCAAGTTTGTCGATGTCAACTACGTGGCCAATGTGGCAAGGATGAACGCGATGGTGCTGGCGTCGCTGGCTGAGGCGCCGAGCGTCCCGCAGAACGTCCGTGTGCTGACCCATGCGCTGGACAACAACAGCGAACTGGCCTGGGAGCCGAGCGCGTTTGCGCCACCGGGCACGACCTATGAGGTGGTCTGGCGCGACACCACGGCCATGGCCTGGCAGCATGCGATGAGCGCAGGCGCGGCGACGACGCTGAAGCTGGATGTGAGCAAGGACAACGTGTTATTCGGGGTGCGGGCGGTGGCGTCCAATGGGCAGCGCTCGCTGCCGGTGCCGCCGCTGCCAGCGCGATAGGAGTTTTGCTGTGGCATTTCGATCGAATGGGCCCATCACCGTCTCATTGCCGGCGTTTCGCGGGGTAACGCGCCGCATCATCCTGGCTGCCGTGATCGTGTACCTGGCGCTGCTGGTGCTTGGGATCGCGTCGCGCGATTGGGTGGGAACGCTGGCCAGGTTGTTGGTGCTTGTACCGGGCCTGGCGCTCCGGCAGCCCTGGGAGGTCGTGACCTATCCCTTCGTGAACGGCGGCCTGCTGGGGCTGCTGCTGGCGGCGCTTTCCGTGTGGTTCTTCGGCGCCGTGCTGGAGGACGAGCTGGGATCGCGCTGGATGGGCGAGTTTTTTCTGGCGACCACCATCGGCGGCGCGCTGCTCGCGATGGTGCTCACGTGGACGCTGGGGCGGTATGTGCCGGGGCTGGAGCCCTTTCAGCTGGCATCCGGACTGTGGCCGTTTGGGCTGGCGCTGCTGCTGGCCTTTGCGCGGCTGCATGCCGACCAGGAGCTGAACTTCTACTTTGTGCTGCGGGTCAAGGCAAAGTACCTGGCCGCGATCTACCTGCTGATCTACCTGGCCATTGCGCTGTCGTCGAACGAGCGCTTTGATGCGTTGGTGGTGCTGACGAACGCGCTGTGCGGCTGGCTGTTTCTGGTCTTTGCACCGCGGCGCGGGGTTCGGTTCGCGGCTAATGAAGGAATCTATGGGCTGCGGAACGCCTGGGTGCGGGCGCGGTGGCGGCGCGCGGCGAAGAAGTTCAGCGTGTACATGCAGAAGCAGGGGCGCGAGGTGCACTTCGACGCGAGCGGGCGCTATGTGGACCCGGAGACGCGCGATCCGAAGGACCGCAAGTGGATGAACTGAGGGCTTCTTACAACTGCTCGTAAGCGCAGGTCTCTCCACTGCGCGACTCGCGTCGCTGCGGTCGAGATGACAGTGTTGCGTGGTCGAGAGGACGCTACCTAAGACGCCCTTATCGGGTGGCGGCGACCGGGATGTTCGTGCGTAGGAAGAGGTAGCGGTCGCGGTTTGTGTCGGGCAGGGCGGCGGGGGTGACGTCCAGGTGCATGACCTGCCAGTCCGGTCCCTTGTAGGCCGGCCACTCGGGCAGGCCGGGGCCGTTGGGGTTGCCGGTCTTGGCGAAGTTGATCCAGTAGCTTTGCACGGTGTCGGAGACCTTGTAGTCCTCGGGCTTCCAGGGCGCGGCTTTGCGGGAGTCGAGGACGCCGAAGACGTACTCAATCTCGTCGGAGTGGAAGGCGCCCGCAGCCGCCGGGTGGAAGGCATCGCCCGGCGAGGGGCGGTCGAAGCGGTAGCGGTAGACCGGGGCGTCGCCGGTCTTGACCTGCGCCTCGATCCACTCCCAGGTGGACGCGGCGATGAACTGGTCGCCTGCATAGTCGGTCAGGCTGCGGACGGCTTCGGCGTCGGTCGTGGCGCCATAGGCCTTCAGGAAGGCTTCGGAGTTGGGGCCGTAGTTCTTCTGCGCCATATCGCGGTACTCGGCTACGGTGAGGGGCTGTTTGCGTCCCAGGATGCCCCAAACGCCTTCATCGCGGTTCCACCCGGCGAGCAGCGGAATGTGGGCCTGCTTGCCGGCGGCGAAGAGCGCGGGGACGGAGTCCGGTAGAAAGTAGCCGTCCACGTCAGGGCCGTAGGGGATCACTGCGGGCGGGCGCTGGCTCATGGCGATCTTCATCAGATCGTCCGCGGGCATGGCGCGCAGGTCGGCGAGCGTGTTTTTGCCCAGGACGTCACGGGCGAAGGTCTCTCCCTTCTGTTCCGCGACGGCGAGGGTGGGGAAGGAGAGCCCGGTGCGGGAGAAGGCGCCGCCACTTTCCCCGATGGCGTGGGCCAGGGTGTCCCTGGCGAGCGGCGAGGCCATCTGCGCGCTGACGGAGAAGGAACCGGCGGACTCGCCGAAGAGGGTGATGTTGGCGGGGTCGCCCCCGAACTGCGCGATGTTGCGCTTTACCCACTGAAGCGCGGCGGCCTGGTCCATCAGGCCGTAGTTGCCGGCGGCGTGCTGCGGAGACTCGGCGGCGAGCGCGGGGTGCGCAAAGAAGCCGAAGATGCCCAGCCGGTAGTTCATGGAAACCAGAATGACGCCGCGATGCGCGAAGGGCGCGCCGTTCTGCCGGCCCTCCGAGGTGCTGCCCGTGGTGAAGCCGCCGCCGTAGATCCAAACCATCACCGGGAGCTTGTCGCCGGCGCTGGCGGGCGGCGCCCAGACGTTCAGGGTCAGGCAGTCCTCGCTCTGGCCGGGGTCGTGGAAGACCATGTCGGCGTTCTGCGACGGCTGCATGCAGCGGAACCCGAAGCTTTGGGTCGGCAGCGGTGTCGTCCAGCTGGCGGCGGCTTGAGGCGGCTGCCAGCGCAGTGGGCCGACGGGCGGCGCGGCGAACGGAATGCCCAGAAACTCGCGGACCTGGCCGTCATCGGACAGCTTGCCGATCACGTCGCCCTTGTCCGTGGAGACGCGCAGAGGGTCGGCGGCGGCGTAGGCGCGGCCGGTGATCAGAAGGGCGGCGGCGGATGCCAGAACAAGGATGCGGGAGCTGAGATTCATGCGATCTCCGGTTGAAGTCGACGACGTGAGGTGGACCAGCAGCAAGAGGGACATTCTAGCGGGCGCTGTCTACGAAAGTCTGGTGCGGCGCCGGGCAAAATGCGGGGGTCTCTCCGCTTCGCTGCGCTTCGGTCGAGATGACGCTCATTCGCTTGAGCGAAGGGGCTCTGCTGGCAGGCTACGGCGGAAAGGCTTCGCCCGGTTTCACGACCCGGATGAAGTGGTCGGTGAAGTCGCCGTGCATGCTGGCGATGTTCACCTTGGGCATGTGGCAGCTGACGCAGCGGCTGGTGGCCTTGGGACAGACCTTACCGGCATGTGCCACGGCTGTGGGGCTGCTGACAGCGCTGTGGCACTGCTGGCAGTGCTGGTCGTAGGAGGCGTCGTCGCGCTGCAGGGGCTGGTGCGGATCGTGGCAGGCGACACAGGTGAGGCGCTCGTCGCGGGTCTCGCGCCAGCAGCGGCTTTCTTCGAGCCGATAGGGCTGGAAGCGGACCACGGCGGTGCTGGCGACCTGTCCCATCGACGCCACGTCGGCGAAGCTGCGGTGGCAGGAGCCGCAGAAGTCGATGGAGTCTGCGGGCGAAAGCTTGGCGGGGTTGAAGACCGCGGTATCTGTTCGGGCAGAGGCGGCGGGGTGCGGTCCGGCGCTCGATTCTGCCGCGCCGGTCATCCGCGTGACGTGCTCCCGCGCTGGACCGTGGCAGGCCTCGCAGCCCAGGCCGGCCTCGGCGTGGAGCGGATTGAAACCCTGCGAGGTGGTGGCGTGCACGGTATGGCAACTGAAGCAGCGCCGTACCTCCTCGGGCTTCAGCGACTTTCCCAGTGCTTCCACCAGGTCTGTCCCTGCATCGGGCTTGAGTCCCGTCGTTAGATCAAGGAATGGGGCCTTTAGGTAGACACTCATCCGGCTCTGGTACCAGC
>CAXTWN010000045.1:5839-10806 GCA_964248055.1 uncultured Acidobacteriaceae bacterium | reverse complement strand
CAACTGAAGCAGCGCACGGCGTCCTGCTCTGAGAGGCGCTCGCCGAGCGCGGCCGGGAGGTCGGGATGAGCGTCGCGCGTGAGACCCGTCGTGGCGTCGAGTGCCGAGGGCCCGGTGTAAAAGCTGACCTCGCTTTGGAACCAGTGATCGTCGGCCTTATAAAGAAACGTGCGGCCAAGGACTCCGGCGCCCATGATCCAGTCCAGCATGCGGGAAAGGTGGTGCGTGCCGTCGCCGACGGTGTACTCCACGCCGGCCGCGCTCGCCGCCAGATGGTACTGCAATGTTGACGAGGAGAGGGTAAGCGCCAATCTGTCTCTGAGAAACGTCGCGTCGTGCGCTGGAGCCGCGGCCAAGCCCATAGCGCTGGAGCGCTGGCCGGCGCTTTCGGCGCTATGGCAGTGCGCGCAGGCGGCGGAGCCGGCGAACGCCTCCAATGGCACCGTGGACAGGGTGGGCCACCAGGGTTCCGTGTCCAGCCGCTCGTGGGTGGTGATCTGGAGATCGGCTTCGCCGGCCTGCTGAGGATGCAGCCGGGGAGCACAGCCAAAGAGCAGAGCCATCGCGAACAGGGCGGTGCTGAGCTCGCGATGCCGTGCGCGCAGGAGGCCCCGGGCTGCAACAACGATGAGGGACGGTGCACACATGGGCGATCGCGTTCCCCACGCGTGCGAATGGATCTGTGCGGGGCCGCAACAGCCTGTATACACGACCGCTCGAAGCGCCGCCAAGTCTGCACCGGGGCAGCGCGCGGGCTCATCTCACCGTCTGGACGAGGAGATCGCATGCAGAAGCGCAAGCTGGGGAAGTCGGGGCTGGAGATTGTGCCGTTGATGTTCGGCGGCAACGTGTTTGGATGGACGGCGGATGAGCAGACGTCGTTTGGGCTGCTGGATGCCTTTGTGGACCGCGGCTTCGACGCGATCGATACCGCCAATGTGTACTCGGTGTGGATCCCCGGGCACCAGGGCGGCGAGTCGGAGACGATCCTGGGCAAGTGGTTTGCGCAGAGTGGAAAGCGCAACAGGGTGGTGCTGGCAACCAAGGTCGGTTTCAAGATGGGCGACGGCGGGCAGGGCCTCAAGAAGGACTACATCCTGCGTTCGGTGGAGGAGTCGTTGCAGCGGCTGCAGACCGACTACATCGATCTGTACCAGTCGCACACCGACGACCAGACGACGCCGCTCGGAGAGACGCTGGCGGCCTATGATGAGCTTCTGAAGAGTGGCAAGGTGCGCGCGATTGGGGCCTCGAACTACAAAGGGGCGCGGCTGGCCGAGGCGGAGCAGGTCGCGCGGAAACAGGGCCTTCCGGCCTATACGACGCTGCAGCCGGAGTACAACCTGTATGACCGGCAGGCGTTTGAGACGGACCTTCTGCCGGTCGCCGAACAGTTTGGGCTGGGGGTGATCCCGTACTTCTCGCTGGCTTCGGGGTTTCTCACCGGCAAGTACCAGACGCTGGAGGACACCCGGGGCAAGAACCGTGGCTCGCGGGTGGAGAAGTACTTCGATGACCGCGGCAAGAAGATCCTCGCCGCACTCAAGCAGGTGAGCGAGGAGACCGGGGCGGAGCAGGCCTCGGTGGCGCTGGCGTGGCTGCTGGCGCAGCCCACAGTTACCGCGCCGATCGCGAGCGCGACCAGCACCGGGCAGCTCGAGGCGCTGTTTGCGGCCGTCGACCTGCAGCTGAGTGAGGCGCAGCTGCAGACGCTTACTGAGGCGAGTTCGTACTAGCCGGCCGGGTGGGGTCGTTGGCCTGCGCGGCGATCAGGGGCTCGACCTGGTTGTCCTTGCTGACGTGAAAGCGGTAGATGTTCGCAAGGCTGGAGCTGCCGTTGCGGGCCTTCGGGTCCTCCGGCGTGCTGACCTGGAAGGTGAGGGTGTCCTCGGTGGTCGTGAGCCGGGGCACCTCGGTACGCGCGTACGGGTGCTCCAGGTGCCAGACCACCTGCGGCGCGCTGGGGTCGGCTGTGGGCTGCAGCAGATCAAGGTCGAAGTGGCTGGCACCTTTGGCGTCGCAGCCCGGCTGGCCGTGCGCGACGACGAAGCGCCAGTTGCGCTGCCCGGGAAAGCCCGAAAGCGGCGTCAGCAGGACGAAGTCGCCGTAGGCGTCCGCGACGGTGCTGTACTTGGGAGCGCCCCAGCGCAGGACCTCGTGCCACGGGGCGCTGCCGGGGTCGCCTGCCTGGAAGACCAGCAGCAGATTGTCATCGCCGCACTCGATGCCATAGCGGAAGTTGACCTCAAGGTAACGGGGCGAGTTGTACAACGGCAGGACCTGGACGGCGAGGTCGGAGCCGTAGGCGCCCAGGTCCTTCTTGCCTTTGGTGAGGATGGTAGTCTCGGCGGCCCCGTCCAGGTTCGCATGGAGAGCGTCGGCTAATTTGGTCTGCAGTTGCTCCGGCGACGCCGAAGGACCCGCGCAGGCGAAGACGGCGTTCGCGGCAGCCACAAGATTGCTCTTCAGCTCCGCAAGCTGGGAGGCGATTGCCGGCGGAACCTGCGGATCGTTCTCCTCGACTGCCTGCTCATGAAGCTGGTGCCGCGCCGCAGCGACTGCCTTGGCGGCCTCGGCGAGCGCTCCGGGCGAGCACGCCGACTGAGCATGCGAGGTGATGGAAAGAACAAGCCCAACGAGCAGGACGGAAAGAGAGTGCCGCGTCATGCATGCAAGCGTACCGCGCGCCGAGGTTCCCGGGGCAGTGCTTCCTTCCCCTCATGGAGGAAGTTGCGACTGTGGCCCTGCGCTGCGGTGCGCGGAACCGGCTCCCTTGAACAGAGCCGATCCAGCGCACGGTGGCTTTCGGTTAGGTAAGTTCGGCGATCTTAGCCTGGGCAGCCGCAATGGCCGCGGCCGCCTTCTCGGGGGCGGATCCGACGCCTTCGGCCGTGATCACCGTCACGTCGGTGATGCCGAAGAAGGTGAGAACGTCCCGAAGATACCTTTCCTGGTGGTCAAAGGTCTCAAAGGGGGACCCAGGGCCGTACAGGCCGCCGCGTGAGGAGATGATCACGACGCGCTTGCCGCCGAAGAGACCCTGCGGACCGGAGGCCGTGTACTTGAAGGCCACGCCGGGCACGGCGAGGAGGTCGATCCAGGCCTTGAGCTGTGAGGGGATGCCGAAGTTGTACATCGGCGCACCGATCAGGACCAGATCCGCGCTTTGGAACTCCTCCTGGATCTCCTTGCCCGTCTCGAGTTCGGCCTTTTGCTCAGGGGTGACCTGTTCTAGGTTATTCCCGTACAGGCGGAGCACGGCGGTGTAGTGCCGCAGCGTGTTCTTGGTGAGGTCGCGGTAGACGTACTCGGCGTCGGGGTGGAGCGCCTTGAGCTTTTCGGCTGCGGCTGCGGTGAGAGGACGGCTGACGGACTTCTCGCCGGTAACGCTGGAGTCGATATGGAGGATCTTCATAGGCCTTTGATTCCCTGCATGCGGAGCCGGATGCGCAAAGTTCCCGGGCTCGGCAAACAGCGAAAACCCGCCGCAGAACAGGCGAGTGGGATCGGTCTCGCCTGTTCTGCGCTTTCTGTTGCAGGCCAGCGTAGTCGAGCCTTACAGCGAAGGCCAACCCGAGGCGTCGAAGGTGAGCCAGTTGAGGCCGAGGGTGGGCGTCCCGTTGTTGTTGCCGTCGTAGTAGTGATAGACCAGCAGGGTTCTGCCGCCGACGGTCAGGACGCTTTGGCCGCCCGGGCCGTAGATGTTGTCGTGCGAGCTGAGCAGAATGGTGCCGCCGCCGTCATGGAGGTCCAGCCCGCCGCGATCCAGGAACGGACCGGTGGGGCTGGTGGCGCGGCCGACGATGATGCGGTAGGTGCTCGCCGTACCACTGCAGCAGACGTTGATCGGGGCGAAGTAGTAGTAGTACTGCGTGCCGTTCACGACCAGCGGATAGATGAACGAGCCTTCTTCGCCCGCGGCGCGCAGGGCGATGTTGGCCAGGGTCTGGTTGGAGGCGAGCCGCAGGCCCGTGCTGGGGTCGAGTTGCAGTACGTGAATGCCGTCGTTCCAGGAGCCGAAGGAGAGCCACCACTTGCCGCTGCTGTCGATGAACGGGGCCGGATCGATGGCGTTGAACTGCGTGGTGCAGCCGGTGGTGGTGCCGCAGGAGGCGATGATCTGGCCCTTGTCGGTCCAGGGGCCGCTGGGGCTGGTGCTGGTGGCCAGGGCGATCACAGCCTCGGGGCCGCTGTTGGAGCCGGCCACCGCGGGGTTGGTGTAAACGGGGATGGAATAGTACTGGTAGTAGGTGCCGTTGGCGTACAGGGTGCTGGGCGCCCAGATGTCCGTCCGGCCGCCCGTGCCGGTGGTGTTCTTGGCGGCCCACCAGGCGAAGTCAGGGTTGATGTCCCCGGCTCCCACGGCGGCGAAGTTGGTCATATCCGCAGACGTGGCCAGCGTGTTGTGCGTGCCATAGAGCCAAAAGGTGCCGCTGGCGTCCTGGATCATGTTGGGGTCATGGACGTAGATGCCCGAGCCGGCGACCGCGAGCGGCTGCGGGTACGGCGAGGTGCCGGTCGAGGTCAGGGTCCACTCCTGGCAGGTGCAGCCGGTGCCGGTGGTGGCGCGGGCGGCCTGATCCACGATCGCCGGCGAGGCCGAACTGTCGACCTGCAGGTAGAGCCCGCTGTTGGCGTTCTTCAGCAGGTAATTGCCGTCCGTGAGCAGGTAGGGCGTCCACAGGTGGTCGTTGGTGCCGTTGTCAGCGTACTGCAGCGCCGGGGCCGCGCTGGCGGTCGAGGCCGCCTGGATGCCCAGCACCTGGTGCGTCAGCAGGTTCTCAATGTTGTACTGGCCCCCGCTCATGGGCATGAAGTGCCACAGCTGGTCGTTGGCGCTGTCGGCCGGGGTCTGCGAGACGGCGGCGCCGGCGGTCTGGCTCTGTCCGGCGATGCCGAGCAGGTTCGAGGTGCTCACGTTAAGGAACTTGAACTGCGCACTGTCGCTGACCGCGACCGCGGTGCCC
>CAXTWN010000045.1:0-5829 GCA_964248055.1 uncultured Acidobacteriaceae bacterium | reverse complement strand
AGTCGGGGGTGGCAGGCGTGGGGGTGGGATTGGTCGGCGCCGGCGTGCTCTGCGTGCTGCCGTTGCCGCCGCAGCCGGTGAGCGAAAGGAGGCTGGCGAGGGCGCAGACGGCGGAAAGGGCAAGCCGGAAGAGAATGCGGGGCAAGGTCATCAGAGCTCCAATGTAATCGGTTACATGAAATGGCCGAAGCTGCAGTCCGGAGAACCCTACAAGCTCGCCGAGAACGCTGTCAACCCGGCCTCATCGTCGGACCGGGGAGGCCAGGCGAGATAGCGCCACAAGTCAGGACCGTTGCACGATGCGGAGGCTCAGGTCGCGCAGCTGCGTGTCGCTCACCGGGGAAGGCGCGTCCACCATGAGGTCGACGGCTTTGGCGGTCTTGGGGAAGGCGATGACCTCGCGCAGCGACTGCGCGCCGGCGAGGATCATGACGATGCGGTCGAGACCGAGCGCGATGCCGCCGTGGGGTGGCGTGCCGTACTCGAGCGCGTCCAGAAAGAAGCCGAAGCGCTCGTGGGCCTCCTCGTCGGTCATGCCGAGGGTGCGAAAGATCTCGGTCTGCACGTCCTTGCGATGGATGCGGATTGAGCCGGAGCCGAGCTCGATGCCGTTGAGCACGATGTCATAGGAGAGCGCGCGGACCGCGCCCTTGTCGTGGTACAGGGCACCGCTTTGGACGTCCTGCTCGCGGGGCGAGGTGAACGGGTGATGGGCGGCGTCCCAGCGCTTGCCGTCCTCGTTCCACTCGTACATGGGGAAGTCGGTAACCCAGAGAAAGTGGAAGTCGCGGGCGGTCTGCGTTTGCTCGAAGAGCCTGTGTTTGTCGGCGAACCTGCGGGCGAGTTCGAGGCGCAGGGCGCCGCCGCGCTTGGGGATCCACTGGCGGTCGTTGCCCCATTCCGCAGGCGTGCCGGGCTTGGGGGTGATGACGACTGCGAGGTCGTCTTGGGTGAAGTTCTCGCCATTGAAGACGAGTTGTTCCGCAGTGAGTTTGGCGGCGATACTCTCGGCCAACTGATAGAAGGTCTCGTTGGTGCGGAGGCGGGCGACGTCGAGGAAGTCGAGGCCGCAGTCGCCGAAGCCCTTGCGGATCTCGTCGACGAAGGCGCGCTTCTGCGTGCCGGACATCGTGCCCGCTTTGGGGATGGTGAAGCCGTAGACGGGGAGCGTGGGGTCAATTTTGAGTGCCTCGCGCAGCTCGGGCGTCAGTTCGCCGGACAGGTTCACCATGGCGGGCAGGCGCATGTCGGGCTTGTCAATGCCGTAGCGCTCGATGGCCTGGTCGTAGGTCATGCGGCGGAAGGGCTCGGGCGGCAGGTCGACGCCCGCGGCGCGGAAGGCGGCGCGGAGAAAGCCTTCGGTGACCGCGAAGACTGTCTCCTGTTGCGGAAAGCTCATCTCGACGTCGATCTGGGTGAACTCGGGACCGCGGTCGGCGCGCAGGTCCTCGTCGCGGAAGCAACGGGCGATCTGGAAGTAGCGGTCGAAGCCGCCAATCATGAGCAGCTGCTTGAAGAGCTGCGGCGACTGCGGGAGCGCGTAAAACTGGCCCGGATGCACGCGGCTGGGCACCAGGTAGTCGCGCGCGCCACCCGGGGTGGTGCGGGTGAGGTTCGGCGTTTCGATCTCCAGAAAGCCCTGCTCGACAAGAAAGTTGCGAATCGCCATCGCGACCCTGGAGCGTACGGCGAAGTTGTGCTGCATCTCCGGGCGCCGCAGGTCCAGGTAACGGTACTTCAGCCGCACCTCTTCGTTGGCGATGGCGTCTTCGGCGGGCGAGAACGGTGGAGTCTTCGCGTCGTTCAACAGCAGCAGTTCGCGGCCGACGACCTCGATCTCGCCGGTCGCCATCTTGGGGTTAGCCATCCCGGGCTCGCGCAGCCGGACCGTGCCGGTGACGGCGACGACAAACTCGGGGCGGGCCGCTTCGGCTTTGGCGTGCGCCTCGGCGGAGACAGACTTGTCGAAGACGACCTGGGTGATGCCGGAGCGGTCGCGGAGGTCGAGAAAGATCAGGTCGCCGTGATCGCGACGGCGGTTGACCCAACCCATCAGGGTGACGGTCGCGCCCGCATCGGTCCCGCGCAGAGCGCCGCAGCCATGCGTGCGTTGCCGTTGGCCTAGAAAATCAAGAGTCACAATCGTTCTATTGTACGGAGGGCGAGCGAGCGTCCCGAGCACGTTCGTGTTTCATCTGAACGCGGGCTATTCACACCCGGGGCCGGGAACCCGGTCCGCGGAAGGGCGCGAAGGGAGCACGCTCTGCGAGGGCCGCCTGCAGACGCGGACGCAGCTGTTGGGCAACGAAGTCCACCAGCAATGCGAGGCCACCGCCGATAGCGGTGTTGATCAGGCGGAGATCTGCGGCGGAGCGCTCGGAGAAGCCGCCGAAGGCAAAGAGAAAGACCGTGTACAGGGTGAGCACAAAGGAGAACAGGGCGTAGTTGACCGCCTGCAGCGCGAAGCATCCCCACGCGGTGAGGACGATCAGCACGAAGTAGCTACGGTGAGAGAAGGGCAGATGCAGCGCGAGCAGGGCACAAAGTCCCGCGGCCAGCAGGGTTCCGGTAAGGCGGGCCACACCGCGACTTAGCGTGTTCGCCCACTCCGGCTTGAGCACAAGGAGAGCGGTCATGGGTGCCCAGTACCCGTTGTGCCAATGCAGCTCGCGATACAGCGCCGTGCTGAGTCCCAGGGTGACCAGCAGCCGCAGTATGTACCCGGTGGTGTCAGCCTTCGTGCGCAGCTCCTCGCGGAGACAGCGAAACATCTGGCCGGCGCGCGTTCGCAGTTGACGGAGGACCGGCAGCGAAGGGACGCTTCTACCCCCTTGCTGGCGGCTGATCAGCCGGGCAACCGTGTACGTTACCATTTGCAGTGCCCCGCCCGCGAGCACCATACTGGTGCGCCCCAGCGCGTAGTGCAGCCCGTTGGCGAAGTAGCTGGAGATGATGACGAAGACGCCGCACTGCTGCCCGATCCAGCCCGCGGTGTTGCTCAGCCCGGCCAGGAGCCCGTAGTTGAACGCCGCCAGCACACAGAGCAGCAGCACCAGCGGGGTCGAGAACGCTCCGAGGCTTCCGGCGAGCGTGGCAGAGGCGATGCCCAGCGTGAGCAGGCCCATGCTGAGCAGCGTGGACGCCAGCGCCTCGTGGAAGACGGCGAAGCCCACCGTGAAGGCCGCCCCGGCAGCGATGGATCCGGCGCTGCGATGGCCGGTCCACTCGCCCAGCAGCAGCGCCAGCCCGACCGCGACGGTGGACGCGAGCGCAGGGTAGGGCGTGCTCTTGTTCCAGGGAAAGAGAGCGGTGTCTTCAGAGATGTCGCGGAGGTGCACCATACGGCCAAGAGCTCAGGTTGAGATGCGGGCGCGCGAGGGATCGCGGTCACGCTCTGCCGTAAGGTGCGTTCCTTTACGCCTGGGCGGCGTCTGCAGCCAGAAGCTCGAGCAGGGGTCCCCCGGCGTCGGCTGTTCGTGCAGCCGCCGGGCTGTCCGCAATCCTGTCCACGTTGGCTGCGGAGAGGGAACGATACCCCGAGACCACGGCACTGGAGAGATCCGAGCCGGCTGTCTGCGTGCCCGTTACGGAACCGGCGTCCAGCCCGGCCATTCTCGCCACGGCGGAAGGTACGCGCTTGAGCTGAAAGCAGGAGCGGCAGAAGACGGGGCGGCCCTGGGTAGGTTTGAACGGCACCGTCGTCTCAATACCGCACTCAGAGCATTGGGTGCGGGTTTCCGTCCGTGAGAGTGGCAGCGCCGCGGCGGCTACCGCACCGTCCGGTGCGCGTCCCAGGCCGGCACGTTTGGCCTTGCACAGTTTGCAACGCTTGGGGTCATTCTTGAACTGACGATCCAGGAAAAACAGTTGTTCGCCAGCTGTGAAGATGAAGTCGTTAGCGCAGTCGGAACATTTCAGAATCCGGTCCACGAAGTCCATAGCACCCTTTCCCCAACCTTAGGGAATAACGCCTGAGCCGTACACAGCGCTTATCGGCAAGCCGCTGGTCGAGATCAGGCCTGTACAGCATTGCTACATGGGCCCGGGACCCACCGGGATCATCCACACCCGGGGGACTGAAACGGAAAGGAGAGGGAGCGTAAGGCACTCCCCCTCCGGTGTGGCGAGCTACAGGTCAAGTTCCGCCGCGTAGGGTGGCGGAACTCGCCGGATGAGAGCTTAATCCTGCTCCTTGCGAACCTTTTTGCGATTGCGTTTGCGAGCCAAAGCCTCTTTGACGCGGCGCTTTTCGCCTGGCTTGAGATAGAAGGAGTGGCGTTTAACTTCCTTGATGATGTCCTCGGTTTGCACCTTGCGCTTGAAGCGGCGCAGGGCATTCTCAAGGGGCTCACCCTCCTGAACACGAACCTCTGCCAATGAAAACACCTCCCAACCTGCCAATGTGGCCATGTTCAAGCATAGCGCTGCGCGCGCCTGCTGAAACACTTTTCTTTGGGGGAAACGCTGCCTCAAAACGGGCATTACCGAAGTGCTGACCGCACCCCGAGAGGCCTGGGCGGATAGAAGAGGAAGCCAGTAACGCCGGACCTCGGCATCCCCGGGCGGCACGGAGATGACCTACTGCGGCGTCTGCGCCTTTTCGCTCGCGTCGGTGGCCTTGTCCTGTGCCTTCACTGCTTTTGCGTTGGCCTTGGCGGACTTGGCATTGTCTTTGGCGGCTTTTTCGTCGCGCTTCTGCTCTTTGCGCTGCGCCTTGCGCTCGCCCTTGGTCAGCGGGGTGGTGGTGGTCTGCGCGGTGGTGGTGGTCGTGGTGGCCGGACCGTTTGGCGTGACGGGGGTCTGCGAGGTGACGGGCACCGTCCCCGGGGTGGTTTGCGCAAACAAGGCAGCCGGCAGGGACAGCAGCGCGGCGAGGGTGATTGTGGATATTCTGTGCATCATGAACTCCCTGAGACGCCCGGACTCAGCCAAAGGCAGGCTCTCTTGGTGCGATGCACGGTCGGCGTCCGCCGTTGGTCCAAGCGGAGGCTCCCTACGACAGGCCGCGCTGGACCCGCAGAGGGCTGACTACTGCGCCTTGACGGCGATCACTTCGATCTCCAGCAGGGCCCAGGGAGCGGCAAGCGCGGCGACCTGAAAGGCCGAACGCGCGGGCTTGTTGGGCTGAGCTGCGGTTCCGAAGTACTTGAGGTACTCGCTTTGCATGCCGGCGAAGTCGAGCTTGCCGGTCTTGGGATCCGGACCGAGGAAGACGGTCATCTTGACGACGTCCTTCATGTCTAACCCTTGTGCCTGTAAGGCTTTCTGGATCTTGGCGAAGACGCTGGCGGCCTGTGTTTTGGTGTCGCCGTACTCCGCGGGCGTGCCCTTGGCGGGGTCCGCGGGGGTCACGGGATCGGCGAGCTGGCCGCTGAGGTAGAACGTATCGCCGGCCCAGACGCCCGTGGCGATAGGAGATTTGTCCGTCTGGACGTGGCGAACGGTGGTTTGGGCGGAGGCGGAGGCGAGGCTGAGGAGGGTGACTGCGAGGGTCAGGCGGAGGTTCATGGGTTCTCCTGGGCGGCGGTGGCGGAAGAAGGAAAGCAGGTTCCTCGCTTCGCTCGGAATGACAACTCGTGTAGGAGCGGTGGAAAGACGTTGCCGTTTGCGCTCAGACGCTCCGCTTCAAACGTTCCCTCAGGTCTCCGTTTCAGACGCTCTGCTTCAAACGCTCCTTCAGGGTCTCCGTTTCAGACGCTCCGCTTCAAACGCTCCTTCAGGTCTCCGTTTCAGACGCTCCTGCTTAGGTGTTCTTCCCGGCTGGCAGCGGCGAGGCCGGCGGCTTTGACTTGATCGCTCACGAGTTGAACGGCACGGAGGGCGCTGAGG
>CAXTWN010000044.1:14751-21361 GCA_964248055.1 uncultured Acidobacteriaceae bacterium | reverse complement strand
CACCATTCCCTCCCAATACGTTCAAAAACTGCGCCGTCCCGGCATTTCCGCGCCGGAAAGAAGTTCGTCGAACCTGTTTCTGTACTCTCCCCTCCCTGCCGGTTTCCCCTCGTACCACTTAGGCGTATGATGATCTTGGACTGATTCAGTCTTAGTTCTCTGGGGGCAACGTTGTGGCGGCTTTAAGCGAGGTCAAGGTGGGCGGTTCGGGCGTGCTCGACGCGCTGGACCTGCCCGAGGACATCACCCATCACCTGGCGCACCTTGGCTTCCTTCCCGGCGCAAGCTTTGAGGTCCTGCGTCGCGCCCCGGCCGGCGACCCCACCGTGTATCGCATCGATGGCATTGAGGTCGGTCTGCGGCGCGAGACCGCCAGCCATATCCACATCGAACCCAACGAAGCCGGGGACGCCAAGCGTCGATGAGCTGTCACGTTGCGGTTGCGGAGCCGGTCAAGGCGGCACCGCCTGCCGGCAGCCGGCTGCGCACGGTCGCCCTCGTCGGACCCCCGAACTGCGGCAAATCTACCCTCTTCAACCGGCTGACCGGGCTTCGTCAGAAGGTGGCCAACTACCCCGGCGTCACCGTCGAGCATCACTCCGGTCGCATGAAGGGCATCGGCCGCCCGGACCTCACCTGCATCGATCTGCCCGGCATCTACTCCCTCGCGACCTACTCCGAGGACGCGCGGGTCGCTGTGGATGTTCTTACCGGCCGCATGCCCGGCGTGCCGCCTCCCGATGTTGTCCTGCTGGTGCTGGACTCCGTGCACATGAACCGGCAGCTCATGCTGGCGCAGACCGTCTTTTCGCTCGGGCTGCCCACCATGGTGCTGCTCAACATGAGCGACCTGCTGGAGCAACGCGGTGGCAAGCTCGATGCCCTGGCGCTCTCCCAGGAGTTAGGTCATCCCGTGGCACTGATCTCCAGCGCCCGCGGCACCGGCATGGACCTCATCTCCAGCTATCTCCACAGCCTCAGCGAAAGCGTCGAGCAGCGCCCCCAACCTCTGCGCCTGCCGGTGCTGCAAAGCCCCGGCGCCAGCCGTAAATGGGCAACCCAGGTCTCGCAGCGCACCAACTACCGCGCCCCCGAGTCGCACCTCTGGACGCGCCGTCTGGATGCCATCCTGCTGCATCGCCTGTGGGGACCGCTGATCTTCCTCGCTGTGGTCATTGCCGTCTTCCAGGTCGTCTTTGCCCTGGGCCAGCCGCTCAGCGATGGCCTGGGCACGCTGCTGACCAACTGGGGCGCCCACGCGGCCAATCTGCTGCCCGACAACTGGCTCCGTCCCCTGCTGCGCGACGGCTTGTGGAATGGCGTACAGTCCGTGCTCGTCTTCTTGCCGCAGATTCTGCTGCTTTTCCTGTTCATCGGCATCCTGGAAGACTCGGGCTATCTGGCACGGGCTGCCCTTATCGCCGACCGGGCCATGCGCGCCATCGGCCTGAACGGCAAGGCGTTTATACCGCTGCTCTCGGCGTATGCCTGCGCGGTGCCGGCGATCATGGCTACCCGCACCATCGAGAACAAGCGCGAGCGGCTCGCCACTATTCTGGTCGCGCCGTTTATGACCTGTTCCGCGCGGCTGCCGGTCTACACGCTCATCATCGCCGCGTTCATTCCGGACCGCAGCTTCCTCGGCCATCTGCTCGGGCTGCGCGCGATGGTCATGCTCGGCCTATATGCGCTCGGGTTTTTCGCTGCGCTCGTCACGGCGCGGCTGCTGAAGTCCTCCGTGCTGAAGGCCGCGCCCACGCCCTTTGTGCTGGAGCTTCCACAGTATCGCTGGCCCACGCCCCGTGCCCTTTCCTTACGGGTCTATGATCGCGCCAAGCTCTTTCTGAAAAAGGCCGGCACCATCATCCTGGGCGTCACCTTCCTCGTCTGGGTGCTCAGCGTTTTGCCCGTCCACAGCGGCCACTTCGCGGATCTCACCGAAAGCCTGATCGGGCATCTCGGCCAATGGATCGAGCCCGTGCTTCGCCCCCTCGGCTTCAACTGGAAGATCGGCATCGGCCTGCTAAGCTCCATCGTCGCCCGTGAGGTGATCGTGGGCACCCTGGGCACGCTCTACGGCGTCGACCCCGCCACCCACGCCGTCGGTCTGCAAGCCGCGCTGCGCCACGACATGACTCTCGGCGGGGCCATCGCGCTGGTCGTCTTCTTCGCCTTCGCCATGCAGTGCACGTCGACCCTGGCGATCGTGCGGCGGGAGACCAACAGCTGGAGGTTCCCTGCCCTGCAGTTCTGCTACATGACCGGCGTCGCGTACCTGGCAGCACTGGCGACCAATCAAGTGATCACTCACCTGCGCTGAGAGCTGTGTGAAGCTTTCGAAAGGCTGCAGCCTTCCCGAGCGTCCCCCTCAGAAGCGATCCGCAGAGCGAAGCAACATAGCAGCAGACATACCAAGTCGCCGAGCTTTGAGTGGCCGCAGGGACGGTAACGCGCAGCATCCGACCGCGCGCATGGTAGAAGTCCTTATGCGCCTGCTCCTTTGGTCTCCCGTGGCATTCGTTCTTCTGTCTGGCCCGGCGTTCCGTCTTTCCGCCCAGAGCACGCCCGCGGATGCAACGGCGGCACCGGCTACCATCGCCGCCCGCACCGCAGGCATGCGCCACATGGACGGGTTCCTGCCCCTTGATTGGGATGCGAAGACAGGCAAGATCTACCTTGAGGTCGCTCATCTCAACGAGGATGTACTCCTCACGCACTCGCTGTCGCACGGCACGGGGTCCAACGACCTCGGCCTTGATCGAGGACAGATCGAGCCGGAGTCGACCGGGGCCTCTCCGGCACGGGTGGTGCGTTTTGTCCGCAGTGGGCCCAAGGTCCTCCTGCTTGCTCCGAATCTCGCCTTTCGCGCCTCCGCTGCCGATCCTGCAGAACAGGCGAGCGTGCGCGAAAGCTTCGCCGAGTCGGTCCTTTGGGGCTTCAAGGTGGAAGGGGAAGATGCCGCCGGGACCGTGCTGCTCGATGCGACCGACTTCGTTCTTCACGACGTCCATGGCGTCGCCGACGCGCTGAGCGCCGCACAGCAGGGGATCTACCGGGTAGACGGTTCCCGCTCCGTCGTGCTCCCCGAGCAGGTGAAGGCGTTCCCGAAGAACTCTTCGGTCGAAGTGCTGCTCACGTTTACCTCGGAGAACTCCGAAAGGGCGCAGTTCGTGCGCGACGTCACCCCGGATCCGCACGCGCTCACGGTCCACGAGCGCATCGACTTCGTCCAGCTGCCGCCGCTGGACGGCACCTTTCAGCCGCGCCGGTTTGATCCGCGCTCCGGTTTCTTCGATTTCAACTATCGCGATTACTCCGCGCCGCTCGGGGACATGCTGGACCAGAAGTTCATCGTCCGCCATCGGCTGCTCAAGAAAGATCCCAACTGCCGCGACGCCTGCGAAGCCGTCGAACCGCTGCAGTACTTCGTCGACCGCGGCGCTCCCGAGCCCATCCGCTCGGCCTTGGTGGAGGGTGCGCGCTGGTGGGACCAGGCCTTCCAAGCTGCCGGCTGGGCCCCCCACACCTTTCGTGTGGACGTGCTCCCGGCCGGGGCCGATCCCATGGATGTCCGCTACAACATCATCCAGTGGGTGCATCGCTACACCCGCGGCTGGAGCTACGGCGACGTGGTCACCGACCCGCGCACCGGCGAGATCCTCAAGGGCAACGTCACCCTGGGCTCCCTCCGCGGCCGGCAGGACTACCTCATCGCCGAAGCCCTGCTTAGCCCCTATAAGCACGGCGTTGCGCCCGCGGACGACCCCATGCGCGCGCTGGTCCTTGCGCGTCTCCGCCAGCTCGCCGCGCACGAGACAGGGCACACCCTGGGTCTCGCGCACAACTTCGCCGCGTCCAGCATCTCGCAGGGCGACAGCGTCATGGACTACCCCCAGCCGTACGTCGCCCTGGACGCCGGCGGCCACATCGACGTAAGCCACGCGTACGCCGTAAACATCGGCGCCTGGGACAAGGTGGCCATCGACTACGGGTACCGGGAGTTCCCGCGCGACACCGCGCCCGCTGCCGAGCACCACGCCCTCGACACCATCCTCCGCGATGCGGAGAAGCGTGGGCAGATCTTCATTACCGATGAAGATGCACGCCCCTTCGGCTCGGCGCACCCCCACGCCCACCTGTGGGACAACGGCGCCGACCCCGCTGCGGAGCTGGACCGCGTGCTTGCGGTACGTGCCGCCGCCCTCAGTCAGTTCGGCGAGGACGCCATCAAGACCGGAACGCCGCTCTCGGAGTTAGAGAGGACACTTGTGCCGCTGTACCTGTACCACCGCTACCAGACCGAGGCCACCATCAAAGAGATCGGCGGCCTGGACTACCGCTACGCCCTTCGCGGCGACGGACAGCCGCCACCTCACATCGTCTCCGGTGAGGCCCAGCGAAGGGCCCTCATGGCCGTCCTCCGCACTCTTTTCCCTGAAACGCTCACCCTGCCCGAGGCTCTCGTTCGTGTGCTCCCGCCCGTAGCCTTCGGCTACCCACGCACGCAGGAGTCCCTTCCGGCGGAGACCGGCGTCACCTTCGATCCGATTGCGTCCGCAGAGTCTGCCGCCGACCTCACCCTACGCGTCCTCTTCAACGGTGAACGCGCCTCCCGGCTGGTGCAGTACAACGCCCGCGACACGACCCTTCCCTCCTTGCAGGAGGTCATCGACACCACGCTCCAGCTTGTAGCCCAGCGGCCCGGCGGCGGCGGTCTCTCGGTCGAAGTCGCCCGCGTCACGGAAGGCCGGACGATCGAGGCCCTGCTCGCGCTTGCCGCCGACCCCGCGGCCGCCTCGGAGGCCCGCGCACTCACCCGTGCTGCCCTGCTCGCCTGGGCCGCGAAGGCACCCGCAGACAACAGCGCCGCCGAGGCCGCTCACAGGGCAGCCCTCGTGGCGCGTATCACCGAATTCGAGCACGACCAGACAAAATTCGCTCCCGCCAAACCCGTCCCCGCACCCCCTGGCATGCCCATCGGGGATGATGACAATCTGTGAGGTGACGTGAGAATCGTGAAAGACGTCAGCGATGAGTGACCCATCCAACGCTTGCCACGACGAGGTCGTCGCGGCAAGGCCCGTCCGGGTGAGAGTTGTCATCCTGAGCGCACCGGGGTCCCCGGCGAGCTTGCTCGCGGGTGTGGAAGCGAAGGACCTGCTTTCGCCGGGACTACCTGGATCGACGCGCAAGCAGTGTCACACACTCCGGATCAAGCCACTGACTCAGCGATGTGCTCGCTCCCACCTTGCTGATTACCAACGGCACGTTGACCCGCCTCCCGGCGGTGCGGCATCCTGAGCCCATGCAAGCGCAGCCGGCACAACATCGTTCGCACATCACGATGTGGCCGGCAATCCTCGTCGTGCTGGCGGGCGTCCTTGCGCTTGCGGGCCTGCTCGCGTTCCTTGCCGGTCCTTCGGACAAGATCGCCTCCGCCGAACTCGACACCCGCGTCCCGCCCCCGGTTTCCTCTGCCGGCACCCCGGCGCCGAACTGGACCTACACCAACGACCGGGACGAGATGACCGGCGAGCAACGCACGTCGGCCTGCACCTCCTCTCCCGAGGGCGCGACGCTTTGCTTCCGCAAGACCGACTCCAAGCTGGAAAGCTTTCTTCGCTTCCCTGCCGACAGCAAGCAGTTCCTCTGCACCGCCTATCGCTGCACAACGGAGGTCAGGATCGACGACCAGCCCGTCTTCAGTGCAGCCGGGCAGGACAGTCCGGACAAGGATCTCTCCATCCTCTACCTTGTGCCGCCGGACAAGCTGCTGGCCTCGCTCCGCAACGCAAAGGAAGCCAAGTTCGAGCCGCCCATCTTCGACGAGGAAGGCCTGGTGTTGCACTTCAACGTATCCGGCCTGAACTGGTAGCAGGCTCACAACAGGGGCTGTAACCGGCGCCGACTCGCGGCAGTCTTTCCTGCTCAGCTAGCGGCGCAACCAGCTGCGAAGCTGTGCGTTCTCCTGCTCCAGCGTGTCGATGCGCTTGCTGCAAAACTCGGAGCGCGACCTGCAGTTCGCCTTCTCCAGAATCGCCGAAAGATGGCGTTTGACGGTCTCTTCGGAGATCCCGAGGCTTTCGCCGATGACGCGATTGCAACAGCCCTTGTAGATGAGCGAAGCGATCTCCACCTGCCGGGGCGTAAGCAAGTCAGATTGCATGGCCACCTCCCTGATGGTCTCCAGGATGGGAACCCGGTCCCGCGGCAAGCGACTCGGCGACCGCACAAAGACAAGGCTACGAGGTGCCCGCGATGCCGCCACAACTCTTCGGTAACCCCTGAAGGTAGCCGACTCTGCGAGGTAAACACATCGGCGTCGAGAACCAGGCCAATCTACCCGACAGCGACGACGGCGGCGGTCAGGTCCTGGTCCTTCGTCTCGCGGATCAACAGAAGTCCCAGGATCGTGAGCAGCGCAGACGCGCTGAGATAGTACCCGACATACGCCAGCCCATAGTGCCTGGCTAACCACGTCGCCATGTAGGGAGCGACGGAAGCGCCAAGAATACCCGCCAGGCTGAACGCCAACGAACTTCCGGTGTAACGCACCGGCGTCGGGAACAGTTCGGAGATCACGGTGCCGAGCGGGCCATAGGTAAGGCCC
>CAXTWN010000044.1:14272-14741 GCA_964248055.1 uncultured Acidobacteriaceae bacterium | reverse complement strand
CATCAGCGATAGTCCCACGGTGATCATCACCGTGGCTCCGCCCGGACCTGCCTGGAACAACGGTGCAAACGCCAACCCAAACAGCGCGATCAGCGCGCTGACGGCAAACATCACGGGTCGCCGGCCTCGCTCCGCTATGAGCGCAGAGACGGGGATCATCGCCGCGAAGAACACGGTGCCAAACAACTGGATCAGCAGGAAATGGGCCCGGCTGTAATGGAGCGCGGTGGTGCCCCAGGACAGCGTAAACACGATCATCAGATAGAAGAGAACAAAGGTCGCCATACTGATGAGGATCCCCGCAACCAGAGCCCGCGCATGCCGCCGCACCACCGTAAACAGCGGGAGAGCAACCTGCTCCGCCCGTCGCGCGGAGGCCTGAAAGACCGGCGTCTCGGTGATTGCGAGCCGCACGTACAACCCCAGCAGCACCAGGACGGCACTGGCCAGGAACGGCAGTCGCCAGCCG
>CAXTWN010000044.1:0-14262 GCA_964248055.1 uncultured Acidobacteriaceae bacterium | reverse complement strand
GGCGTGCGGCCGGCCGAACTGGCCAAGGCCTGCGCCCATCCCGAGGCCTATCGCTTGCCTGGCGTCTCCTGCCGGGCGGCGCGTTCTCCAGCGCCAGCAGCACAGCGCCGCCCCACTCACCACCCAACCCAATGCCCTGGCCAAAACGGCACAACGCCAGCAGCAGCGGCGCGGCGATGCCGATGGTCTGATAAGCCGGCAGCACGCCGATGAGGAAGGTCGATAAGCCCATGGCGGACAGTGCAAGCACCAGTGTTCGCTTGCGTCCGATCCGATCGCCGTAGTGACCGAACAACGCAGAGCCGATAGGGCGAGCGAGGAACGCGATCCCGAAGGTGGCAAGCGAGGCCAGCGTGGACGTAGCCGGATCCGAAGCGGGAAAGAAGAGGCGCGGGAAGACCAGAACCGCCGCGGTCGCGTAGATGTAGAAGTCGAAGAACTCGACCGTCGTCCCAACCAGGCTCGCGAACAGGACTTGACGCGGTGTGTTGATGTGCTGTTTCCCTGGAGTGCCTGTCATCACGCTGAGGAGTGCAGTATAGCGCCGCGCTTACGGCGCGCTCTCGATCACGGCCCCGGGCTGCTGGGCGTACTCCGTCCACGACCCGTCGTATAGGCTCACCTCAGGTGCTCCGCACATCTGCAGGCCGAGGGCAACGACCGCTGCCGTGATCCCGGAACCGCAGGTGGTGGTGACCGGACGCTGCAGGTCGACACTCTTGCTGCGAAAGACCCTGGTCATCTCTTCCACGGAGCGCATATGTGGACCGTCCGTCAGATCGGTGTAGGGTACGTTGATTGCTCCGGTCATGTGACCGGAACGGAGGTGCGGGCGCGGCTCCGGTGCAGTTCCGGCAAAGCGGGTAGCCGACCGTGCGTCCACCATCTGCTCTCGTTTCCCAAGCATCTCCTGCACCTCGGCGAAGCTCTTTACGACCTCTTTCTGCAGCTCTGCGCGAAACATCGCCGGCGCGCGCGGAACCGCTCCACCATCGGTGGGAAGCCCTGCTTCTTTCCAGGCGCGCAGTCCGCCATCCAGCACGAAGACGCGTTGCGCTCCAAAGACCCGCAGCATCCACCATGCACGAGGCGCTGAGAATAGATCCCCCTGCTCATACACCACCAGCGTCGCTTCATCGCTGATTCCCAGCTTTTCCATCTCACCCGCAAAGCGTTCCGGTGTAGGGAGCATGTGCGGCAGCGTCGTGTCCTGCTCAGAGAGCGCTTCGATGTCGAAGAACACCGCACCGGGAAGATGGCACTCCAGGTAGCGGGACCGCGCCTCCTCCACCGGTTGGCCGATCGGAGGCAGCGTCGCGTCCAGGACGATGGTCTCAGGCAAGGACAGCCGCGCTGCTAACCATGCCGGTGAGACGAGCAGGTTCATCCCTCCACCTTAACCCGGGACCGCGTCGCTCATGTTCGCCACAAACCCGGCCTTCCTCATCGCGATCCGAACCTCGGCGTTTCGACCGAAGACCTCCCAGACGAATCCGGTTCGCAGATTCTCTGCCATCACAACGCTGATCCCGAGATCGATGCCCAGCACGTCAGGGTCATACCAGTTCGTCGCCGGATGGAAGGCATCGCAAAGCCCGTACCGTCCCCAAGCCTGCGGCCCGTACATCGCCCTTTGGGCTTTCAGGGTGCGAAGGCACTCGGCAGGCAGAAACGGCAGCGATCCCGCGGCGGCGCAGGGCACCACCGTGCCGTTGACACCGCCGAAGGTCGGCGGCCCGCCCCACGCCTTGTAGCCCTGCTCGGAGGCGGAGGCACTGATCCCCCAGTAGTCTGCGCTATAGGGCGGCCCGAGATGAAGGCAGAACAGCCGGTGCGCCTCCGTGGCCATGACGGAGTTGTGGAAGTAGTCCGTGTAGGCATCGTGCTGATGACGAAAGTCGAACCAGGCCTGGCTGTACTGGTGGGTAAAGATGGGATCGCGTCCGCTGATGTAGCGCAGCCCCTCATACTCCACCTCTGGCCGCGACCACGCGCTCCACACCTCAGCCGGCACGGAATGCGTCGGCGAGCCCAGCGCCAGCAACGGAATCATCATGAGCTCGCAGTAGTGATCCCACTTCGCATCCAGGAAACCCGACCCTGTCTTCCATCCCATGCGAAACAGCGTGCCGCCGTTCAGCATCCACGGCCAGTCCACGCGCTCGTAGATCAGCGTCGCATCGCGCACAATCGCGGCGTTCCCGGAGAAGTAGGCGCGGGCCGTCAGCACGCCGCAGAGCAGCAGCGCTGTATCGATGCTCGAGTACTCAACGCGGGCGATCGGCTCGCCGGTGCGCACATCGTTGAAGTGGCAGAAGAAGCCGTGCTCGTGGTGCAGCTGATGGGCGTGAAACGCCAGCGTACGGGCGACCTGCGCCTCTATCTGCGCCCGGGGCGCGTACTCCCGCTTATGCGCGATGCAAAGCGCGGCCAGACCGAACCCGGTCGCGGCGATGCTCGACAGCTTACGCGGATCCAAAGCTCCGTCGAGACCACGGTTCCTGGCGCGATCCTGCACCTGCCCGGTAGCCGGGTCGGCCTGCTCCAGAAAGAAAACGCATGCCGCCCGTTGCAGCTGGTCAAGAAAACCGTCGTCTTCCGCTGGTAGGCTTCGCGCAGCGCCCGTGCCAACGCGAGGACCTGGCGGTTTCGCCTGTCCGCGACACCAGCCCTCCGGCATCACTGCCGCGGCGACGGCAAGCTGCAGGGCACGGCGACGATCCATCTCAGCGACCTACCAGTACCACCGCAAGACCGTGCCGCGGAACTTCGACCTTCAGCTGGCCTTCATGTAGCCGCACATGCTCCGGGGGCGCCATCGCGCCGGCGGCGCGCAGCTTCGTCACCTGGTCCTGGGTCAGATCGCCCGCCGGACGCCCCATGGCGTCGAAGAGCCTCAGGACGTTACCGTGATCCTCATCCACCCGCAGGATCTGCACCGGCGCGTTCGCTGGCACGTGCTGGAAATGGATTGTGAACATGCGCGACTGTGTGGGTTGCGCGGGCGGCGGCGTGTAACTTGCGCCGGTCCCGTCCGGAGGAGCGTAGTTCCACAAAGCCACCGCGACGCCCTGCGCCCCAACGGTGGCCAAGGCCGACTCCGACGGGACGGTAAGGCGCCGGTCGCCAAGCTGATGCAGCGCCTTGAAGACGTTCAGGGCCGGCTTGGGAATGTGATCGGCCGCCAAGAGCCCAAACCCGCCGTAGAAGGGGCTGCGCACGACACCTTGCTCCTCGAAGACATCGGAGAACGCCCAATAGCTCATGCTCTCCGTCAGACCATCACAGAGCCGGATGTCATTCGCGAGCCACGGCCCGATGTAGGTGGAATCCGTGACGTCCGGCTCGTTGGCGTAGCTTGCGTTGTACTCGGAGAAGATGAGCGGCAGCTTGGGCAGGGGCGACTGCGCGATCTGCTGGTGTACCTTCTCGACCGAGCGCCAGACCATCTTGTCGCGCGGGATCTCCTCATCCGTGCCGAAGACGTCCTGCGCTTTGTCATTGGCGTAGACATGCGTAGAAACGAAGTCTACGGGCACACCGGCGTCATGCACATGCTGGAGAAACGGAGTGACCCAGGCCGCCTGCGCCGTCGAGGGTCCTCCCACTTGCAGGCGTGGGGACACCCGCTTCAGGGCACGCGCGGTGTGATCGTACAGTTCGAAGTAGGTCGCCTGCTTCGGCGTGCCACCCCAAAAGTCGAGATTGGGCTCGTTCCACACCTCAAAGCGCCAGGTCGAAACTTCCTGCAGCCCGTAGCGCGCCACCAGGTGCTGCGCGAAGGCGCTGATCATCGCATCCCAAAGCGCATAGTCCTTGGGTGGAGAGACGTTCGGGTGGTACCAGAAGGGATGCAGCGCCTTGGGATCGGCGGCCATCTTCTCCGGCATAAAGCTTAGCTCTACAAACGGACGCACATGCTCTGCGAGCAGCCCATCGTAGATCTCGTCGATGTAGGAGAAGTTGTACACCGAGGCATCATTGGCCGCGATCGCCGCCTGCCCCGGGTTCTGGGTGCGGCGGTCCGGATCGTACAGGCCAACCTCGTCCATCAGGATGCCGTGAAAGCGGATCGACTGAAACCCGGTCGCCTCCTTGACGGTGCGCAGATCCTGCCGATAGCTGTCACGCAGCGACAGGATGGCACGACCTGAGCCGAAGGTCTGCTCCCAGAAGTGCGGAAACGGCGTCGTCGGCCCGGAGGCGTCAATGTCGATGGACTCCGCTGCCCCAGGTGCCTGCGCTCTCGCCTGGGAAGCGCCGAACACGCCGAACCTGGAGGCAACGACGACAAGCAGGACCGCCAGACTCTTCTTCAACAACCGGTGCATATTGCTCCGAGCAGTTGCATAGCAACTGACAGACTCGCGCTGCAGCAGGGTACCGCAGATCGTCCCAGAAGATGCAGAGGGTGCCCGCACAGGAGCACCCTCCGCGTACGCCAGCCAGGAACCGTCTTAAAAGCTGAACCGGCCCTGGAAGGTGATGGTGCGGCTGCCGAGAACACCGGTGTCCTGGCCGAAGTTTGCCGCCGCAACGTTGTTTGTGACACCCGTTGGATTGAGGTTGAGGATGTTGAACAGGTTGAAGACGTCGGCGCGAATCTCCAGTCTCGCGCTCTCGCCCAGCAGGCGGGTGTTCGGCACACCGAAGCCCTTGGTGAGCGACGCATCCACATCGCGGTAGTGCGGTCCCACAAAGGCGTTCCTGTCCAGGCCCGGCGGTGGCGGCAGCGAGATGTTCCCGGCCGGGAAGCCGGTTCCGTTCGTCGCTTCCAGCGCGGAGGCAAAGTTCGGCACCGAGAAGTACTTGTTCCCATAGGCTACCGCGGTCTTTGCTGTGCCGTTGATCGTCGCTGTGGGCGTGACCTGGTTGGCCGTGAGCCCAGCGAAGTTCGTGGCCTGGATGAACGCCTTGTTGCTGTGATCCGAACCAGCTCCGCCCAGGTAGTAAGGACGCAGATTGTAGTAGCCGCACTGAGAGCAATAGAGTGACTGCGACGTGCCGAAGTTCGGGCTGTACGGGAAGCCAGTGTGGATCTGGAAGATGCCGCTGAGCGACCAGTCGCCGGCGATCTTCTCTACCCAGCCATGGCTGCCGTGGAAGAAGACCGGCTGCCACAGACCGAAGGCCTTGAAGGACTTGCCCACGTTGAAGTCAGACGGCCCGTAGGAGAACGCCTCGTTCTCCGGGAAGTACGGATCTTCGTAGTACGGTCCGGATCCGTCGGTGTCCAGGCTCTTGGCCCACATGAACTGGGCATCGACCTGGAAGTGATGCACCATGGGGTGCTTGAGCTCTGCAAGAAGCGAGTTGTTGTTGGACGTGCCCTCGTTTGTCCAGTAGTCGCCGCCGGTGATCAGCGGGTTAAGCGCATACCCCGCCACAACGCCCGGCGCGTTCGGCGTCTCGTGGTTGATCAGGTGCCGACCGACGCTGCCCTGGTAGCCGAGTGAGGCGACGATCTCCTTGTTGACCTCGTAGTCGGTGTTCAGCGAGAAGTGCTCGACATAGGTTGTGGGCAGATTGCCGTGACCGTCGCCAATAAGCACGATGTTCGCATTCCCGGCAGTCGGGAGACCTGCACTGTTGTACGAGGTGATGGTGTGCGGATTCGACACGAAACCACTCAGTGAGGTCGGGCTGCTCGAGATCCCATAGAGGATGTCGCCGCCGTTGGTCCCGGCGTTCGTCGGGCTGGCGAATTGGAAGTTGTAGTAGTCCTGGGTCGGAGGATTGTTGCCCGTGTTTGCGGTGATGGCAATCTCTTCCTGGTTGAAGTTCAGCCCGTAGCCGCCGCGTACAACGAGCTTGCTGTTCAGGCTGCCCGGGCTCCAGTTGAAGCCGAACTGCGGACCGAAGTTGCCCTTCTGCGGCGTCCAGAGGTTCCCGCCCAGACGTACATGCAGGCCGGTGTAGGTCGTCGCGCCGGTGCCGAACAGGGCGACCGGCAGATTGTTCTGCTTGGTGTAGAGCGATCCGAAGTAGGAGTAACGAATGCCTGCATGCAGGGTCAGGTTGGAACGCACCTTCCAGTCATCCTGCACGAAACCGCCGAAGAGGTTTTCGCGATCGTCGGAGCGCGTTCCGCCGGGAAGGCCGGTCACGCTGTTGAAGCTGCCGCTCTCCTCGAAGGGCGCATCGTTCAGGAAGTCCCAGACGTTGTAGAAGTTATAGTTTGGCCGGCCGATGGGATTGTTCAGGTAGTGGAGGTTCGTGGCCTCGCCGCCGAACTTGACGCTATGACGGCCTGACACCTTGGTCAGGATGTCGCGGTAGCCGAAGGTCCATTGATTCAGATCGCTCCCGAGCGCAGACCCAAAGTTACTGATCGCTGCACTCGGCGCGAAGTAGGTGATGCTGTCCTGCGGCAGACCAACCGGCTGCTGCGGGTTCGACGCGATCTCGTTCCAGCGCCACCCCGCGGCGTTCGCCCGCGCTTCGTTCAGCAGGCTCGAGGAAAAGGTGTGGTTCCAGATCAGGGACACCGCCTCATTGATCTGTTCATGGTGGAAGAGGTTATAGGCTCTGGCGCCGCCGTTGTAGTCCGTGTTGCCCTGGGGCACCCAGTAGATCGCAAAAGCGAGGTGATCCTTCTGGGTTACATCGGAGTCCAGGCGGCCGTTGAACTGGTGATAGTAGGACGACGAAGGCGTCGAGGTCAGGTAATACGCCACGTCGGCGACCCCGTCCAGACCGCTGCCGACACCGGGGCTCACAGCCGTTCCTGTCGCGGTCGGGTCCTGCTTGCCGAGGCCGTTCTTGAGCGGCGATCCGATGTCCAATCCCTGCCCGGGGATGGTGGTGCAGTTCTTGCCGGTACCCGTCTCGATGAGGCCGACCGTCGCACAGGTCTCGCCGCTGGTCACGATCGTCCCGGCAACCGCACCGCCGGGAAAGTTCAGGAACTGCGAAGCAATGCTGCCGGAGGGCGCCGAGGCGCGAAACGCCGACGTCTCATACCAGCCTGCGCTCGTTGCCGTGGAGTTGTTTGGCGAAGACTCAAAGGCGAAGAAAGCGAAGAGGTGGTTCTTCAAAAGAGGGCCGCCGAGGCTGCCGCCATACTGGTTGAACCGAGCCGTGTCCTTCGTCGTGGCCCCGATCGGCGTGCCGGTAGCGTCTCTGACTACGCGGTTGTTCGCGTTCAAACCGGGGCGATGAATCGCGATGAACGCGCTCCCGTGCAGTTGGTTTGTGCCGCTCTTTGAGGTCACCTCGGTCTGCGCGCCGCTGAACCGTCCGTTCTCCGCGTCATAGTCGTTGGTCACGATGCGGACGTTGTCGATCGAGTCCTCGGTCGGCGTGATGATCGTCGTGCCGCCCCAGACCGCGCTGACGGTGCTGATGCCGTCGATGGTGATGCTGTTCATCTCGTACTGCTGACCGTTGGCGTTGGCCTGCGGTCCGTTCTCGGTAGGCGCCGAACCGCCTGCGCCGGAACCTCCTGGGCCCTGCGTTCCCGGCAGGCTGTACACGCCGCCGCCGGAGCCCTGCGACCCGTCACTCACCGCGCCCGGCGCAAGTTGGGTCAACGTGAACACGTCGCGATTGAACGACGGCAGATGTTGGATGTCGTTGCTGGAGACCGTCGTCCCGATGTTGGCCGTCTCAGTGTCGACGGCGGCCACGGCATCTCCGGAGACCGTCACCGTGGTGGTCGACTCACCCAGTTCAAGCTGCACCTTCACCGAGTTCGGCTGCTCAGGGATGATCTGCAGATCCTGAATGACCTTCTGCTTGAAGCCCGTCGCCGTCGCCGTCAGCTTAAAGTGATCCGGCGGCAGGGCGTCGAAGTTGTACACGCCGTCCGCGTTGGACGTAGCCGTGAGCACCTTGTTCGTCGCCTGATCCGTCAGAGTCAACGTCGCCCCTGGAACCACCGCCCCGGTCGGATCCGTCACCGATCCCTGAATCGAAGCTCGAAACTGCGCATTTGCTGCCGTGCAGAGCACGAAACCACCCGCCGTTATAAGCAGGGACTTCCAAGACCACGAAAAACGTGTCATCGCTTCCTCCCTGGCGAGCGTCGGCATGGCCGATCCGTTCGCCTAGGCAACCGTTTGCCTGAATCGCATCGTGTTCTACGCCTCGCCAACGTCGAGTGTCAACTACTTTGTGGTACCCCCGCATACCTGTGACCAACGGGTCACCCGCCTTTGGAAGAATGTGGCAGACTTTGGGTGTGAGCGAAAGGCTAGGGCCGACCGGCGCTCCTGCCCGGGCGAGTCTGAAGGTCCTCTCTGACCATCTCGGCCTCTCAGCCGCCGCGATCTCGCGGGTGCTCAACCGTGCCCCGGCGGCACGTTCCATTCCGCAGGTAACGCAGGAGCGGATCTTCGAGGCCGCCCGGCGGCTGAACTATCGTCCCAACGTGCTGGCACGCTCGCTCCGCCGCGGCCGTTCCATGACCCTGGGTGTCCTTGTGCCTGAACTTTCCGAGGGCTACACCGCGATGGTCCTGAGCGGCCTGGAGCAGGGCCTGCTGGAGGCAGGCTATTTCTACTTCCTGATCAGCCACCATCACCGCACGGAGGTGATCGAGCGCTCCCAGGCCATGCTCGCAGAGCGCGCGGTGGATGGGCTTGTGGCGATCGACACGGCGCTGCCTCGCCATCTTCATGTACCCACGGTGACCGTCTCGTGTCCGGACGAGCATGAGGGCACCACCAACATCGTGCTGAACCACAGGCGAGCCGCAGAGCTCGCGGTGGGCTACCTGGCCGATCTCGGACACCGTCAGATCGCCTTCATCAAGGGCCAGACCTTCAGCTCCGATACCCAGGCTCGTTGGACCGCGATCTGCGAGGTCGTCGCCGAGCTCGGGCTGGTCGTCGATCCGGAGCTCACCGCGCAGCTGGAAGGGGAGGCGCCCACCCACGAACCGGGCTACCTCGCGGCGCAACGCCTTCTGCGCCGCGACAAACCGTTCACCGCGCTGTTTGCTTTCAACGACATCTCCGCCATCGGCGCGATCCGCGCGTTGCGTGAAGCCGGTCTGCGGGTCCCGGAGGACGTCTCGGTGGTCGGCTTCGACGATATTCAATCCGCCGCGTTTCAAAATCCGGGGCTTACCACCGTGCGTCAGCCACTTCGCACTATGGGTCTGCTCGCGGCCGAGACCCTTTTGCGCCAGATCGGACAGTATCCGGTGGAGGCAGCGGCGGCGATCCTCAAGGTCGATCCCGAACTCGTGGTGCGCGGGTCTTCGTGTCCTCCCCTGTGAGCCGCCCGGCGCCGTTGGGCGGAGATCCCGAAGACCTAAGCATGCGGGACACGCTCGGCACCGCCAGCCTTTCGCTCGCCTTTGTGCTCACAGGCATTGGCGTCGCGCTGCTGGGGGCGGCGCTTCCGGCGATGCTGGTCCAATGGCACCTGAACGACCGGAGCGGCGGTTCCCTGCTCTTCAGCGCCTTCGCGGGCACCATGTGCGGCGCCTTGGTGGTCCACCGATCCTTTCGCGGGATCGCCGCCCTGGGACTTGCCGTCGCAGCGGCCGCAACGCTTCTCCTCTCGCTTGCGCACCAGGGTCCGCTGCGCCCGGCGTTCTTCCTGTACGGCCTCGGGCTCGGAGCGACGATGACCTCCATCAGCCTGCTCCGCTCCCGTGAGGTGCCAGCAGGGCGAAGTGGGCTGGAGATGAACCGGCTGAACCTTTTGTGGGCCGCCGGTGCCTGCTGCGCGCCCACGCTCGCCCTCCACTCCTTGCGACTGGTCTCCGTAAGCACCCTGTTCCGGTCGGAAGCCGTTGCGCTGGCACTAACAGCCGTCGCCGTCGCCGTCGCCTCCGGACGGCGCAGGCCGGACATGGCCCCCCTCAGCACGCCCGCAGCCCCGGTCTCTGCAAGCTTCGCGCCGCTGCGGCTGTGCCTGGCCGCCGCCGCGGCCGTGGGGCTCGAGAGTGCCATCGGCGGCTGGCTGACCACCTATACCGAGCGCATGGCGCACGGAGCAGGCTTCGCGGTGTCGGCCAACTCGTTTTTCTGGTTCGGTTTGCTGCTCAGCCGCGCTGCGCACTCGTTCCGCATCGGGCATCGCCTGCATTCTCGCTGGGGGGTGGGCATACACCTCGCCTGCGTCATCACCGGGGTGCTGGCCCTGGTCCTGGCGCCCGTGGAGGCTGTGCTTCCCCTGGCGGCGCTGCTTTCGGGCTTTGGGCTTGGCCCGCTGTACCCCTTGACGCTGGCGTTTGCCCTACCCCGCTACCGCTCCACGGCGGTGTTTGTCAGCGCGGGGCTGGGGGCCTCGCTGCTGCCGTGGCTCACCGGCGTGGTCTCCACCTCATTCCATTCGTTGCGCGCGGGACTGGCTGCCCCGGTTACAACTCTCGTGGTATTGCTCGCCTCGGCGGTCTGGATGCGCCGCGAGTTTTCTCCCGCCGCCGCAGTTTCGGCCTAGGTTATCCACACAAGCGCTTGGGGTCACCCGTTTGCTACCCTCCCATATCTAGTGTTCTTGCGCTTGCATCTGCGGCCGTTCTCTGCAAGCATGAGCAAGCGCCCCGGGAGAGCATTCCGGAGTGGAGGAGACAAGTTCGATGGCCGCGTCCGCAGTGCATCCCTTTGAAACAGAACTTAGCCAAACGCCGGGATCGGGCCTTCCGTCGCGTACCGCCGGCCTGCAGGTGATCCGGCGCAATGGCACATTTTCGCCCTTCGATCCCACCAAGATCTCCTCCGCGATCACGAAGGCATTTGTGGCGGTCGAGGGCTCCGGGGCCGCCGCCTCCCGTCGCATTCACGAGTCGGTGGACAGCCTCACCCAGCACATCGTGGAGTCGCTGGCCCGTCGCGCCGATGGCGCCCGTGCCCTCCACATCGAGGACATCCAGGACCTGGTCGAGCTCGCGCTGATGCGCGCCGGCGAGCACAAGGTCGCGCGCGCCTACGTCCTCTACCGCGAAGAGCGCGCCCAGGAGCGCCGCCGCCGTGAAGAGGCGATCCCGGTCTCTCTCCGCCAGCCGAGCCTTCATGTGCAGCTCAAGGACGGTCGTCTGGAGCCGCTGGACGAGGCCGGTCTGCAGAGCACGATCGCCTCCGCGTGCGCCGGGCTGGATGGGGTCTCCGTGGACGCCATCATGGCCGAGGTCCGCCGCAACCTGTACGACGGCATTCAGCTGCATGAGCTTGGCCTGGCGCAGACCATGGCGGCCCGCTCGCTTGTGGAGCAGGAGCCCAACTACGCCTTCGTGAGCGCCCGGCTGCTGCTGAACAACCTCCGCGACGAGGCACTCGGATTCATCCTGCCCGGCTCGGTGACGGTCTCGCAGCGCGCTCAGGACATGCGCTACGAAGAGTACTTTCCGGAGTTCGTGAAGCAGGCCGTGAAGCTGGAGATCCTCGACAAAGAGCTTGCGGCCTTTGACCTCGCGCGGCTCGCCGCCGCCCTGAACCCGGAACGCGATCGCCAGTTCCAGTTCCTCGGTCTCCAGACGCTCTATGATCGCTACTTCCTGCACAAGGGTGGCGTTCGCTTCGAGCTGCCGCAGGCCTTCTTTATGCGCGTGGCGATGGGCCTGGCCATGCGCGAGATCGATCGCGACGCGCGCGCCATCGAGTTCTACGAGCTGCTTTCGAGCTTCGACTTTATGTGCTCGACGCCGACGCTGTTCAACGCGGGCACCTTGCGTCCCCAGCTCTCCTCATGCTTCCTGACGACCGTCGCCGACGACCTCGATGGCATCTTCAAAGCGATCAAGGACAACGCCCTGCTCTCCAAGTACGCCGGCGGCCTCGGCAACGACTGGTCCGGCGTGCGCGGTTTGGGCTCGCACATCCGCGGCACCAACGGGCAGTCGCAAGGCGTGGTGCCCTTCCTTAAGGTGGCTAACGACACGGCCATCGCCGTCAACCAGGGCGGCAAGCGCAAAGGCGCTGTGTGCGGCTATCTCGAGACCTGGCACATCGATGTGGAAGAGTTCCTTGACCTGCGCAAGAACACCGGGGACGATCGCCGTCGCACCCATGACATGAACACCGCCAACTGGATTCCCGATCTTTTCATGGAGCGCGTCGAAGCCGATGGTCCCTGGACCCTGTTTTCGCCCGACGAGGTCCCGGAGCTGCACGACCTCTACGGTCGTGCCTTCCAGGCCAGGTACGAGGAGTACGAAGCGAAGGCGGCCCGCGGCGAGATCAAGGTCCACCGCACTGTGCGGGCTCTGGAGCTGTGGCGCCGCATGCTCACCATGATCTTCGAGACCGGCCATCCCTGGATCACCTTCAAGGACCCCTGCAATCTCCGCTCGCCGCAGCAGCATGTTGGCGTCGTTCACAGCTCCAACCTCTGCACAGAGATCACGCTGAACACCTCCGCGAAGGAGATCGCGGTGTGCAATCTGGGCTCGATCAACCTCGCGAACCACGTCACGGACAAGGGCCTCGACGCCGATCACCTGAAGCGCACCGTGACTACGGCCATGCGCATGCTCGACAACGTGATCGACATTAACTTCTACACGGTGCCCGAGGCGCGCTTCTCTAACCTCCGCCATCGCCCTGTGGGTCTTGGCATCATGGGCTACCAGGACGCGCTCTACTCCCTGCGTATCCCGTTCAGCTCGCCCGAGGCTGTGCAGTTCGCCGACACCAGCATGGAGACGGTCAGCTACTTCGCCATCTCCGCTTCAGTTGATCTGGCCGCGGAACGTGGACGCTATCCGACCTTTGAGGGCTCGCTCTGGAGCCAGGGCATCTTGCCCCTCGACTCCGTCGAGATCTTGCAGCAGAACCGCACGCATCCGCTCCAGCTCGAGCGCTCCTCGACGCTGGACTGGGCCAGCCTGCGCGAGCGCGTCATGAAGATCGGGATGCGTCACTCCAACACCATGGCGATCGCACCCACGGCGACCATCTCGAACATCTGCGGGGTCACGCAATCGATCGAGCCGACGTACCAGAACCTGTTCGTGAAATCCAATATGAGCGGCGACTTCACGGTCGCGAACGCCTCGCTGGTACACGACCTCAAGCAGCGCGGACTTTGGGATGAGGTGATGATCTCCGACCTGAAGTACTTCGACGGCTCCCTGGGCTCTATTGATCGCGTTCCTGCGGATCTGAAGGCGCTCTATGCCACCTCGTTCGAGGTGGAGCCGACATGGTTGATTCAAGCCGCCGCGCGCCGGCAGAAGTGGATTGACCAGGCGCAGTCGCTCAACCTCTACATCGCGCAGCCCAGCGGCAAGAAGCTCGATACGCTCTATCGCGAAGCCTGGCATGCAGGGCTGAAGACCACGTACTATCTCCGCTCGCGCTCCGCCACCCACGTCGAAAAATCCACGTTGAAACGTACTGATGGCAAACTCAATGCCGTCTCGCTGAATGCCGTCACTGACCCGGCATCATCCAATAAGGTGTGCGCCATCAACGATCCCACCTGCGAGGCTTGCCAGTAACAATCCCGCTCAGGAGGACATGCACAGAGTTGTCCTCCTGAGCGACGCGAAGAACCCGCTTTTCGCTTAACGCTGCATCAAGCCCCGGAGAGAACCATGCTCAGCTGGACCGAAACTGACGAAGCCGTCAAGGTACCTGTATCCACCACGGTGCGCGCCGTGACAGCGCCCGCACCCGAGCCACCCGCCGATTTAACCACCGATGTCATTGCTCGGAACGCCGCCCGCGTTCGCGTCGACGACAAGGCCATGATCAACTGCCGCGCCGACGTGAATCAGCTCTTGCCCCTGAAGTACCGCTGGGCGTGGGAGAAGTACCTTTCCGCCTGCAACAACCACTGGATGCCGACCGAGATCTCCATGCAGGCCGATATCGCGCTCTGGAAGAGCCCCGGCGGCCTCACCGAAGATGAGCGCCGCGCCATCAAGCGCAACCTCGGCTTCTTCGCTGCGTCGGAGTCGCTGGTCGCCAACAACATCGTGCTCGCCATCTACCGCCACCTCACGAACCCAGAGTGCCGGCAGTACCTCCTGCGTCAGGCCTTCGAAGAGGCCGTGCACACCCACACCTTCCAGTACATCGTTGAATCGCTCGGCCTGGATGAAGGCGAGCTCTTCAACATGTACCGCGAGGTGCCCTCCATCACCGAAAAGGCCGCCTGGGCTATCAAGTACACGCAGCACCTCTCCGACCCCAACTTCGCCACCGGTACACCGCAGACGGACCAGGCCTTTGTGCGCGATCTCATCGCCTTTTACGTCGTCTTCGAAGGCATGTGGTTCTATACCGGCTTCGCGCAGATCCTCTCGCTCGGCCGCCGCAACAAGATGGTCGGCATCGCCGAGCAGTACCAGTACATCCTGCGCGA
>CAXTWN010000043.1:9948-21409 GCA_964248055.1 uncultured Acidobacteriaceae bacterium | reverse complement strand
TTTTTATCGTCCGCCATCACCTGCGCCAGCAGGAGGCTATTGAGCAGGCCGTCCCGCTCCGGCAGGTGCCGGCTGATCCCCACCCCGCCCGATTCCTCGCCGCCGATCAGGATCTCCTTCTCCAGCATCAGATCGCACACATATTTGAAGCCAATCCCATGCTCGTGCAGCACCCGCCCATGCTTGGCGGCAATGCGATCCAGCATCTTGGTCGTATTGAACGCGCGGGTCACATCGCCAGGCCACCCCTTGCGCGTCAGCAGCCACTGCAAGAGGACCGCAAAGATCTTGTGCGCGTCCACCACGTTGCCATGCTCGTCCACCGCCCCGATGCGGTCCGCATCCCCGTCCGTCACCAACCCCGCATCGCAGTGCTCGGCCACCACGCGCTCCTGGGTCAGCGCGATGTGCGGCAGAATCGGCTCCGGATTGATCCCAGGAAACGCCGGGTTCACCTCGTTCCGGATCGCCACATAGGGGATCTCTGCGCGATCAAAGATCCCGGCCAGATATCCCTGGCCCGCGCCATACATGCTGTCGATCAGGAATCGGAAGCCGGACGCCTTGATCGCCGCGAGATCCACAAAGCTCTCCAGGGCCGCAACATACGGCGGCGCGAACTCTACCTCCCTAACTTGTCCCGGCGTCTCTGCGGGTTCAAAGGGCTCATAGAGACGGCGCTCGATCGCTGTCATGATCGAGGGCTTCCCCGACCCGCCATACGACGCCTTGTACTTCACCCCGTTCCACTCGGCGGGATTATGGCTGGAGGTGATCATCACCCCACCCGCGGCTCCGCGTTGCCGCACCGCAAAGCTCAACTCCGGCGTAGGCGTCACCTTGCTCGCGAGGAAGACCGGAACTCCGGCCGCGGAGACCACCTCGGCCACCACGCGCGCAAACGAGCGTGACCCGAAGCGGGTGTCGTACCCGATGCACAACCCGGCTGCCGGATTCTCTTCTGCCAAGACATATTGCGCGATCGCCCGCGCCGCCACCCGCACGTTCTCATAGGTGAAATCGTCGGCGATGATGCCGCGCCATCCGTCGGTGCCGAACTTCACCACCGCCGGCTTCGGGGTCCCAGGGCTCAAGCTTTCAGCGCTCATCAGATCAACTCAGTCCTGCCCGCGCCCTTCAGCTCGCTCACCACCTTGCCCACATCCTGCGACCCATCCCGGGTCGTGATCAGCAGGGCGTCTGCCGTCTCCACCACCACCAGGTCCCGGACCCCGACCAGCGCGACCGTCTTGCCCGGCGCGAAAACATAGCAGCCCGAGGAGGTGATCTCCACCCCATGTGGCGCTTCGATCACATTGCTCTTCTGCGGGTCTGCGTCCTCGGCCAGGTGCTCATAGAGCGCCGCCCACGACCCAAGGTCGTTCCACGCGAAGTCTCCCGGCAGACAATACAAGCCGGAGTTTGCCTCGCCCTTCGCCGACCGCGGCTCCAGCACGGCATAGTCGATCGACACCGACTCGCACTGCGGGTACAACTCCGCGAGGCGGCTCTCAAATGCCGGCGTCTCCCATGCGTCCGCAATCTGCTCCATCAACCGCGCCATCTCCGGCTTGTGCTCCCGAATCGCGTCCGCCAGGGTCTGCGCGCTCCACAAGAACATGCCGCTATTCCAAACGTAGTTGCCCGCCCGCACAAAGTGCCGCGCATGCTGCAGGTCTGGCTTTTCGGTGAAGCGGCGCACCCGGGAGAGCGAGATGCACTCCCCGTTGACCCGCACCGGCGTGGACGCCGCGCCGAGCTCGATATATCCGTACCCCGTCTCGGGTCGCGTCGGCGGCCCACCCAGGACCACCATCCGCGGCCCACTCTGGGCCACCTGCATCGCCGCCCGCAGCACCAGCCGAAACCGCTCCGGGTCCCCAATCACATGATCGGAAGGAAACACGCCCAGCACCGTCTCCGGCGCAGTCTTCTCCAGCAAAAACGCCACCAGCGCGCATGCGGGCGCGGTGTTGCGCGCCTCCGGCTCGCGCAGCAGACGCTGCGGGGGAAGCTCCGGCAACTGCTCGGCGATGGTGTTCGCCAGCAGATCGTTGGTGATCACCCAGACGTTCTCCGAGGGCACCAGTCCCTTCAAGCGCGCCAGCGTCCCCTGAATCATCGTTCCTTCGCCGTCGAGCTGCAGCACCTGCTTGGCCTTCGCCCGTCGGCTGCGCGGCCAGAACCGCGTTCCGCTTCCGCCCGCCAGCACGATCGCGGCAAACGCCGGTGTCTGCGGGATGACTGTGAAACCCATCCGCCCATTCTACGGCTTCAAGCACAGCTGCCAAGAGCTCGCCGGTAACACGGGAAGGTAATGGCGAGGCCCGCTGCGTCGCGTTCTGCTACATCCGGGCAAAAAATCCGCGCAGCCGCTCCACTCCCTTGTCGATCACCTCAGGCGCCACCGCATACGACAGCCGAATATGCTCCGCCGTCCCAAACGCCTCGCCCGGCACCGTCACTACATGCGCCTCGCTCAGCAGCTTCGCCGCCAACTCCGTCGCCGACCCCGCGCCGCCCCTGCCCAGGAAGTTCTTCACATTCGGGTACACATAGAAGGCACCCTCCGGTACCGTGCAAGTCAGACCCGGAATTCCCTCAAAGCCCACCAGGACTCGGTCCCGCAGCTTCTTGTAGTCGGCGCACATCTCCGCTACGCACGCCTGCGAGCCCGTCACCGCCGCAATCGATGCCTGCTGCACCATGCTTGCCGTATTCGACGTCGACTGCGACTGCAGCTTGCTCATCGCCGCGATGATCGCCTTCGGCCCCAGCGCAAAACCTGCCCGCCATCCCGTCATCGCGTACGTCTTCGACAAGGATCCCAGGATGATCATGTGTTCCTTGGCGTCCGCCAACGAACCGCCGCTCACCGGCTTACCGGCAAACGTCAGGTACACATAACACTCATCCAGCAGCAGGAAGATTCCGCGGTCCGCCGCCAGTCGAATGATCGCCTCCAGGTCCGCAGCGTCCATCACCGCGCCCGAAGGATTCGACGGTGTGTTGATCACGATCGCCTTGGTCTTCGGCGTAATCGCTGCTTCGATCATCGCGGCCGTCAGCCGAAAGTTCTCCGATTCGTGCGTCTCCACAAACACCGGCACGCCGCCCGCGAACTGGATGATGTCCTTGTAGCTCACCCAGTACGGCACCGGCACAATGACCTCATCGCCGTGGTCGACCAGCACCTCCACGGCGTTGAACAGCGCCAGCTTGCCGCCCGTCGTAAACACGCACTCCTCGGCCGTGTATGCTGAATCGAAATCTGCCGCATGCCGGTCCACGATCGCCTGTCGCACCTGCGGCACGCCGGCCACCGCCGTGTAGCGGGTGAAGTTATTCTGTATCGCCGCGATGGCGGCATCCTTGATGTGCTGCGGGGTCGGAAAGTGCGGCTCGCCGGCCCCAAAATCGGCGAGGTCAATGCCCGAGGCCTTCATCTTCAACGCCTCGGCCGTAATGGCCATCGTGGCCGACACTTCGATCCGATTGATCCGATCGGAAAAGACCTTCCTCGCTCCCGCTGCGCTCATCTTTCCAGTCTAAGGGCTGCTTTACTCCGCGAGCGCGACTGGATTTTCGGCATTCCCCATCTCGCGCAGGCGCGCTTTCTGTAACAGCCGCGCATTCACGGACGGCGGCACCAACTCGCTCACATCCCCACCCAGCTTCGCCACCCCTTTCACCAGCCGCGAGCTCACGAAGGTGTACTTCTCCGCCGGGATCAGGAACAGCGTCTCCACATCCGGCGCCAGCTTGCGGTTCATCAGCGCCATCTGCAGCTCGTACTCGTAGTCCGACACTGCCCGGATTCCCCGCAGCACTGCTTGTGCGCCCTGCTCCCGCGCGAACTCCACCAGGAGCCCGTCAAAGATCGTTACGCGCACATTGGGCAGATCGGCGGTCACCTCGCGCAGCATCTCCTCTCGCTCTTCGGCGCGGAACAAGGCTTCTGCCTTGGTCGAGTCCCGCAGGATCGCGATCACCAGCTCGTCCGCGATCCGCGCGCCCCGCGCAATCAGGTCCAGGTGACCATTCGTTGGCGGATCAAACGTGCCTGGATAGATAACCTTGAAGGAAGACATGCGCACCAGCATACCCAACCCTCAAGCGTGCGGGCGCAGCCATCGCGCTCTCACGGCAACTTCGCGTCCTCACCCGAGACGAGGTCCACCGGCATCGAGAACATGTCTGCGACCTTTTCGAGCGGCAAGCCGGCGTCGATGAGCCGCTGCATCATCGCCCGTTGCTGCGCCTTGTACGACTCGTCTGGAACGAACGGCTGCACGATGAAGTCACTCTGGGCTCCCATCCCACGCCGGTCAGGGTACCCTCGTTGTTTCGCCACGACCTCACCTCACCCATACAGAACCCATGCGCAGTCGCGCCCGTCGTGCGCTCAGCGAGCTTCACGTTGCAGATAATACCCGCTGATGTACTCCCGGACAGCCTCGTCCAGCTTCGTGAACGGCCTCGCATACCCCGCTGCTCGCAGCTTATTGACGGTCGCCTCGGTGAAGTACTGATACTTTCCCTTCAAGTGCTCCGGCAGGTCGATGAACTCGATGTCGACCGGCAGCCCCATCGCCTCAAACACCGGGGTCACCAGCTCCACCCACGTATGCGCCTCGCCCGTGCCGCAGTTGAACAACCCGCCCGGCGCCTCCGGCTCCTGCAGAGCGAAGTGCAAGGTGACATCCACCGCGTCCCGTACAGAGATGAAATCCCGCTTTTGCCCGCCATCCGGATACTCCGGCCTGTAGCTCTTGAAGAGCCGCACCTTGCCGGTGTCGCGAATCTGCCCGAAGCTCTTCGACACCACCGACCGCATGTCGCCCTTATGGTCCTCGTACGGCCCAAAGACATTGAAGTACTTCAAGCCCACAATCCTTTCGAACAGATCGTGCTTCAACGCCCAAAGATCGAACATGTGCTTGCTGTACCCATACATATTCAAGGGCTGCAGCGTCGGTGTCACCGCATCGTCATCGCTGTACCCCTGTGCCCCATCCCCATACGTCGCCGCGCTCGAGGCATACACAAAGCGCACCTCGTTGCTCAGCGCCCAGTTACACAACACCCGCGTGTACTGGTAGTTGTTCCGCAGCAGGAAGTCCGCATCGCGTTCGGTGGTCGCGCTACACGCCCCCAGGTGAATGCAGGCCCGCGCCTCCGCAAACGCGCCCTCCTCGATCAGGCCGAGGAACTCCTCCGGCGCGAGGATGTCTTCGTACTGCAGCCCGACGAGGTTCTTCCACTTGTCCTCCTTGCCCAGCTCATCGACAAGGATCAGCTCCTCCTCACCGCGGCGGTTCAACTCCGCCACAGTGTTCCGACCAATAAACCCGGCGGCCCCGGTCACAACAATCGGTCTAGCCATCCCTGCAGCGAACTCCCCTTGAACGAGTTTCATGCTACACGTCCTCCTACTTGAACCCCTCTCCAGCCCGCTCGCCAGAGGAACTCCCCCGGGCACTTGGAGCACGCAACAAGCCTCCGTCCCAAGCCCTTCCCTCACCCTGCAAAGCCGAACGCTACACTGGCACGGTGACCACTCCTTCCATCGCGAGCACGGGCGCCACCCTCCAGGCCCAACTCGACCAGATCACCGCCAACACCCGCGCGCTTGTTCCACCCGACCGCCTCGCGCGCACCGAACAGGTCGTCGCCGACCTGCGCGCCAGCGGAATCGAAGGCCACAGTCTCTCTATCGGCAGTTCCGCGCCAGACTTTAGCCTGGTCGCCGCAAATGGTAAGTACGTCCGCTCCGGCGACCTCCTCGCCCTTGGTCCCGTGGTGCTCAAGTTCTTCCGCGGCCGCTGGTGTCCCTACGATATGACCGAACTTGAGGCCTGGCAGACGCTCTATCCCGAGCTCCGCGCCCGCCATGCGCTCCTGGTCGCCATCAGCCCCCAAACCCCGCGCCAGAACGCCTTCACCGCAGACCGCCACAAGCTCTCGTTCCCGCTGCTCTCCGACCCCGCGGCCACGGTTGCCGCCGCCTTCGGCCTTGCCTACACCGTTCCCGAACCCGCCCGGCTCTGGTACCGCTCCATGCTCGTGAACATCCCGTTCCTGAACGGCGACCAGACCTGGCGCCTTCCCCTGCCCGGCACCTTCGTCCTCAGCCCCGCGGGCACGGTCGTCTACCAGGAAGCTCACGCGGATCACCGCCGCCGCCCCGACCCTCACGAGGCACTACATCATCTCTGAGTCATCCTCAGAGCACGCGCAGCCGTCTCAGCCCTGCAGATACCACGGCACCGTAATCACCACAATTCGGCGGTTCCCTTCCATTAACAGCCGCGCCTTCAATACCGTGGAGCGGTGATTGTGCAGTAGATACTGGTACCACTTCGGCGTCACCAGCTCGGGCACCACGACGCTGATCCGCCGCGCCGGCATCGTCTTTGCGATCCCCAGCACATGGTCCACAATCGGCGTAGTCACAAAGCGGAACGGTGAAGGCAGCGTCACCACCGACGGCTCGGCCACACCCGACACTTTGGCCGCCTGCTGCAACTGCCCCTTCCAGCGTTCGGTCTCGATGTCCCCCGCCTTGCCGTCGGCATCCACGTGCAGCACCTGCACGTCTTGGGTCAGCGAACAGGCAAACTGCAGGGCGGCCTGCGACGCGCGGTTCCAGTGCGCCATCGGCAGGATCGCAAACGGCGCCTCCTCTTGCCGAAGCTCCAGTTGGTACACCTTGGACTCGGCCTCCACGCAGTCATAGTGCTTGCGCACGCCGTGCATCAGCGCCATCAGCACCGGCACGGTCAGCACCGTGATCCACGCACCCTCGGTGAACTTCGCCACCAGCACCACCACGACCGTAATGCCGGTCGCCACCGCTCCCAGCCCGTTGACCGCCAGGTACAGCCCCGAGCGCTGTCCGCCCATCCGCCGCCAGTGCGCCACCATCCCGGCCTGCGACAGCGTGAATGCCGTAAACGCGCCGATGGCAAACAGCGGAATCAGCCGGTCGGTCACCCCCCCAAACCCGATCAGAATCAGCGCCGACAGCACCGCCAACACGATGATCCCCTCGGTGTACACCAGCCGCCGCCCGCGAATGGCGAAGAACCGGGGCAGGAACCCATCCTCGGCCACCACCCGGCAAAGCCGCGGGAAGTCCGCAAACGCCGTGTTCGCCGAAAGCGAAAGCGTGACCAGAATGGACGCAATCGTGACGTAATACACCACGCCCCGCCCTGCCACTGCGGCCGTGATCATCGACAGCAGACTCTGGTAGTGCGGGGAGCTCGGATCCGTCGCCATCACCCCATACACCCGTGTCAGGTGCGCGATCCCCCACAGAAACAGCGCCAGCAGCACCACGATCACGGCCAGCGTTCGCCGTGCCGTCTGCGTGTTCGGTTCCCTGAAGGCCAGCACGCCGTTGCTCACCGCCTCCACGCCGGTCAGTGCGGTGCATCCACCCGCAAAGGCCCGGATCAGCAGCCACGCACTCACCGCCGCGACCGCCTTCTCGGGATGCGGCGGCGCGACCACCGGCACCGGATGCCCGCCGCTCAGCAGCGCCTTCACGGTGCCCCAGGCCAGCACGCCCGTCAGGCACACCACAAAGATCCACGTCGGCGCCAGGAACAGCATGCCGCTCTCGCGCACTCCACGCAGGTTAATCAACGTCAGCACGAAGAGGATCAGAAGGCAGATCCCCAGGGTATGCGCATGCAGCTTGGGCACACCCGAAACCAGCGCCCCCACTCCCGTCGAGATGCCCACGCCCACGTCCAGCAGGTAGTCCAGCATCAGCGCCGCCGCGGCCAGCAGCCCTGGCCCACGGCCCAGGTTCTCGCTCGCCACCGTGTACGAACCCCCGCCGTTCGGGTACGCATCGATGGTCTGCCGGTATGAAAAGTACACAATCGCCAGCAGCGCAATGATAATCAGGCTCAGCGGCATCACATACGCTATGCCCGCCGCCGCCAGCGGAATCAGCAGCGTCAGCGCCGCCTCCGGCCCGTAGGCCGCAGACCCGAGCGCATCCAACCCGAACGCCGCAACCCCCTCTGCTACCCCCACGCGCTGCGTGGAGTCCTCTTCAGAGGCCAGCGGCCTCCCCAGCAACGTATCCAGAAACGCCATGCGCGGTCAGATGCTGCCAGCCGCCGATCCCGGCTGTCAACCGCAACCTGCTTGATTTACCCTCGCAACGTACAGCCCCACCGGAGACACGCACATGCCGCAGCCCCAAACTGCCCTGACCGACACCCAGGCCTGGAAAGACCTCGCCGCTCACGCCGAATCGATCAAGAGCACCACCCTGAAAGAGCTCTTCGCGCAGGACCCCGATCGCGGTCCCAAGTTCACCCTGGAGGCCGAAGGCCTGCTGCTCGACTACTCCAAGAACCGCATCACGGACGAGACCCTGAAGCTCCTCGTGGCGCTCGCTGAGTCCGTCGACCTCAAGGGCCGCACCGAGGCGATGTTCACCGGCGAGAAGATCAACATCACTGAGAACCGCGCCGTGCTCCACGTGGCTCTCCGCGCGCCCAGGGACGAGAGCATCATCGTCGACGGCGAAGATGTGGTTCCCCAGGTGCATCAGGTGCTCGACAAGATGAGCGGCTTTGCCGACAAGATCCGCTCCGGGGAGTGGAAGGGCCACACCGGCAACCGCATCAAGAACGTGGTCAACATCGGCATCGGCGGCTCCGACCTCGGCCCCGTGATGGCCTATGAGGCGCTGCGCCACTACTCCGACCGCAACCTCACCTTCCGCTTCGTCTCCAACGTCGACGGCACCGACTTCGCCGAGGCTGTGATCGATCTCGCAGCCGATGAGACCCTGTTCCTGGTCGCCTCCAAAACATTTACCACGCTTGAGACCATGACCAACGCGCACTCCGCGCGCGACTGGTTCCTCCAGTCCGGCGCGCCCGAGTCCGCCATCGCCAAACACTTCGTCGCGATCTCGACCAACAACAAAGAGGTCGCCAAGTTCGGCATCGACACTGAAAACATGTTCGGCTTTTGGGACTGGGTCGGCGGCCGCTACTCCATGGACTCCGCCATCGGACTTTCCACCATGATCGCCGTTGGCCCGGACCACTTCCGCGCCATGCTCGACGGCTTCCACGCCATGGACGTCCACTTCCGCACCGCGCCCATCGAGAAGAACCTTCCTGCCCTCATGGGCCTGCTCACGGTCTGGTACACCGACCTCTTCGGGGCTGAAACCGTTGCCGTCCTTCCGTATGAGCAGTACCTCAAGCGCTTTCCGGCCTATCTCCAGCAGCTCACCATGGAGTCCAACGGCAAGCACGTCACGCTCTCCGGCGAGCACGTCCGCTACGAGACCGGCCCTATCTTCTGGGGTGAGCCTGGCACCAACGGCCAGCACAGCTTCTACCAGCTCATCCATCAGGGCACGCGACTCATCCCCTGCGACTTCATCGGGTTCTTCAAGACGCTTAACCCGCTCGGCAAGCACCACGACATCCTGATGGCCAACGTCTTCGCCCAGGCTGAAGCCCTCGCCTTCGGGAAGACCGCCGAGCAGGTCAAAGCCGAAGGCACCGCCGACTGGCTCGTCCCGCATCGCGTCTTCGAAGGCAACCGCCCTTCTAACACCCTGCTCGCCGAAGAGCTCACGCCCGCCCTGCTCGGCAAACTTGTCGCCCTCTATGAGCACTCCGTCTTCACCCAGGGCATCGTCTGGAACATCGACAGCTTCGATCAGTGGGGCGTAGAACTCGGCAAGGTGCTCGCCCAGAGGATCGCCGCCGAGATCGAGGGTACAGGCGAGCTACAACACGACAGCTCCACCAACAACCTCATCCAGCGCTATCGGGATGCCAAGTAGCCGCTGATTTTTGTCATCCTGAGCGCAGCGAAGGACCTGCTTTTTGCTCTGGCTCGCACCAGAGCCCGAGCAAAGCAGGTCCTCTCCTTTCGCTTAGCGGTTTCTTTGCGTTGCAAAGAGCTGTCCTCTCGACCGAAGCGGACACTTCGTCGTCCGCGCCGTGGGGAGACCTGCGATTCCCCTCCGGCCAGCAAGAAACATTGCTGTTACCGCAAGCTACCCAGCAACACCTCGACTGCCTTCTGCAGCTGTACATCCTCGCCCGTCTCCGTCTCTCCCAACGGCCGCAACTGCTCCACGTCCACCGGTCGCGGATGCATCTCCATATCCTGTCCGCGCGTGTCCTTCACGCGGTCTCCCGGCACCCGCACCGCCGAGCCGTCGATCAGCCGCTGCGCCCCCGTGAAGATGATCCATCCCGCCGTAGGCGTGCCCACCACCTTGCCCAGCTCTAGCGTCCGATAGCCTTCGGTGAAGTCCTCGCCGTCCGACAGCGTCGATTCGTTCGTCACCAGCACCGTCGGCAGCCCCAGCGCGCGCTGTCCCAGCGATTGCCGGCTGGGCTCCGTGGCCTGGTCCCGCGGCGTCATCAGCAGGTAATTCTTGCGCGCAAACACGTCGATCACCCGGCCGTTCACATAGCCGCCGTTGTTGTTGCGCACGTCCACCACCACGCCCTTCTTGGCCTGGTTCACCACATCCAGATCCACATAGAGCTGCGCCAGATCTGCGTCGCCCATCGCGGCGATGTGCACATAGCCCAGCTTGCCGCCCGAGATCTTGTCCACATACCCTCGCCGGCTTTCCACCCACGCGCGATACAGCAGCCCTGACTCCACCTGCAAGGTCACGGGCCGCACCACCACCTCGCGCTTCTTGCCTTCGTCCCCACCCGGCGCAACCGTCAGCACCACGCGCCGGTTCGGCGCATCCTCCAGCAAAGAATCCAGGTTCGTCGCAGGCGTAATCGCATCGCCGTTCACCGCCAGAATGCGGTCGCCCACATGTACGGAGCCCTCCAGCGCCACCGGCCCCAGAGGCACAATCTCCCGAATCACCAGCGCCCCACGCTCCTCAAACGGCTCGCGTTCAAATCGCACGCCCAACTGCCCCGTCCGTACCGCGGGCACGCTCGGCCGGCTGATCCCCGAGTGCGAGCTGTCCAGTTCACCGATCAGCAGATTGATGTCCCGCCGCAGCTCGCCACCCGTGCGTGCGCCTTCGATGTACGGCGTCCACTCCGCCTTCAACGCCGACCAGTCTCGGCCGTTGAAATCCGCGCGGAAGAAGCGATGATCCAGCGTCGACCATGCTTCCTCAAAGACCACCATCTTTTCCTTGTCGAAGTCCACATCCATCGACGCCGTCATTGGTACTGGTCGCGGCGTACGCGTAGCCAGCGCCACCACCCGCACGCCCGAGTTCGCCGCCGCCGCGCCCGGCGCCGCCCCCCGGCCTCCGCCGCCCTCGAGGTAAAAGATCTCCTTGGAATCCGGCGAGAACGCAATGTCCGACTTCACCCCAGGGTCCGACGTCAGCTGCTTCGGCGAGGCCGGCTCCCGCGCCAGCTCATCGAGCGAGTAGGTGTAGATGTTTTGCTCTCCGGCCGCTTCGGCCAGAAACGCC
>CAXTWN010000043.1:882-9938 GCA_964248055.1 uncultured Acidobacteriaceae bacterium | reverse complement strand
GCCGGTCGCGGATGCCCTCAAAGACAATCCTGGTCGGCTCCGCCGGCTTTTTGCCGGCAGCACGATCCCGTCCCTCAGTCGCCTGCCGAGCACCGGGCGCCTGCATCTCGGGCGCCGGCGGGTTCGGCTCCTGCGCGGCAGCATCAAGCTCTTCCCCGACGCTCACGTCTTCGCCATCCGGCTTGGTCTCCTCATTGGGCGTCGTCCGGTTCCGTTCTCCAGGCTCGCCCGGCGTATCGGGCGACCCCGGCACGGACTGCTTCCGAAACAGATCCCGGAACTGATCCTCCCGGAAGAGCGGCACATGCGGCACCAGATCCACGCGCGCCAGCTGCGGCGTCTCCGCACGTTGGGAGGTATCGAACAGCAGGTACTTGCCATCCGGCGACCACGCGATGTGGCTCGCATTCTCGCCGTTGGCCAGGAACGTCAGCTCCCGGCTCGGCGCCGACCCGTCCGCGGGAACTGCCCACAGGTTGGTGAACCCGTTTGTGCCCGTGGGCACATATGCCACCCAGTGCGAGTCCGGCGACCAGGCCAGCGCTGTGTCCTCGATTTCGCCTGTAGCCACGACCTTGTCCACCATCGTCGCCAGCGTCACCACGTGCAGTTCCTTGCGGTTGCGCAGAAACGCCAGCAGCTTGCCATCCGGCGAGTACGTCGGCTGCAGGTCGATGTCCGACGCCGGGTGCGGCCCATGCGCGATCGGCCGCTCCGCATTGCTCACAAAGCTGTAGGCGTACAGCTGCGATCCGCCGTCGCGCTCTGACCGGTACACCACCTCATTCGACTCGGCGTTCCAGCGCGGCTCTGCCTCTTCGGCGTCCGTATGCGTCAGCCGCTGCGCCTCGCCACCCTCCCGAGCGCCTGTTGCAAAGATCTCGCCATGGCCTGCCACCGCGATCTTTTTGCCATCCGGCGAAAGCGCCAGCCCACTCCAGGCCGTTACCGGGGTATGCACCACGCCGGGCCCCGACGGCAGCCCCCGCAACGTGATGTGCACCTCCTCGGTTTTACCGGTATGAGCATCCGCCCGCCAGATCCCGAACCCGCGCTCAAACACCACCGTGTTGCCGTCATACGAGATCGTGGGCCACAGCCCCCGTCCGCCGCTGAAGTGCGTGAGCTGCTTCTCTGCCCCGCCGGCCGCGTCCGCCTCCCATAGGTTCTCGTGCCCCGGCCCGCCGTCCGCGCCCTTGTTACCCATGAACAGCAGCCATTTGCCATCGCTCGACCACATCGGCCACGCGTGCTTCGCATCCGCCGACACCAGCTTCCGATAGCCACCCTCGCCCCGCACCGGCTTCAGCCAGATCTCCGTCTCATCGATGTGCGCATGCCCGTTGCGCCACCACTGCACACTCGAGATCCCCTTCGCCACCAGCGCAATCTCCTGCCCATCCGGCGACGGCGCTGACTCAAACTCATTCAAGTACCGCTCATGCGACACCTCCAGCGGCGTTCCCCCGCTCGCACGCACCCTCTGGATATCGCTCTGCCCGGCCATGTCCGTCGTCGAAGAGCTGAAGTACAGCCACTGTCCATCGCGCGACCATGCATCCAGATTCGAAGCCGAATCCGAGTACGTGATGCGCTGCAAGTTCCCCGTGGCAAAGGTCAGCACATAGATGTCACCGCCACCCGTGCGTGTGGACATAAACGCCAGCCGTGAGCCATCCGGCGAATACAGCGGCCGCGACTCCTCCGCCGGGTCCGAAACCAGGAGATGTGCCTCACCCCCGGTTGCCGGGACCACCCAGATGTCACTGCCCGAAACAAAGGCAATCTCCCGTCCATCCGGAGAGATGGCCGGCTGTGAAAGCGACGGCCGCGGCCCTGCACTCTGAGCGCCAGCCCAGCCTTCAACACACGACGAAAGCACAAACAGCACAGCGGCAACAGCGACAGAAACGCGCAAGGGCACCTCGGGCAAACTGAATGGCGTACCAGAGAGTGTACCGACAATGAGCCCTGCAAAACCCGCCGCTCACGTCAGTGGGCTGGTCTACCGTTCCCGCACCGAAACGGACCGGCGCCGGAAGAACCTGCGAGACGTGACATCGACCCTCCCGATCGATTACCGTTCACAAAGATCGTCGCCTGCGAGTCTCGCGGCCGAGGAATGCGTCTGTTCACAGATCAGTGATAAACCGCCCGCCTCTGAAGGGGTACGCCCAAGGAGAAACACCGATCACGGGAAAGCTCACCCAGGGCCCTTGGCTCTCCGCCCTTACGCCAGCCATGTTGTGCATGGCTCCTTGCTTCGGCCCGCTGATCTCGATCCGACACACGTTCTTCTATCACCAGGACGGTTCCGCTTCAAGGATCTTGGTAGCTACCCTCCTGAACGTACTCTGTTTGTGGCTGATCTTCGCGAGCCTCTTCCTGTTTGCCGAGCGTTCTGAACGAACGCGCTTCTACGTTTGGACTTGCTTTCTTTCCCTCCTGCCCTGCCTGCTGCTCAGAAGCTACGGCATGCTTAGCGGCTGGGCGATTCGTTTCCCCATCTTTAAGCTCTCTTTCGTCGCCGGGTTAGCGCTCTTGGCAGTCTGTCTTCTGTGCCGTCGCCACGTCATGCCTCATTTCGCTCGCATACAAGGCATCGCGGCCCTACTGATCGCTTTCGTGTCGATCAGCTGGTGCTTCACCTTAGGGCAGCTGACCTATTACGCCTGGAAGACCCAGGGTCTCAATGCCGCTACGCCATTCGGCGCCGCCCAGGTCCGCGGCTTCCGCCCCCCGAGCGCCGCGCCTCATCGCATCGTCTGGATTTTGCTCGATGAACTTGCGTATGAGCAACTCTTCCCAGGACGCCTGCCGGGGCTGCAACTCAGCGCCTTCGATCGGCTCGCAGCGGAGTCGACCATTTTCTCTCAAGCCTCCGCGCCCGGGCTTTACACCGAACAGGTCATCCCTCAGTTCATCAACGGCCACCCCGCGACGGCGGTGAAGAGCACGCTCACTGGCCAGCTTCTCTCACAGGATGCGGATGGGATCTGGCGACGCTTTCAACCACAGGACAGCGTCTTCGACGATGCCCTCCACGGGGGCTACCACACCGCGATCGTGGGCTGGCACAACCCGTACTGCCGGCTCCTAAACCCAGTCCTGGATCAGTGCTTCTGGCGCGCCCGCACCGATTCCGCCACGCCGGAGTTCGACGGAGATGCATCGTTCGCGAAGAACCTCCTGGGACCGCTGCGTCGCTTTTGGGAGACGCTCTGCGACTTTCCCTGGGAGCGGAGGGTGGACCGCAGCGATGAGGAACGCTATTCGGATCGTCACATCGAAGACGTCCGCGCCCTCTTCCGCGCCAGCGACGCCCTGCTGGCCGATCCCTCACTCAACTTTGTCTTTCTTCACATGCCGGTCCCGCACCCCTGGGGCATCTACGACAGACAGAAGTCTCGCTTCACCGATCAACACGGCTCGTCTTACGCAGATAACCTCGCGCTGGCAGACCAGTACCTTGCGCACGTGCGTGGCCAACTAGAACACCAGGGCGAGTGGGATAACGCGACCGTCCTTGTTATGGGGGATCACTCATGGCGCACAAAACTGCTTTGGGAGGCCGCCAAGAGCTGGACCCCGGAGGACCAACGCGCCAGCCACGGCGGGGCCTACGACCCCCGCCCCGCCCTGCTGCTCAAGCTGCCCTACCAGCACGGGACAGCCGACGTAGCCGCACCTTTTTCCACCGTCCGCATCCGCAGTCTCCTGGACCAGATCATGCAGAACCACATCCGCACCCCAGCCGACCTGCAGACCTGGACCTCAGGCACGCAACCACTTTCTCGGTGAGCTTTGCTCTGTGGCTGTCTGCCGTTACCTGCACTCTGAGTCGATCGCGCCGTTCTGAAACAGAGCACCCGACGGGTATCTCCGCTCCTAACTCCACGAATGCGGTAGACAGCAGCGAGTTCTCCACCTGATAGTCGGTGAACTCTTGCGGCACAATATCATCGACAAGTTGTGTGATAACCATCACGGACCTCGAATCAGAAGGAATCGATTCAGGTCTGCCGACTGCCTAAGTCCTGCGCCGCTACTGCGGAGGGTGCTACAGATTGAAGCGCGACTGCGCCAGAAGGACCATAGCGCTTCCATGTTCGGTTGCAAGCAAAATGCAGTGAAAACGTGTGGGGACGCTCATCGCTCAAAACGGTATGTTACGACCTTTTTACCCGCCTTGGGTCTGTTCGCCTGTGCTTCGTGCTCCCTACACCAGCGCAAAACGTTGAAGCCGATCATGGATGTCTGAATGACATAGGCTATAGGAGCATCTACTTCAGATTGGCATACGCCAGCAATCGCATCTCTTGCAGCCTTCCACTACATTGCAGGGTTGTGCCGGATCGAAGTACATCTTCTTTGCTCTCCGATGTGATCTGCGTTTACCTGTTCGAAGGTGCGATGATGCCTATCGACACGACCGGCTTTAACACGAGCCGCTTTTCTTCGTTCCGGATGGCGACGCTGAGCCCCTTGGCCTTCGCCGATGTGCAGGCGTCCCCGCTGCCGTTGTCCATCGCGTAACCTTGGTTCGTGTTGGCGGGCGGAGCGCTCTGGACCTCCCCATTCAGCCAGGAGCACTGGATGCACACGTGGGTGCCGCCGGCCGCTTGATCGCGGCGAACTCGTTCGAGTTGCCATACTCCGTCGGCGCGACGATCCAAACCAGCCCGGCATTTGCCTGACGGACAGGGAGAGGTCCCCAGAGTTGAACAGAGGTGGACCCGGCCACGACCGCGCGCACGAAAGAAGCCCGCGAAAGACAGGTAGGAGTCGAGTCATTTTCTGTTAGCCTTGGCGCACATCAAACAAATGAAAGGAGCGCCGATGCTGACCTACGCTTCCGAAGAAGTCGAGAGCGCTCCGCGAATGAAGAGTAAGACACCTCACAGAAACGAGCTGGATTTGCTACGCTTTTTTGCTTTCTGCGGGGTTTTTGTGCACCACCACAGAGATGTCGTCCCGATAGATCCAAGCCGGCAGCCGTGGCAGAGTCGTATCGCCGCAATCGGAGCTTTCGGGGTGCCTGTGTTCTTTCTGCTGAGCGCTTACCTTATCACCGATTTACTCCTGCGAGAGCGAAAGAATACTGGGAAGATCCACGTCAGGGCGTTCTACGTTCGCAGGATATTGCGCATCTGGCCGCTTTACTTCGCCGCCTTCTTCGGTCTCGCGCTAATCAATCATATTTTGCCAGGTATGAACCATAGTCACGGCGCGGCTTGGCTGGCGTTCACCCTCTTTGTTGGAAACTGGTGGGTACACTTTCAAGGCTGGATTACTAAGTCCATTGATCCACTGTGGAGTATTTCGGTGGAGGAGCAGTTTTACATTGTTATCCCTCTCCTCGCAGCTTGGTCTGGCCGCAAGGGGCTTCAATATGCCTCGTGGCTCTGCCTTGCCCTAGCTTACGTTGTTGTCCTAACCTATGGCTTACGGTTAACAGTCGGCGACAATGGAGAATGGACAAATAGCTTCGTTCAGTTTCAGTTCTTCGCGGTTGGTACGCTGACCGCGCTGCTCCTGCGTGGAACAGTGCCCACGGTCTCCATGCCGCAGCGAGCGATGGGGTTCGTCGCAGGCTTTGCGTTTTGGATGACGGCCCTGATGGTTTTTGGAGTTCAGAGTTGGGAGCCGCATACCACGGCGCTGGGGGGCGTTCTGGGGTGGACGTGCATCTTGGCTGGATCATTACTGTTCTTTCTTTGTGCCCTAGGCACGCCCGCGCGCTTTATCCCTAGGTGGCTTGCTTACCTTGGAAAAATCTCCTATGGCTTGTATGTGTTTCACTCGTACATCTACTCGGTCGTCTTTCACAAGCTCGGACCCGTGCTAAATCGGCGCTGGTCGCCGCTCACCTGCGACATCTTTGAAACGCTTCTTGTGCTTGGGCTAACAATCGGAACTGCCGCACTGTCCTTCCGGTATTTCGAGCAGCCGTTTCTTGCACTTAAGAAACGCTTCACCTTTGTTTAATAACGTACGGCTTGACCCGGTTGCATAGTTGACAGCCTGCATATTCCGAGGTCAGGTTCTGCATGGCTTGGTCACCACCAGCCTCGGTGTACTCCCGTAACCATCCCGCAAGCATGTTGAAGCCGCTACGTAAGTTGCGGCCGCTGAGCAGTCATTTGGAAGATGATTCGCCCTGGTGTATTGAGAAGAGGTTCAAGGGGTCGACGAACACTAATCATTGCGCCTAGTCACCAGCAGTCACTGAATCTCTGGTCACTCTTTGCACATCCTCGTAAGTATGTGAGGGTGCTGGCGTCCCCGACGGGATTCGAACCCGTGTTACCGCCGTGAAAGGGCGGTGTCCTGGGCCACTGGACGACGGGGACGCATGCGAGCAAACCGATGTGTCGCTTCCCAAGGCTACCAACCCGCTGGCCCCTCGTCAAAGAGGCGTTCCCTGCGCCATGAACAATCGGTCACGCCCTTAGACCGCCGCGCTCCGAAGGCGGCCCGGGCCGGCGCGCAGCTTGCGGCGGACATCCGCATACTGCAGGAGGATGAAGTTGTCCGTCATGCCCGCGATGTAGTCTGCGATCACCCGCGCCAACCCCTCGGTCTCGATCTCCGCGAAGTACGACTCCGGCAGCTCCTCCGGTTCGTTTGCCCAGAACGAGAACAGCTCCGTCACCACGGTCTCGGCTTTATTATGCTCCCGTTCCAGCGCCGGACAGGTATACAGCGCCCGGTACAGAAAGCTCTTCTCCTCCAGGCGCTCCGCCTCGGTCGCCGGCGAGAACAGCGCAACGCGTCGCCCCAGCGCGCGGATCCCGGCCAGATCCTCGGCGCCGCTCTCGCGCACATTCCGTGCCGTGGTGCGCACCAGGTCCAGCACCAGCTCCTTCTGCATCATCTGCAGCGCGTCGTGGAAGACGTACTTTTCCTCCGCGGCCGGGTGAGCCTTGCGCACGGCCTCGAAGCTCCGTCGCAGGATGCTGACGTGCTCGCAGATGCCGCGCACCTCCAGCAGCCCGGACTCCACACCATCGTCCAGGTCTGCGGTTAAGTACGCGATCTCATCGGCCAGATCGATGATCTGTGCCTCCAGCGGCGGGCTCTGCCCTAAGAAAAACTCGCCCAGTTCCGGATGCTCTGCCTCCGTATAGTCCCGCGAGTGCTTGATGATGCCCTCGCGCGTCGCCAGAGTCAGGTTCAGCCCGCGATGCGCCGCGTAGCGCTGCTCAAAACTCTCCACGATGCGCAGCGCATGGAGGTTGTGATCGAAGCGGAGGCAATAGCGCTGCAAACACCGGTCCAGCGCCCGCTCGCCCGCATGGCCAAACGGCGGATGTCCGATGTCATGCACCAGCGCCAGCGTCTCGGCTAAATCCGTGTTCAGTGCCAGCGCGGAGGCTACATGCCGCGCCACCTGCGCGACCTCGATGGTGTGCGTAAGCCGGCTGCGAAAGTGATCCGAAGCCCGGCTGGTAAACACCTGCGTTTTGCCCGCCAGCCGCCGAAACGCCCGGGACTGCACCACCCGGTCGCGGTCACGCTCAAAGGGCGAGCGTCCGTCGCCCGACGGCGCCGGGAATGTGCGCTGCGCCAGCAGGCGTTCCGCCGCGCCAAATACGCCATAGGCTGAAAGGTCGAAGACCATCCTCTGTGAGGATAGCCGTTCGCCACGCTTGTCCGCCTGCAGGAGCCCGTCCGCGCTTTCCGTTACTTCAGCATGCCGGAGCCCGCGTGGGCCAGGCGCACCCGCGCACCCTCCAGCTCGTGCTGCGTCCTGCTCACATCGGCCGGATCGGCCTCCGGCGGCAGCGACGTCGCATACTGTGCCACGGAGCGCTCCCACTCCGTCACTGCAAGCGAGAGCTTGCCGTTGTGTGCATAGATCTCCCCCATGTGCGCCAGCAAGGCTGGATCGTTCGGCTGACGCAGCACCGCTTTGCGCTCCGTATCCTCTGCCATCGCGTACTGGCCCTGCTTGAAGTAGGCCCAGGCCAGGGAGTCAAGGTACGCGCCATTCTGCGGGTCGAAGTGCACGGCCTTTTGCAGCATGGCGGTCGCCTCATCCAGCTTCTGACCGCGCTCGGCCAGCATGTAGCCGTAGTCGTTCTGGATCGCCGCATAGTTCGGATCGATCGCCAGTCCCTTGCGGAACTCTTCATCGGCCTGGTCATACAGCTTCTCGCGCTCAGCAATCGAGCCGCGGAAGTAGTACACAAAGATCTTGTCCTCGGGCTTGGTGGCTAACGCCTCAGCCTTGTCCAGCGCCTCGGAGGCGGCCTTCCAGTGCTTCGCACGCGCCTGCATGTCGGAGATCGTGACGTACACATCGCGGTCATCCGGCGTCCCGCCCAGTTGCGCCTCGGCCAGCTTCAACCCCTGTTCGAAGCTCCCGTTGTCGGCGAGTTGGCGCGCATAGGTCAGCTGCACATCGTGGTTGCTGGGCATCGCGGCAGCGGCTGTCTTGGCTGCATTCAGCGCCTGCGTCCACTGGTGCGCATCGCGGTAGGCATCCACCACATCGCCGTAGCCACGCGCCTGGAAGTCTCCACCCAGCGCCACCATCTGCTTGTAGGTCGCGACTGCCTCGTCGTACTTGCCGGCCTCACGATACACAATCGCCAGCCGGTCCAGGAACAGCGCGCGGTTGCTGCGCTCCGCGTCCTCATACTTGCCGGTGGAACTGACCGTGCTGGCCAGGACGTTCTTGAGAGTCGTGATCGCCTCGTCGAACCGGCCCAGCGCATCGTAGACCAGCGCCTCGTTGTACTCCAGCTCCACGTTGTCAGAGACCAAGGCCTCAGCCTTCTTCAGGGTCGCCAACGCCTGCTCGTAGTGCCCCTGTTGCCGTTGAATATCCGCCTGCCGGATCAATGACTGCGCATCCTGCGGATCGGCCCCCGCCAGTTGGCTGTAGAGCTTCGCCGCGGCGTCCATCTGTCCGGAGGCCTGCAGCGCCGACGCCAGCGCCCGCTTCGCGTCCGTGTTTTCCGGGTCCTGATCCACGGCGCCCTGGTACGCCTGGGCCGCCTTCTTGGGTTCTTTCAGCTGGTCGTAGATGTTGCCCAGCGCGAAGTCCA
>CAXTWN010000043.1:0-872 GCA_964248055.1 uncultured Acidobacteriaceae bacterium | reverse complement strand
GTCCATCCGGCCGGAGCGATCCTCCTCGGGCACGTCCGACAGCACCTTCGCCGCCTTCTGCAGGTCGCCCTGCTCCGAATACAGCCGTGCCAGGCTGATGACGACCTCTTCCGAGTTCGGATCGATGGCCTGCGCCAGCTGAAACTGCTGCTCCGCCTTGGCCGTGTCGTGATTCAGCCCGTACAGCTGCCCCAGCAGAAGGTGTGTCTCCAGATCCTTGGGCTGCAGCCGCGCGATCGTCTCGTACTCCTTGATCGCCGCATTCAGCATCTCGCCCGACTGCGCCGTCTGCCCCTGCCGGTCGTCCAAGGCCCGCAGATACACCCGGCCCAGGAGCGTGTGCGCTTCCACGTCGTCCGGATGCTTGTTGATCTGCTCCTGCGCCGCACTCACCGCCTCGCGAATGCGGCCCAACCGGAAGTACAACCGCGCGATCCCGTCCTGCAGCAACGGCGAGTCCGGATCCGCCCCCAGCGCCAGCTTGTACTGCTCCACCGCCTGCGTCGCCAAATCCTGCCGTCCGCTGGCGACGAACTGGTTCTCATAGATCTTCGCCAGCCCGTAGTGGTAGTACGCGGTGCCCCGGTCAGGCGCTGGAGCTGGCGCGGCCACCGTAGCCGGCGCTGTCTGCGCAGCGCTGGGGAGACCCGCTGCCAAGAGCACGCCGCAGGTGGCAAAGGACAAAGAAAGGCGGAGCGAAACGGTCATCGATGAGTCCTGGCGGGTCCTGAGGCGTCCTTGGGGCAACACGCTGCAGCGACAGCGCGGCAGTGAATGGTTAGACGGTACTCTACACGCTTTAGATGCGATCCCGCCCTCCCCGGTCCGTGCTAGCCATGCCGGAAGTGCCGGACTCCCGTGAAGGCCATGGC
>CAXTWN010000042.1:21677-22303 GCA_964248055.1 uncultured Acidobacteriaceae bacterium | reverse complement strand
GACGCCGGCCGAGCCGCTACGGGAGCACATGCGAGGTTTGGCGCGGCTGCGGCGCCTGCGTTAGGGGCGTGTGCGACGGCAAACGCTGGGGACGCAGCGTACGCGGTGTCTTCGCAGCGGTAGAGGAGCGGCGGCAGGCGGTTGCGAACGCGTGGGGGTGCGACGGGGCATCGGAGTGAGTATGGCAGTGGTGGTGGTGGGTGGGCACACGCGCAACATCGGCAAGACCAGCGTTGTGGCGGGGCTGATCGCCGCGATGCCGGAGATGCACTGGACGGCGATCAAGATCACGCAGTATGGGCATGGGATCTGCTCCGCGAATGGGGAGGCGTGCGACTGCGCCACGGCCGATCACACGATCGCGGTGAGTGAGGAACGGTTGCACGACTCCGGGACCGACTCGTCGCGGTACCTTGCCGCCGGTGCGGCGCACTCATGGTGGGTGCGGACGCAGCAGGGCGAGTTGCATGAGGCGATGCCTCGGGTGCGCACGCTGATCGCAAGGGCGGAGAACACCATCGTGGAGTCGAACAGCGTCCTGCGATTCCTGAAGCCGGATCTGGCGTTGAGTGTGCTGGATCCGCGTGTGGCGGACTTCAAGCCATCAGCACTGCGGTACCTGGACC
>CAXTWN010000042.1:0-21667 GCA_964248055.1 uncultured Acidobacteriaceae bacterium | reverse complement strand
GGAGGGCGCATCGCTGGAGGGCTCGGCGTGGGAGGATGTGTCGGCAGGGCTGCTCGCGCGGACGCGGCGCTTCGCGTTTCAGCCGCCGGTGTACTGCCCCGCGGCGCTGGTGGCGTTTGTGCGCGAAGCGCTGCGGGTCGCTGTGGGGTAAGGGGCCTGCGTTTGGGTTTAAGCATCCCTCCACACAAGGCGACTTACCGTTAGCATTCCGACTAATGACCGAGTACCTCATATCGTTGAATATCGACTCTGACTTTATTCGCCCATTTTTGCTGAAACGATGCAGCATGCGGCCCTGCTAGATGAGCGGTTAAGGCATCTTGGTTCAGCCATCGCTGCGCCAAGAGCAAACGCCCGGAGTGTGCGTCTTCCAAGGCAATGGCGTAGAAGAGGCACCCCCTTTCCGCTCGCGTACCGGCGGCTATGGTCTCAAGGTCAGCTAGGAACTCCCGAACACCGGATGGTTCCAGGTGGATGTATCCCATCATGACGATCATCTCAATTGTCCTCCTTGGCTAAAGCTTCACTGCTACGCAACTGTCAGAACGAGCTTGCCCTGTATGTGGCCGTCCCCGGCGCGCTCGTGGGCTTTCCGCGCCTCTGCAAGAGGGAACGTGCTGTCGATGAGGACGCGGAGGGTACCTGCATCGAGAAGACGCCCCACTTCCTCAAGTTGTGCGCCGCTCGATTGAACCTGAGTCGCCGAGACAGTGACACCCAGCTTCGCAGCTTCCTCCCCGCCGCTGAAGCCCAAGGGAAAGACTGGGAAGAGAGCTCCACCACGTTTGAGCGTCTTAAGAAACCGGCTCGCTGCCGGACCACCAACCGCGTCGAGAACGAGGTCCACATCGTGAACGACATCTTCGGGCGGTGTCTTGGTATAGTCGATAAATTCGTCCGCGCCAAGGTCGCGCAGAATCGCTTCGTGTTTGCCGGAAGCCACCGCAATCACGTGTGCGCCTTTCCACTTGGCCAGTTGCACCGCGAAGTGCCCCACACCGCCAGCGGCTCCATTGATAAGAACGGTCTTGCCTTCCAACGGCAAAGGTTTGTGCTGGTCCGGCTGAAGTGGATTGGGTTCGTTATGACCCTGCTCGATGAGGAACTGCCAGGCAGTGAGCAGGGCCATCGGCGCTCCGGCCGCATGAACATGGTCGATACCCGCAGGCTTGCGCGCGATTTGCGAAGCGGGAACGCTGACGTATTCGGCATACGCTCTGCTTTCTCCGGCGAGGCCGCTCGGGAACTTCACCATCGAGTAGACCTCGTCCCCGAGCGCAAAGCCTTTCACGTCTTCAGCCATCGCCTCGACCACGCCCGAAATGTCCGTTCCAAGGATGACCGGCATCGCTACATGCGGCTGCCATTCGGGCGGAAGCATCTTGTAGCCATCGCGCAGGTACCAGTCTGGGGGATTGATCCCTACAGCATGAACGCGAACGAGGACCTCTCCTGCATTCAGTTCCGGGACTGGAGTCTCCTCATAGAGCAGTACTTCGGGGCCACCGAACTCGTGCTGTCGAATAGCGTTCATCGTCTTTGCTGGCATGTCGTTTCTCCTTAAGCGCCGATATACTAAACTAATCGGAGCAGTGCTCCTAATATACATGGAGCGTTGCTCCGCTTGTCAAAGGATTTGAATGCGCGCCGATGCTCAAAAGAACTACGATCATGTACTTGCCATCGCTCGCACCGTCGTTGACGAGCAGGGAGCGAACGCCTCGCTCCGTGACGTAGCTCGCAGAGCAGGCGTGGGACTTGGCACGCTTTACCGGCACTTTCCAACCCGAGAAGCGTTGCTTGAAGCATTGCTCCGCAACAGTTTCGATGGACTCACCGCAAGAGCCGAGGCGCTGGAAAGGGTAGATTCACCCGCAGAGGCACTTGTCTTGTGGCTTCGTGATGTAGTTGAAGTGGCACATAGCCCGCGCGGTGTTGTGGCGTCTATGGCGACTGCCATTGCTGACGAAGAGTCTGCGCTTCACGCCTCGTGCGTCACCATGCGAGCGGCAGGTGCGAGACTCCTCGCCCGCGCCCAAAAAGCTGGACTGGCGCGGGTTGATCTTGAGGGTACGGACCTGTTCGCCCTGGTTGGTGCACTGGCCTGGGTTTACGATCAGCCATCCCTCGCACATCGGGCTGACCACATCTTCAGATTCATCGCGGGAGCGATTCTAACGAGTGAGGCATAAGCCACCCGCAATGAGCTGACCCCGAGCACTTTCAATGTTAGGTCCTGTAAAACGCCGTTGTCGTCAGTTGGTACGGTCACCACTCCGCGAAGGCCAGAACGTGACACGGGGCGCGCTGCTGATCCCTTGCCGCGTGGGGTTGCAGCGGGCTGACGCGCACCGGTGTGCGTCGGCTAGAGGCTGCGGACGGGGAGCATCACCAGGTCCTGCGCCAGGCCGACCTCCTTTTGGACGAACGGTTCCGCGTAGCGAACGCCCCCGAGCAAGCCGAAGTGGCGGGCTGTGGCGAACATGCGCTCGCGGATCTCGTCCTCTGGGACGAAGAGGCCGGTGCCCGTGGGTTGCTGCCCGTATTGGGAGCGGTAGGCGAGCAGCGCCTGTTGGCGGGTCTCCATGTGCGGCGTGATGTCCACAACGAAGGTGGGGCGGACGTCGGCGTAGAGCGAAGCGTAGAGGATCTTGAAGGGGCGGTGTGGGGCGCCGTGTTCGGCGGGCAGATCCAGGCTGCTGAGGCCGGCGAGGAAGCACGCTTCATACCCAAGCGTGGCCGAGGTGTAGTGGTCGGGATGGCGGCCCTGCCAGTAGGGCAGGATCACCACGCGCGGGCGCAGGCGGCGGAGCACGGCCGCGATCTTGAGGCGGTTATCCAAGGTGTTCTGAACATTGGAGTCGGGGAGGTCGAGCGCTTCGCGATGGGTGACACGGAGGATGCGTGCGGCTTCGGCGGCTTCGGCCGCTCGTTCCTCCGCAGAGCCGCGCGTGCCACCCTCGCCCTGGGTGAGGTCGAGGATGCCGGTGCGCCAGCCGAGGGCCTGCTGCACCAGCAGGGTACCGCCGCAGGTCTGTTCTACATCGTCGCGGTGGGCGGCGATGGCGAGGACATCAACGTGGGGAGCAGCCATGCTGTTGTATGACGGCGATGGCCGCCGGCACGAGGCCGCATGGACGAGTTTTGCAAGTGGGAGGCCCAGCGCACACCTGGCACAGATCTCAGGAGGGTGCGATGGTGGCTGCGCCTGTGGTGCGTGGCGGGTCGAAGTTCAGGGCGGCGTGCCGTTCGCTGGGATGGTGCAGCTTGGAGGCGCGCCCGGTCTCGCGCATGCGCCGGTCGGCGTCCTCCCAGGAGGGCATGGTCGCTTCGGTTTGCGTCCAGTGCGCCACCGAGGCCTCGTCGCACCAGTGCATCAGGTGCGGCATGGCGGCCTTGTGTGGACCCGTGATCATGTAGTGCCGCATGCTCTCCTGCGAGTTCCAGGCGGTGAGCGTCCAGAAGGTCCAGTGGCGATCGGCAAGGAGCGCGCCTCGTTGGAAGCCGGGAGCGCGCTTGACCTGCCGCTGGGTGCGCAGCATGTGCGGAACGAACAGGGGAAGGAAACGGATCGAACGGATGCGGAGACGAGTCAGGCTGATGAAGGGCATGGGGTCGAGGATCCCGCAGAGAGACGATGGACAGGCGTCGTGTGGGGCGGGGCGGAAAGCAGGTCCTTCGCTGCGCTCAGGATGACAACTTCAGGGACAGGAGAAGTGGTGCTTCGCATCACAGTCATCCGGGGGACAGGAAAAGCGCGTGCCTGGCATAAGTGTCATCCGGGGACTGGGGGAAGCGGGTGCCTGGCAACGCCACTAGCCCGTGCCGGGTGCTAGTCGGCGCTGTTGGTGAGGGCGTCCATGTAGGAGACGTCGAGTACGGTGCCCTGCACGGTGATGTTCGTGTTGTTGATCTCGGAGCCGGCGGTAGGGGTGGTGCCGTAGGCGGGATCGTAGGGGTTGGTGATCGGGCCGCCGGTGTAGAAGGCGTGGATCTGGCCGCCGTAGGCCGTGTAGACCTTATTGAAGGTCTGGACCCAGCAGATGCCGGTGAGACTGCCGTAGTAGTACTGGTCCCCGTTGGTGTTGGGGTAGGGTACCGTGGCGGTGCCGCCGGGGGTGACGCTGGGGATCACCGTGGCCGTGGGGCTGCCCGCGCCGAGGTTCACCATGGTGAGGCAGTTGTAGTTCTGGCCGGTGGCGGCGCGCTCGCCGTTGGCGCACTGCGAGCTGCCGATCCAGAGAGTGTTGTTGTCGGCGAAGAGCATGCGGGTGTGCGTGCCGTCGGAGATGGAGATCGGATTGGAGGGAACCAGGGTGGTCTCGTTCAGCAGCGTCAGGTAGCCGGTGAAGAGACCGTCCGCGCGGGGTGTGGTGCCGAGCGCGCCGGTCGAGGTCGGGCTCAACAGGGACTGGCCTGCCAGATAGAGCGTGGTGCCATCGGAGAGCGCATCGGTCGCGCCGCCCGGGATGGGGATGGGGTTCGCGACAGGCAGCGTGGCGAGCGGCGAGGGCGCGCCGGCGGAGAGCGGGTTCACCGAGGGCACGTTGTCGATGAGCACGGCGCTGGTCTGGAGCACGGAGACGCTGGCCGTGGCGCCTGCCTGCTCGGGCCCGGCGTTGAGGACGTAAACGCGGCTGCCATCGAGCGAGAAGTACGCGTTGGTGGGATGGTCATACGTGCCCGCGACGGGAACCACGCAATAGACGGGCAGCAGCTGGGGCTCGCAGTCGATGGACCCGGGCGGGATCACGGGCGCGTTCGAGTTGGGAAGCTGCACGACCCGAAAGAGGGAGTTGGAGTTGCGGGTCATCGCCAGGATGACGGTGTTACCCGCGTTCATCACAACCCGATTCACATTGGGGATGTTGAGCGCGTAGGCCGCGCCGGAGTTGACGACGAGCTGGCTGGTGGTGGTGTTCACGCCGGCGAAGCGGGTGCCATCAGGCGAGGCGGCGGCAGAGGGTGAGTTTGCACCATAGGCGGCGCCGGGGACAGTGCCAGTGGAGTTCTCCGTGGCGTAGTTCACGGCGACAAGATTGCCGGTGTTGTAGTCGAGGATGTAGCCGGCCTGCTGCTCAGGGAAGTTGATGATGGTGGAGGGAACCTGCACGCTGATGCCGGAGATGGAGAAGGTGGGCCGGGTGTTCTGGATATTGCTGCGGAGGTCGCGCAGGCCGTCGAGGATCTCGGCGCCGCCGCCGCTACCGTTGCTCGTATAGGCAGCAAGCACCCGCTGCTGCAGGCCGCTGGGCGGAATGGCGCGGCCGGCGTACTGGTTCTGGGAATAGTAGTAGAGCGGGGCGTGGCAGCCGGCCAGCGGCAGCAAGAAGGCGAGGCCAAGGACCAGGGCAACGACGGGACGGGCAGAGATACTTCTGTGCTTCAACGGCGACGGGCTCCCACCGGCAGGGCCGCGGAAAACGGGCCTTTGCGGTCACCGCGAGTATACCAGTGGGATACCCGTCGGCCCGGGCGGACAGGGTAGGATGGGGCATGGCGACGGCGGCGAAGGCGGGCGAGGATGCGCTTGCCAGGCTTTTCAGCGGCGGAACGGTGCTCTGCGACGGGGCGATGGGCACGATGCTGTATGGCTGCGGTGTGTTCATCAACCGCAGCTATGACGAGCTGAATGTAACGCAGCCGGACACCGTGCGGTCGGTGCACGAGCAGTACCTGCAGGCCGGCGCCGAGGTCATCGAGACCAACACCTTTGGCGCCAACGCGCTGCGGCTGGAGCACTTCGGGCTGCGGGAACGGGTGCGCGAGATCAACCTGGCCGGGGTGGCGCTGGCGCGCAAGAGCGTGGAGGCGCATCAGGCCAAGCATGGCGCCACGGCGTTCGTCGCCGGCGCGGTAGGCTCACTCGGCGTGCGACTGGGGAGCGGTGAGGGAGACTTGACACCGGAGCGCGCGCGGGCGGTCTACGCCGAGCAGATGGCGGCGCTGGCCGAGGGCGGCGCGGATCTGATCCTTGCCGAGACGATGATGTCGCTGCCCGAGGCCGAGCAGGCGCTGCTGGCGGCGCGGGAGGCCGCTCCGGGCTTGCCGGTGGTGGTGCTCGCCAAGGTGGATGACGAAGCGCAATGCCTGGACGGAACGCCGGTGGACGTGTTTGCGCGACGGCTCACCGAGCTGGGCGCCGATGCCGTGGGAGCCAACTGCTCCAGCGGGCCCGCGGAGGTGTTGGCGGCGATCAAACGCATGCGTGGGGTGACCGCGTTGCCGCTGGTGGCGATGCCGAATGTGGGGCTGCCGCGCGACATCGAAGGCCGGAACATCTACCTTGGCTCGCCGGAGTACCTGGGCAGCTTTGCGGGCAAGTTTGTGCAGGCCGGTGCGAGCTGGGTAGGTGGCTGCTGCGGGACGACGCCGGCGCACATTCGCGCCATGCGCGGCAAGCTGCGAGCGCTGGGCGCGCAGACTGTCGGCGAGGACGCCATGGAGCGCCGCCACGCGGTGGCGCCGGTGACGGCAGGGGAGGACGAACGGACCGTGGAGCCGCCGCCGCTCGAGGAGCGGTCCGGGGTGGGGCGAAAGATCGCGCGCGGCGAGTTTGTCACGCTGGTGGAGATCGTGCCGCCGCGGGGGTTTGATTGCTCGGCGGAGCTGGCGGGCGCGGAGTTGCTGGCGCGGCGCGGGGTGGATGCGATCAACGTGCCGGATTCACCGCGGGCCAGCGCGCGGATGAGCGCGATGAGCCTGTGCGCGCAGATCCAGACGCGTCTGGGCGTAGAGACGGTGCTGCACTACACCTGCCGGGACCGCAATCTGCTGAGTATTCAGAGCGATCTGCTGGGCGCGGCGTCCATCGGGCTGAAAAACATCCTGTGCCTGACGGGCGATCCGCCCAAGATGGGAAACTACCCGGATGCGACCGCGGTATTCGATGTGGATGCGATCGGGCTGACGCGGATTGTGCAGGGGATGAACCACGGGCTGGACATCGGGCGCAATCCGCTGGGCAAGAACGTGGGCTCGCCGGGCTTCACGATCTCGGTGGCCGCCGATCCGGGCGTGCCGGACCTGGATCATGAGGTGCGGCGGTTTGCCTACAAGGTAGAAGCCGGCGCGGAGTTCTGCATCACGCAGCCGGTCTTCGATCTGCGGCTCTTGGAGCAGTTCCTCCGGCGCATCGAGGAGTTCCGGGTGCCGGTGATCGCGGGCATCTGGCCTCTGACGAGCGTGAAAAACGCAGAGTTTATGAAGAACGAGCTGAAGGTGCCGATGTCCGACGAGATCATGCGGCGCATGGGCGCGCACACGGACAAGCAGGCGGCGCTGGCCGAGGGGCTGAAGATTGCGCAGGAGATGTTGGATGGCGTACGCGCGTCAGTGCAGGGGGTGCAGGTGAGTGCGCCGTTTGGGAAGTATGCGGCGGCAGCCGAGGTGTTGGGGTTGCATGAGGCGGTGACCGCGCATGGCTGAGGCGACACCGCGATTTGAAGAGCAGCTCGCGGAGTTGGAGCGAGTGGTGGAGCAGCTGGAGCGCGGCGATCTGTCGCTGGAGGACAGCGTAGGGCTGTTCGAGCGCGGCATGGTGCTGTCCGAGGCCTGCAAGGGGCAGCTGGCCAGTGCGGAGAGCCGGATTCAGGTGTTGTTGAACCCGCGGGAAAAGGGACCGGTGCGGGTGCAGGAGTTGGTGCTGGAGGAGGATGAGGGCGATATTGATCCATAGTTGGACGGCAGTAGGATTGGGCTATGGGAGACGGGATGGAACTCGAGACACTGGATTTCTGAAGTTCGCCCGTAGCATCGAGCGCGACTGCCAGGAAGGCATCAAGTGGGAGCGCCGCAAGTTGGAATGGATCCTCGAGGAAGAACGTAAGCAACCGAGAGGAAGAGCGAAGCGGTTGGAGCCTCCGCGGTAGGACATACGCTGTTCGGTGTCGGATGCGCGGGTTTCAGCTACTGGGTTGATCCAGTGCCGAGTGGGCTGCGCGGCTAAGAGGACAGCTCGGGGTCAACAATATTGACCGACCCGCACTCTCATCTCAAAGGAGGACTGGCTCCCCTAGCGATCGCGGCTTGTGACAAAGCCGGGGACCCAGAGGAGGGCTCGTTTGAACTGGGAGTCGGGGAGCTCGTGGATGGATTGGCGAGCGACCTCGGCGTAGGCGCAGGCGGTGTCCATGGCGTAGGCGATCGACTCGTGGCGGCGAAGAATCTCAAGGATCTCGGCGTGGGAGACGCGGGTGAAGCTCCGGTCCGCGAGCACCGTGCGGATGGCCTCCCGGTCGGCTCCGGTCCCGCGTTCGAGGGCGTGGATGACGGCCAGGGTGGCCTTGCCTTCGCGCAGATCGGAGGCGGTGGGCTTGCCGAGCACTTCGCCCGAGGCAGTGAGGTCGAGGACGTCGTCAACGATCTGGAAGGCGAGCCCGAGATTGCGACCGTACTCGCCCAGAGCGGCCTCGAACGGCGCGTCGGCGTCCATGTCACGGGTATGCGGCGCCTCGTTCGCGATGACCGCGCCCAGCCGCATCGAGACCTGGAAGAGGCACGCGGTCTTGCGGTAGATCAGGTCAAAGTATTCTTCTTCGTTGATCAGGTGGCCGAGCTTTTGCATCTGCAGGAGCTCGCCTTCGACCATCTGCTGCGTGAGCGAGATGAGCAGATCGAGGACGCGGAAGTTGCGTTCGGCTAGCGCGCTCTGGAAGGCCTGCATGTAAAGCCAATCACCCGCCAGAACGCACTTCGCGTTCCCCCACGTGGTATTGGAGGATGGGCGACCGCGGCGGGTGCTGGCCTCGTCGATGATGTCGTCGTGGACCAGGGTGGCGGTATGGAGCATCTCCACGACGGCGCCGAGGCGGATGCGGGCCTCGCTGCGGGTGCCGCACGCACGGGCCGCCATGAGGAGCAACAAGGGGCGGATGCGCTTGCCGCCGCCGGCGATGAGGTAGTTGGCGATCTCCGTGACGACAGCCACGGGGGATTCGGATTGGCGAGCGAACTCCTGCTCCACGGCGGCGAGATCATCGCGGAAGAGATCAAAGACTTCCGCAGCCGTCGCGATGGAAAGTGTGCTCACCCTCAGCTAAGAGTAGCAGGAGCCCCCCGTGGTCGCCCCCGACGGCAAGTGCGCTTCCGTAGCGTGGAAAGGATGGTGCCGCTTGCCGGAGTATGGTGCAGCTTCGGGCCAAATACGGGGGTCTCTCCGCTGCGCGGACGATGAAGCGGTCCGCTCCGGTCGAGATGACGCTGCTGTGGTTTGGTCGGTCGAGATGACGCTGCGGTGGTTCGGAGGCGCTCGAGGACGAGGCGGTGGTGTTGGGGGTCGAGATGACACTTCTGTGGTTTGGTCGGTCGAGATGACACTTCTGTAGGTTGGGCGGTCGAGATGACGCTGCGGTGGTTCGGAGGCGCTCTGCTAGTTGGAGCGGAAGTTGGTGAACTGCAGTTCGACGCCGAAGTCTTTGCCGCGCAGCAGGGTCATAATCTCCTGCAGCGTGTCCCGGTCCTTGCTGGTGACGCGCACGGTGTCGCCCTGGATGGAGCCCTGGGCCTTCTTCTTGGAGTCCTTGATCAGCGCGACGATCTTCTTGGCGGCGTCGGAGTTGACGCCCTGCTTGAGCTTGATCTTCTGCCGCACGGAGGAGTTGGAGGCGGGCTCGATCTTCTCGTACTCGAGATTCTTGAGGGAGATGCCGCGCTTGACCAGCTTCTGCGACAGGATCTCGATGACGGCCTTGAGGGTGTACTCGTCCTGGCTGGCGAGCTGGATGGTCTCGTTGCCTTCGAGCGCGATGGTGGACTTGGAGTTTTTCAGGTCGAAGCGGGCGTTGACCTCCTTGGAGGCCTGGTCGATGGCGTTTTTGACCTCCTGAATCTCTACCTTGCTGACGACGTCGAAGCTTTGATCTGCGGGCATGCCTTTTATCCTTGTGTGCTTCAGTATGACGCGTTCGCGACGATTGCAGAGGCCTCGCTCGGCGCTCGCGTCGATGGGAAGAGGGTGTGAAAGTTGGCCGTGGTCTGGCCGGCGATCTCTTCGAGGGTGACCCCGCGCAGGTCGGCGAGGAACGCCGCGGTGTGCGTGATGTGGGCCGGCTGGTTGCGCTGCCCGCGCAGGGGGATGGGTGTAAGGAAGGGCGCGTCGGTCTCGACTAGGATGCGATCGGCGGGACAAGAGCGGGCGACCTCCTGCAGCACGACGCTTTTGGGATAGGTGAGATTTCCCGCGAAGGAGAGGTAAAAACCCGCTGCCAGGGACTCTGCCGCCTGTTCGGCGTTCCCGGAGAAGCAGTGCATGATGCCGGGCAGGCCGATCGGAGCCCAGTGCTCGCGCAGGAGGGCGAGGAGGTCTGCCCAGGCGTCCCGCTGCTCGAAACGCGCCTTGACCGCCGGGCTGGCGAGCTCCGAGGTGCGGCAGTGGAGCGTGACGGGCTTGCGGGCGCGGGCGGCGATCTCAATCTGGCCGACGAGGGCGGCGTGCTGGACGGCAGGATCGGGGTTGTCGAGATGGTAGAAGTCGAGGCCAATCTCGCCGACCGCGAGGCAGCGCGGATGCGCGGCCAGTTCCGCCAGCTTTGCCAGGGCCTCGGGTGTAGCGTGGTGGGCCTCCTGCGGGTGAATGCCGGCGGTGGCGAAGATCTGCGGGTACGCATCCGCCAGATCGAGCGCGCGGTGCATGGTGTCGGGGCCGTCGCCGATGCCGATGGCCAGCAAGGTACCGACGCCGGCGTCCTCGGCGGCTTGGAGGACGGCGGAAAGGTCTTCGTAGTCGTCCAGATGGCAGTGGGAATCGATCAGCATACGCATCTGAGAATACCTTCCGCCCTTCGTGGCTGAGCCGGCTGAGCGGCGCAGCTTACACTTGGAGCTATCTCGCTTCGGTTGACTGGCCCGTGAAGAAGGTACGAGAGGACGGCGCGGCAGGCGTGCAGGGCGCGTTGTGCCTTTGCGCAGTAGGCGGCTGCCTCTGATGCCGAACGCGGGCACAGGAATCGGCTTCGTGCGCGGGTTGAAGCAACTCGCAACCTATTTGCCCCTGAACCGGCAGGCCGTGCTGGTGCGGCGACTGCTGCCGCGGCGGGCGTGGTACCGCGCCGCGCTTACGGTGGCGCGCGCCCAGGGGCGGCTGGTCGCGCGCATGGGCGGTAATGGGGCGTTGACTACGGAGCTGATGCTGGACCATTGGCTGCGCGAGCTGAGCTTTGCCGGCTATTTCGCTATCCCGTACCGCGTGCGGGGGCTGGAGGTCTGCAAGACGCCGGGGCCCAAGCTGTACACCTGGACCCATCTGCCGCTGACCGAGGTGCCGCTGCGCGTGGGCCTGGAGCAGGGATGCGCGGCGCCGGCCGTAGTCTCCGATGTGGGGAAGGTGGTCGGCGAGAGCGAGTTTCTGGTCTTCGGTTGGCCGGAGCGGATCGAGGCTTTGCCGGTGAACGATCAGCTGCTGAGCCGGGTGAAAGGGACGTTGCGCGCGGGCAAGTCTGTGGTGTTCCTGGCCGACCCGCACCTGGGCGGAGCGATGTCGGAGGTGCCGCTACGCATCGCGGGCCGGCTGCATGTGCCCATGGTGTTGCAGTGGGCAGATCTGCAGCCGGACGGCCACATCGAGGTCACGTTTCGGCTGGCGCCACGACCGCTGAACGAGAACGACGAGGCGGTCGAAGAGAACCTGCGATTTTTGCGGGAGGCGCGGAACCGGAGGCTAACGGCGTTGGGATGGGGTGCATTGCCGCCGGAGTGAGGGCGTTCAAGAGTACAGCGTCGCTTAGATCGTCGCGAGTTCGTGGCCATAACGCCGCTGCACGTACTCGTCCAGGATGACCTGAAACTCTTCCACGATGTGGTCGCCCTTGAGGGTGGTGAGCAGCTTGCCGTCGACGTAGACGGGCGCTTTGGGCTCTTCAAAGGTGCCGGGGAGCGAGATGCCGATGTTGGCATGCTTGGACTCGCCGGGGCCGTTGACGATGCAGCCCATCACCGCCAGCTTGAGCTCTTCCACGCCGGGGTACTGCTTCTTCCACTCGGGCATGGATTCGACCAGGTAGTTCTGGATGCGTTGGGCGAGCTCCTGGAAGTAGGTGGATGTCGTGCGGCCGCAGCCGGGGCACGAGGTGACCTGCGGCATAAAGCTGCGAATGTTCAGCGACTGGAGGATCTGCTGCGCGCAGCGGACCTCTTCGGAGCGGTCGCCGCCGGGCTCGGGGGTGAGCGAGACGCGGATGGTGTCGCCGATGCCGGCGAGCAGCAAGGGGGCCAGGCCGGCGGTGGAGGCGACGATGCCCTTCATGCCCATACCAGCCTCGGTAAGGCCCAGGTGGAGAGCGTAGTCGCAGCGGCGGGCGAGCTCGGTGTAGACGTCGATGAGGTCGCGAACGTTGGAGACCTTGGCGGACAGGAGGATCTGGTCGCGGCGCAGGCCGTAACGCTCGGCGGCGGCGGCGTTGTCCAGCGCGCTGACGACCATGGCTTCCATCATGACGTCGCGAGCCGGAAGCGGCTGCGGAAGACGGGAGTTCTCGTCCATCATGCGGGTGAGCAGCGCCTGGTCCAGCGAGCCCCAGTTCACGCCGATGCGTACGGGCTTCTGGTTGTCGACCGCGCACTCAATCATGGTGCGGAAGTTGTCGTCGTCCTTGCGGCCGATGCTGACGTTGCCGGGGTTGATGCGGTACTTGGCGAGCGCCTTCGCCATCTCCGGGTATTTGCGGAGGAGCAGATGGCCGTTGTAGTGGAAGTCGCCGACCAGGGGGGTGTCCCAACCTCTCTTGCGGAGGCCTTCGACGATATAGGGCACCGCCTGCGCCGCGTCATCGTTGTTGACCGTGAGCCGAACCAGCTCAGAGCCGGCGCGGGCGAGCGCGGCGACCTGTTGCACGGTGGACTCGACGTCGGCCGTGTCGGTGTTGGTCATGGACTGGACGACGACGGGCGCATCGGAGCCGACGCGGATGCCGCCTACGTTGACGGTGACGGCTTTCCTGCGTTGCAAAAGGGGCATAGCAACCCAAGTTTAGCATTCGGGGCAGGGCGGTCGGGCCCCGGCGGATCCCGATCAAAAGCGGTACGCCGCACCGATCGAGGTGACGATCGGGTTGATGGCTTTGGGCGGGAAGCCCGGCCAGATCTGGTATTCGAGGTCCAGGGCGCGAACGAGGAACCTCTCCGTCGCGCGGAACTCGATGCCGCCCCCGAAGGCGACCACGCCGTAGGTGTCCGTGTGCGGGTTGGCGTAGGTCCCGGACTGGTAGGAGAAACGGCCCAGGCCACCGAGCACCTTGACGTACAGATTGGCGCGATCCTCCAGTGCGACGGAGTAGCGAGGACCGAGCAGATAGGCGTCCTCACCGATGTCGCGCGGAGTGATCAGGCTGTTGTAGTGCAGATCCAGCTCGGCAGCCAGGCGGCGGGAGATGCCCGCGTCGGCAAAGGCGGTAAAGCCTTCGACGTACGGCGTGGGCGAAAAGAGCGTGTTCGGTGAGGGGTTGGAAGGCGGGTAGTCCGGCGAGGCGAAGGAAAAGGCCACACCAACCTGCAGGGGCTCACGCGAGGCGGCGGGAAGCGCCTGCGCCCACGCCGCGGCCGAGAGGGTGAAAACAAACAGGAGCGACAAAAGTCCCGAGCAGAGGGACGAGCGAAACAGGTTGGACGACACGGAACCTTCTTCCGAGAGGTCAGGCCTCTGGATGGGTGCTGGTGGAGAGCTTGCTTGCTGCGATGAAAGACCGATGTGCGACAAAACGCTGCTTGAGGACGCCTGCCAGACCCAGCAAACCGGTACCGAGCAGAGCGACGGAAGAGGGCTCCGGGGTGACGGCGGAGGTGCTGTCGGTGACGACGAAGGTAACAGGCATCTGGGGATTAAAGGTGGAGCTGGGGCCTTCGGCGGCGACGACGGAGGCGTTCCAGAAGATGTTCAGGAACTCGTCCGTGCCGTCGACGCTGAAGAGCATACCGACGCCATCCACCGCGTTGCCGGTGGTGTAAAAGACGTTGTCGTAGCTGAAGGGTGTGGTGCCGCCGGTGTATTCGACCGTCTGTGAGTTCCCGGAGGGCGTGACCAGTGTGAGATCGCTGGTGCCGAGCGTGCCCGTCCCGGAGGTCATGTCGAAGGCCCCGGATTGAAACGGATCGGGGACACCGGAGAGGGTGCCGGAGCCGGTTTGACCGTTGGTGGCGAGGGAGAAGGTAAAGGTGTCCGCATGCGCGAGGCTGACGGACAGGACGACGGCGGCAGCGGCAACCAAAGCCAGGCGCATGGGAGCTCCTCAGGACTTGATCGCAGCCTACTACAGCTTTTGTGGGATTGCGGCGGTGATGTGGCAGCGGGGTTGCGGGATCGGGATCGTTAGCGAGGAGGAAACGCGATCCGCGGGGCGCGCGTTCAGGCGCTGACCGTGTTGGCGGCGGCGAGCAGAAAGACCAGCGGCGCATTCCAGTTGATGGCGATCTCGTTCATCGAGTACGCCTGGTCATGGTCGATCCACATGCGCATGGGCGGCGCCTGCGCGAGCTTGCGGGCGACGGCGTCTCCGGGGTGGCGGTTGGGGCCGCCGGAGAGCAGGCCGGGCCAGGGCGCGGCGATGCCGTCGGCGACGCTGGGGCGATGGTGCGGATGCTGGAACGGCCGCACGCCGACCTGCGTGACCCAGGAGACGCCGAAGCAGTTGCGGCCCAGCAGGTAGTGCAGATTGTTGAGCGCCGCGGTGAGCGCCTCGGGGCTGGGCTGGAAGTGGTGGGAAAGGAGCAGCAACAAGGATTGGTTGCCCGCGTCGCTGTTGGAGCCCCAGTTGTAGTCGGTGGCGACCATGGTGTTGCCGTAGCCGTTGCGTTGCGCCAGGGCGAGCAAGGGCTGTGCAGCCTGGAGCGTGGCTTCGCGGATGGCGGCTATCACGGCGGGATCCCCCTTGCGGTCAGCGAGGGCGTAGGTCCAGGCAGCCATGGAGGCGACGCTTCCCCAGGAGGGCACGCCAACCGTGAGCGTGCTGCGGTCCGTGGGCAGGCTGCTGAGGAAGGCTTTTTCGTACTGCGCGTCCCCGGTGGTGCGCCACAGCTCGGCGGAGGCCCAGGCGATCTCATCGCTGCAGTGTGGGTCGCCATAGTCGCCCGTCCCGATGCTGGGCGGGTTGCGGAAGGAGAGATCAGGGTGCGCGACCGCCCATCGCCAGGCGCGCTCAGCGGCCGTTTGGAAGCGCTTGGCAAGCGCGGCATCGAACACGGCGTAGCAGCGCGCGGCGATGGCCATGACCGCGGCGAGATCGGCGGTGGCCGCGGTGCCCTTGAAGGGAGCCGTCCCGAGGCCGATGACCTCGCTGACGAGGTGGTCCTCCTGCGGCATGATGAAGCCGCAGAAGTGCTCACTGGTCTGCTTGTGAAAGACGCCGCCGTCGGTGTCCTGAAGCTGCAGCATCCAGTGAAGGTTCCAGAGCACCTCGTCGAGAAAATCCGGGAGGCTCGGACTGGTCTTCATGCCGGCCGGGGCGAGGCCCAGGTCGAGCGAGCGCAGGGCTTTGGGATACATCTCCCAGGCCCAGAGCAGGGTGCCGCAGGTGATGCCGGAGTTGACCACATAGCGGCCGTAGTCGCCGGCGTCGTGCCAGCCGCCTGCGTTGGGGAGTTTGCCGGATTGGCCGGAGGTCGGGCCGAAGGCGCCGTCGAGATGGCAGGGCGGGTGCTGATAGCCGTGACCCAGATCGACCGCGCAGCCGCAGCGCTGCCCCGTATAGCCGCGCATGGCCGGGCGCAGCGTGGCGGCGTAGATATCGGGGCGGATGGAAAAGAGTTCGCCTTTCACGCCGCCGATCTCGAGACGGAAGTCGCCGCTGCGGTTGAGACCGCTGAAGTCCGCTTGGCGGACGGTGTCACCGGAGAGGGTATCCAATTGTGGGGCTGTCAGAGCGGACTCGAAGACCACAGCGTCATCGACGGCGGAGAGCACGCGGAAGTTCGGCTGCGGCGAGCCGCTGTCGCGGACCGTGGCCACCTTGGCCTGGTGAGGGAGGTAGCCGACCTGATTGTGCAGGAGGTTGGGCTCAGCGCCGGAGGGTTGCGCCTGCGGCTCGGCGGCGAAGGCCGGGAGCGCCGTGCGGCGGAGGTTGGCGCCGGCTGCAGCCATCGAGAGAACTTTGAGGGCGTCCCTGCGCTGCATGGTGCTGTCCTTTGCTCAACGGGCTGTGCGGTGCTTCGGTTCGCTTTGCCTACCACTGTTCGTCCGCGGAAGGACCGTAGAGGGGCGCACGGGGAGGTCGCTCTGCCGTCCTCATGCCGCCTCCTGGAATGGGCTGCTGCTAGATTCCCGTGGCGTTGAAGCCGCAGTCGACAAAGGTGATCTCACCGGTGATGCCGCTGGCCAGCGAGCTGGAGAGAAAGAGCGCCGTGCCCGCGACCTCGGTCGTCTCCACATTGCGGTGCAGCGGGGCGCGGGCGGTGACGGTGTCAAGGATGCTGTTGAAGTCGCTGATGCCGCGCGCGGCGAGCGTTTTGATCGGGCCCGCGGAGATGGCGTTGACGCGGATGTTCCGGGAGCCGAGCTCGGCGGCGAGGTAGCGTACCGTGGCCTCGAGCGCGGCTTTGGCCACACCCATGATGTTGTAGTTCGGGAAGACCTTCTCCGAGCCGTAGTAGGTGAGCGTGAGCAGCGAGCCGCCGGCGGTCATCAACGGCGCGGCGGCGCGAGCGATGGCGATCAGTGAGTAGACGCTGATGTCGTGCGCGACGGCGAAGTCCTGCCGCGCGGTCTCGAGTACCGGGTTCTTGATGTTGGGCGCGAAGCCGATGGAGTGCACCACGGTGTGGATGACCGGGAATGCAGCCTTGATCTGCGCGAAGGCGTTGTCGATGTCGGCGTCGCTCGAGACATCGCATTGGATGGCACGGGCGCGGTCGGCCTGGCCGAGATCGGCGATGAGCTGTTCGGAGTCTTTTCTGAGTCGCTCGCTCTGATAGCAGAGCACCAGCGTGGCGCCGGCCTTGGCGAAGGATTCAGCAATGCTGTAGGCGATGCTGCGTTTGTTGGCGACGCCGAAGACGACGGCGACCTGCCCTTGCATGTCGATCATGTTTCCGTGGACTCCTGAGCTTCTGAACGCTGGTAAGGATAGCAGGCGAGTGGGTTCCGGAAGCGCTGGGCGCGCGAACAGCGTTACGGGTAGGCAGGGAACTGCGCGTAGTCGCCGGCGACCGTCGAGCTGATCTGGCTCAGAAGATTGGCGTCACGCAAGTAAAGGCCAAGCTCGCGGTTCTCCGTCATGGACGGGACGGAAAAGTTGATCGAGCCCAGATAGCCGATCTGCCTGGCGGTGCCGAGGTCCGCGACGATCGCCTTGGCGTGGATGTAGAGCGTGGTGGGGTCGTTCGCGCCGATGTGGACGCCGCAGCCGGCCTTCTCCAGCGCCGTGTAGTTGGCGTGATAGGAGGGGTTAGTGTCGGTCATGGCGATCTCGACGGCGACGTGCCGTTTGCAGGCCGCTTCGAGCGCCTGCACGATGTTCGCTGCGCCCATCTCCTCGTTTTCGACAAGCAGGGTTTTGGCGGCTTTGTTGATGATGCCGAGCAGTTCCGGTTGCGCTGTGGTCGGGCTCCAGATGAGGTTGTCGCCGGCGCCAGGTTGGTAGCTCAGGTCGGTGGTGGCGTTCAGGTCGGTGTTGAAGGTGGCCTCGATCGCGGCGATGTCGGCGGCGTCCGTTTCGACCAGTGCGAGATCGCGTGTGGAGGTGTAGTCCTGGCTCACAAGATTCAGTGTGAGGATCACGGCCGTGGCGCCGTCAATCACGAGGGACTTCTCATGCGTGGCCTGGAACTGGGGGTTCGACCAGGCCGCCGAGCAGTTTGCGCCGGCGCTGTTGAGCTGGGTGTAGGCCGGGGTGTTCCTGACCTTTTCCAGGCTCTGATCGAGGATGACGCGCACCCGCACGCCGCGCTGGCAGGCGGCGACCAGGTCACCGGAGAAGGTGGTGTCGATGAGCTCGTACATGGTCATGTCGACCGTGTGCTCCGCGCCGTGAATGAGGGTGTACAGCCAAGCGAAACCGGCGTCAGGCTCGATGTACAGCGTGCCTTTCGCGGAGGATGTGGGCGTGGGGCTCCGTGCTGTCGAAGGAGTCGCGACGGCCGGGGCGGCTACAGGAGCTTTGACGCCTTGCGACGCGGTCTGTGGGAAGCCCCGGTTGATGTCGGCGCTGCTTTGCGGGGGGCGTTGGCGGGCGAGCAGAAAGGCCGCCGCAACGACGACGAGGAGCACTGCGGCAAGGATGGCGATCAGGAGGCGAGACGGTCGCATACGGGTCAGCTCGCCTGCGTTTCGACGATAAGTTCGAAGGCGTCCCAGTCCTCTTCGGAGATCTGGAGCGCGGCCGCCGCCACGTTCTCTTCAAGGTGCTGAATGCTCGCCGTGCCGGGGATTGGGAGCATCACGGGGCTACGTTGCAGCAGCCAGGCAAGCGCGACCTGGGTGACCGTGGCGTGGTGCTGCTCGGCGAACTCAGCGACCGGATGATTGCCGCCGTCGTGCTCGGTGGACGCTGCCTTGGCGAGCTTGCCGGCGTTGACGGGGTACCAGGGCAGGAAGCCGATGCCGTGCTCTTCGCAGAACCTCAGCGTTGCTTCGCTCTTGCGCTCCACGAGGTTGTAGCGGTTCTGCACGCTCACGATCGGCACGATCTTCTGCGCGGCCTCGATCGGTTCCGGGGTGACCTCAGAGAGGCCGATGTGGCGGATCTTTCCGGCTGCCTGCGCGTCCTTGAGGGCGCCCAGGGTGTCTTCCAGCGGAACGGTTGGGTCGATGCGATGGAGCTGGTAGAGGTCGATGCGCTCCAGCCGGAGGCGGCGGAGGCTGAGCTCCAGTTGCTGTTGCAGGTAGTCGGGGCGGCCGCAGGGAACGGCCTTGGCGGGACCCTGTCGGGTGAGGCCGCCCTTGGTCGCGATGACGAGGTCCGCGGGGTAGGGGTGGAGCGCCTCGGCGATGAGCTCTTCGGCGATGGTGGGGCCATAGGCGTCGGCGGTGTCCAGCAGCGTGATGCCGAGTTCCACGGCGCGACGCAGGACGTTACGGGCGTCTTCGCGGTTGGGCGGCTCGCCCCAGGCGCCCTCGCCGACAAGTCGCATCGTGCCGTAGCCGAGGCGTTGCACCGGGAGGTCGCCGCCGAGGGTAAAGGTGCCGGAAGACGAGGCGTGGGGTGTGTCCATGAAGGTGGGATGTCGCGGCGCGGCGAGGCGTTGGGCGGTCCCAGGATTGGGGCAAAAGCGAAAAATTACACTCGCGCGCGAGCCATACCCGCTCTCGCTCCGGAGTGGAGCTAGTTGGGTGAAGGTGCGCAGACGCGTCGGACCGGCCATCAAAGGCCCGCAGACGCTCGTTCAGCCGTGCAGGAGCCAGTCGAACTGCTCGTCCGTGAGCGGGACGACAGAAAGCCGGAACTGGCGAAAGAGCAGCGATCCCTGGAAGACGCCGGCTTCGCGCATCTCGGCCAGTGGCTTTTCGCGGTGGAGGCGCTTGCCGGCTTTGAGTTTCACGATGGGCGTTTTGCCGTCCGCGTCGAGGGTGACGGAGACGACCTTGGCCGTGCCGACCGCCGCCTCGCCGGTGTTGGAGTGGTAGATCACGCACTGTTCGCCGGGCTTCATGTTGCGAAGCGTGGCGAGTGCCTGCGGGTTCCTGATGCCGTCCCAGGTGGTCTCGCCGTCGCGGAGCAGGTCGTCGAAGGAGTAGGCTTCGGGTTCGGACTTCAGGAGGTAAGGCATAGCTTGGACAGTGTAGCGGGGAGGTGAACGGCACACGCGGCGTAAGCAGCGTACGCGGTGTTTGCGCGGTGTGATTTGGGGCCGAACGTTGCGTTAGCCGCCCAGGTCCAGGAGTTCTACTTTCGGAATGGGGCGGCCAAGGAAGCGACTGCCCAGGCGGGCAAATTTTTCCACGGAGTCCGTGGCGTAGCAGGTGAAGGTGGCTTCGGGCGCGTCCGTTGCGGCGCGGGTTTCGAGCTGGGTGCGCACCGCGTCTGCGGTGGCTTCGGCGGAGTCCACAACCCGGGCCGGGCAGCCGAGTTGGTGGAGTGTCTCGCGGATCGACGGCGCGAGCAACGGGTAGTGGGTGCAGCCGAGCAGCACGGCGCCCGGTGCGCTGCGGGTGAGCGCCTCGGCGAGGTAGATCCGGAGCACCTCGCGGGTGACAGGGTGGTCGGTCCAGCCTTCTTCCACGAGCGGCACAAGCAGGGGGCAAGGCATCTCGGCGACGCGAAGTCCGAGCGCGGCGCAGGTGTCGCGGTAGGCGTGCGACTGGACGGTGGCCGCGGTCGCGAGTACGAGGACTTCACCGCTTCCCGCTTCGCCGTTCAGGGTGTCACGTGCGGCGGTGAAGGCGGCCTGCGCGCCGGGTTCGACCACGCCGATCACCGGGACGGCGACCGCGGCGCGGATCTCGGGGAGCGCCAGGGCGGTGGCGGTGTTGCAGGCAATGACCAGGAGATCGGCGCCCTGCGCGACCAGGAAGTGGGCGGCCTCTACGGCGTAGCGGGCGACGGTAGCGCGGGATTTGTCGCCGTAGGGGAGACGCGCGGTGTCGCCGAGGTAGACGAAGTGAGTGCCGGGTAGACGCGGCAGCAGCGCGCGCAGCACGGTGAGGCCGCCGAAGCCGGAGTCGAAGACGCCGACGGTGGGGTGATGAAGGCGGTCTGTGAGCGAGTTTGGTGGGGATTCAGGCAAGAAGCAGGTCCTTCGCTGCGCTCAGGATGACAATTTCGCTCAGGATGACGCTTTCGCTCAGGATGACAATTTTGTTGAGGGCAGTCGAGAGTTAGCCGGCTTGTGAGGTCAGCTCCCGCCGGTTGTGTCGCGCGAGGCGTAGGTGCGCAGGAGGTCGGCGTGGCCGGCGAGGGTTTCGCGGGGCTGGCCGTCGACAAGAAAGCGGATCTGCTCGATCTGCGGCAGGTTGGTGTGCAGGGTGCCGATGATGGAGGCCAGGGTGAGGGACTCGACCTCAACGCCGGAGGGATGGCTGTTGACGAAGCTGCTGCGCAGGTCGATCACGGCGAGTTCTCCGCCGGGAGTCCTGGGTTGCAGCGCCGTTGGATTGCTGGAGGGTACGGGCACGGTCTGAACGCGGCCATCGGGCGAGGCGGGGGCGCTGCTGTCGACGGTGTGGCCGGTTACCGGAAGGGGTAGGAGGAAGATCTCGTTCACCATGGCTCCGGGCGGGAGCGGATGGGCCGAACCGGGCAGATCGTACTGGGTCACAAGGTGGTCAAGCAGCGCGCGGGCGCGAGCGGTCACCTCGGTGGGGAGCGCGATCTGGCGCTCGGCGGCGGTGATCGAGCCTTCGTCATCGTTAGCGAGATCGAGGGTGACGGCCTCGGCGCTGGTGTAGGGCGCGTCTACCGGGGCCTGGTCGGCGAGATCGCGGACCCGGTCGCGGTTGCGCTGGCGCTCGACGAAGAGCAGCACGCCCATCAGCAGGATGGCGGTGAACAGGCCCCAGAAGAGAAGGCGCATGCGACGGGCGGTCATGGCTGGGCCTCAGGCGCCGCGGCCTCCGGCGGCGGGGTGTGGTTCACGACAGGACGCGGGGGCGGTGGGAGCTTGACCGGCGGCTGCACTGCTGTCTCCCAAACGACCAGCGCCCCGGCGAGCGCGGCGGCGACGCGCTCCTGATACCCGGCGTCGTTGATGCTCGCAGGCGTCTCGTTCTCAGGGGCGAGTTCAAGCACCACGGCCGGGCAGGTAAGCG
>CAXTWN010000041.1:3421-22357 GCA_964248055.1 uncultured Acidobacteriaceae bacterium | reverse complement strand
CCCCGCGGGGCGCCCGCGCCGGCGCGCCTGACCCACACGCTCCCGCCCCGCGGGCGCGGTTCCTGTTTACACTGACGCCCAGGAGTATCCGGCATGATTCTCGCCCGCAGTTGCCGCCGCCTCGCCCCGGCCCTTGTTGCCCTTTCGCTGCTCTCCGTCCGCCCCGCGCACGCCGTCAACAAGGACATGGTGCAGCTGCAGACCCAGGTGCAGCAGCTCATCGACTCGCTCGCCCGCCTGCAGTCCTCCAACGATCAGCAGATGGGCGTGCTGAAGGACCTCGTCCAGCAGACCGTCGACTCCGTGAACAAGATGTCCATCACGGTCAACGGCATGCAGTTGAAGCTGCAGAACCAGGGCGATGCGCAGTCGGCCCGCAACGATCAGATCTCCGGTCAGGTGCAGGCGCTGAACGACTCGCTGGACGAACTGAAGGCCCGCATGCAGCGCATGGAGAAGACACTTTCCGCGCTGCAGAACCAGGCCGCCAACGCGGCGCTCACGGCGCCCGCCGCCGGCGCTCCGGCCGGGACCGACATCGCGGCCCCGCCACCCGCGGGCGCGCCCATTCCCTCCTCTGCTCCTCCCACAACCACCACGCCGGGTGTGCCGCTCGGGCCTTCCGCGTCTGCCTCCGGTCCGCCCGCGGGAGACATGTACCGCACCGCCTATAACGACTACATGGCCGGGAAGTACCCGCTTGCCAGCTCGGAGTTCGGCGATCTGATCAAGGCCTACCCAGACGATAACCTCGCCGGCAACGCCCTGTTCTACATCGGCGAGATGGATGTGCGCGCCTCCAAGCTCGGACCCGCCATCAAGAACTTCGACCAGGTGATCGAGCGTTACCCCGACAACGCCAAGATCCCGGCCGCGCACCTGCACAAGGGCGAGGCCCTGCTCGCCACCCGGCAGACCGAGGCCGGCGTTCGCGAACTGCGCGCCCTTGTGCAACGCTTCCCCAACTCCCCGGAGGCGGCGCAGGCCCGTTCGCGGCTGAACGCCCTCGGCGTCTCCGCTACCGCCCGCCGGTAATCCGAGATCGCGGGTGTTTCAGCCTCCCATTGGCTTCTATCAACACCTCATGCCCCTCCGGCTTGGGTGCGGTGTACAGGACGGCATCTAAAAGAACGTTCCCCCTGAACGCTGCTCGATCTGCGGCGCTTTCCTGACCACGCTCCATCACCCAAGTTGAGGACGCCCATGTTTCTACGTTCGGAAAAGCTGTTGATCCCGCTGCAAAAGCCCGCAAATCCAGACCCCAACGGCGCCGCCGCGATCCAGGAATTACTCGGGGGCAAGTTCGGCGAGATGTCGACGCTGAATAACTACCTGCACCAGTCCTTTGGCTTCAAGGAGAAGAAGAAGCTCAAGCCCTTCTACGACCTGGTGGCCAGCATCACGGCCGAAGAGCTCGGACACGTCGAACTCGTGACCACCGCGATCAACCTTATGCTCGAAGGCTCCACGCCGGAGGGCGACCCGGTCTCCGCCCCTCTGGAGGAGGCCAAGAACCTACGCAACACCCATCACACCATCGTGGGCGGCGGCGGCCACCAGGTGATGGACTCCATGGGCCACTTCTGGACCGGCCAACACGTGTTTTCCAGCGGCAATCTGGTTGCCGATCTCCTGCACAACTTCTTTCTGGAGACCGGTGCGCGCATGCACAAGCATCGCTGCTACCAGATGACGACCAATCAGGCAGCCCGGGATGTTATCGGGTACCTCATGGTGCGGGGCGGGGTGCACCAGGCCGCCTACGCGCTGGCGCTGCGCAAGATCACCGGCGTCGAAGTCACCAAGATGCTGCCTACGCCGAACATCGATGATGCCAAGATCCCCGAAGCGCGCAAGTGGCAGGCGATCGGGTCGCACCGCAGACTCTACACCTGGTCGAAGGAGGGCGAGTACGCCGACGTCAAAGGGGTGTGGTCCGGCACCGCAGACTGGGCAGATGGTGAGGAGCTTGAGGTGATCGCAGGTACTCCCGACTACGCCGCCGAGGGTCCGGTGATCGGAGAGGCGCCCAGTCTCTTCTCTCCCGACTATGCACCCGAGGAGATCTACGAGATCGCTGCGCAGCTGATGGCCAAGGGCGGCATCTCGCCCCTGCAACCCGGGGACGGCAAGCACGCGCGCTTCCAGGGCAGCACCACGGACAGCCCCGGAGCCGCCGCGCAATCCGGACGGAAGACAGCCCCGGACGCCAGCAAACCCAAGAAGCACACCAAGCAATGATGGCGTGGATGTGATCACGTGACAGGGGCGACCTTCGGGCCGCCCCCTTCGCGTACAATTTCGCAGGAAACGAAAGGCCCAGGTGATCTCCGTGAAGCAGCCCGCCAGCACCCACAATCGTCGCACGTTCCTGAAGACCGGCGGCGCGTTAGCCGCAGGCCTGCTGGTGCCCGCCGCGGCCTCGGCCACCACTGAAACGACGAAGACGCTGCCGCCGCTACCCTTCAATCCCAAGACCCACGATGCCATGCCGACCCGCAACCTCGGCAAGACCGGTTACAAGGTGGGCATCTTCTCGCTGGGCGGCCAGGCTGCGATCGAAAAGGCCAACAACTTCGATGTCGCCGTCCCCATCATCGAGCGCGCGCTCGATCTGGGCGTCAACTACCTGGACACCTCGTCCATCTACGGCGGCCCGGACCGCTGGAGCGAGCAGTACGTCGGCACGGTGATGAAGACGCGCCGCAAGGAGGCCTTCCTCGCTACCAAGACCAAGGAGCGCACACGCGACGGCTCCATGCGCATGATCGAAAAGTCGCTCCAGCTGCTCAACACCGATCACGTGGATCTATGGCAGCTGCACGATATCGGTCTGCCCGAAGATGTGGATGCCGTCTTCGCCAAAGGCGGCGCCATGGAGGCGCTCATCGAGATGCACGACCAGAAGGTCGTGCGCAACCTCGGCCTTACCGGCCACTATCGTCCCGATCCCCTCATCGACGCCATCAACCGCCATCCCTTCGACTGCATCCTGATGTCGCTCAACCCCGCCGACGTCCACATGTGGAGCTTCCAGGAGAAGCTCCTGCCGCTGGTCGTCGAGAAGCAGATGGGCATCATCGGCATGAAGGTGCCCTCGCGCGGCCGCCTGCTCTCCAGCTGGACGCCGCCGCCGGTGGAAGCGCAAAAGCACATGTGGGAGGGTTCCGCGATCGCGACGCGCCCCGGGGTAATGACCATGAAGAACGCGGTAGACTACGCGCTCACGCATCCGGTCAGCACGATCATCATCGGCTGCGACAACATCCCGCAGCTCGAGGAGAACGTAAGGATCGCCCGCGAGTTCACCCCGCTCTCCCACCAGCAGATGGCCGCGCTCAACGAGGCCGCCGCCCCCGTCGCGCAGCAGTCCCTCTTCTATCGCTTCACGGACCGCAGCAAGGGCTAACTCGCAGCCGCTACTCTCGCACCACCCGTGTCATCCTGGCCTGAGCGCAACGAAAAGAAGGACCTGCTCCTCTTCGTTTTGTTGTCATCCTGACCCTGAGCGCAGTGAAGGAGATGGACCTGCTTTTCTTCTCTTGTTGTCATCCCGACCCTGAGCGCAGCGAAGGGGATGGACCTGCTTTCGTCCCGGTCAGCAACGCCGTCAAAGCAGGTCCTATCGCTTTCCCTGCCGCCTACTCGCGCACCGACGCCCGCGCAATCAACGTCGCGCTATACGCCGCGCCAAAGCCGTTATCGATGTTTACCACCACCACATTCGGACTGCACGAGTTCAGCATGCCTAGTAGCGCGGACGCGCCCCCAAAGGAAGCACCATACCCTACCGAGGTCGGCACCGCGATCACCGGCACGCCTACCAGGCCGCCCACCACCGACGGCAGCGCGCCCTCCATACCCGCACACACGATCACCGCATCCGCGCCGGCAAGCTGATCCCGCACGGCAAGCAGGCGGTGCACGCCCGCCACGCCCACGTCATACAGCCGCGTCACCTTGACGCCAAAGGTCTCGGCGGTCACCGCGGCCTCTTCGGCCACCGGCAGATCGCTGGTCCCCGCGCATAGTACGGCGATGTGCCCCCTTGCCGCTGTCTCTTCACTCTGCCGCAGCGCCAGTGTCCGTGCCGTCGCGTTGTAGACCGCCTGCGGCTGACGCGCAAGCACGGCCTCCGCTGTCTCTGCGTTGGCGCGCGTGGCCAGCACATCCACGCCATCGGCGGCCAGTGACGAGAAGATCGCGGCCGTCTGCTCCGGCGTCTTGCCCGCGGCATAGATCACCTCCGGCAGCCCGGTGCGCAGGCTGCGGTGGTGGTCCACGCGCGTGTGCCCGAGGTCCTCAAATGGCATCGTCGCCAGTCGGCGAGCCGCCGCATCGGGGCTCACGGTGCCTTGCTCTACAGAGGCCAGCAGTTGCAGCAGATCAGACTTCGTCATCGTCGCACCTATTGACCATAGGCGGTCAGTGCCGCCTGTTGCACCCGCTTCAGCGGGACACCATGTTGCGTCGCGGCTCCGCGACAGTCTTCAAACTCCGGCGCTACGTTGCGCTCTTCCCCGTCCTCCGAGCCCACCTTCACCCGGATCGGACCGTAGCGCGTCTCCACCGTCACATGCTGGCGCTTCAGACAGACACGCCGGTCCTCCCGAATGCGCACGCCCAGCGTGCTCGTCTCGCGCAGCAGCAGTTGCTCGAAGGCAGCGCTTTGCGACGGCTCACAAAGCACCGTCAGCAACGTGCCGGGCCGGCCTTTCTTCATGATCACCGGCGTCAACATCACATCCAAGGCACCCATGCTCAACGCCGTCTCCGTCACATACGCGATCACCTGCGGGGAAAGGTCGTCGAGCGCCGTCTCCAGCACCGTCACCACCTCAGCGTCTGTCTTCGTCCCGTCGCCGTCGCGGAGCGCAGATAGCGAAACGAGGCCGTTGCCCTCCCTGGCGGAGGACGCGACCTGCGCCCCCACACTCAATCGCAGCACATTCGGAAATCTTCGAGGATTGCGCGTGCCCGCACCATAGCCCACTGCCTCAACCGCCATGCTTGGCTGCGCCCCAAAGGCGGGCTGCAAGGCACGCAGCAGAGCCGCTCCGGTAGGGGTCACGAGTTCCTTCTGCACATGCGCCGAGTACGTGGGACAGCCTCGCAGCAGATCGGCGGTCGCGGGCGCGGGCACAGGAAACGTGCCGTGGGCGCACTCCACCGTACCGCCACCAACGTTCACAGCCGAGGCATACCAGGCTCCAATCTGCAGATGATGTATGCCTGCGCCCGCAGCCACGATGTCGACGATCGCATCTACGCCACCCACCTCATGAAAGTGGATCTCATCCACCGGCACGTTATGGATCTTCGCCTCGGACGCACCCAGCAGCTCAAACGCGCGCATCGCAAAGCTCTTGACGTCCTGATGCAGCTCCGCCGCACAAATCAGTTTGCGTATCTCGGTCAACGATCGCCCATGCGCATGGTCAAGCTCGCCGTGCTCGTGCGTGTGCTCGTCTTCCTGCTGATGGCGATGGCTGTGCCCGACCTTGTGCAGGTGCTGCGTCCGGAGTTGGTGCGTATGGCCGAGGTCTTCCAGTGAGCGCTGGTGCTGCTTGTCATTCCGCGTGTGCTCGTGTTCGCGCGAGTGCTTATGGCCTTCCCCTTCGGCCAGCTCTCCGTCTTCAAGCACATGCACCTTGGTGCACGAGATGCCGCTGCGATCGACGGTCTCTATGCGCAGGCTTGCTCCGAGATCCAGCGCGGCGGTCGCCTCATGCAGTACCTGTGCGGGCACACCGGCATCGAGCAACGCACCCAGAAACATATCGCCGGCGATCCCAGCGAAGCAGTCGAGATAAGCAATCCGCATAAGCCCTTTTGTCTGCCCACCACGTACGCGGGTCTCTGATTCGCAGCCTTAACCACGCGCTGCGGCGATGGCAGACACGGGAAGCACATCGTTCATCGACCCGGAACGATACCCCTCCGTGTCCAACGTGACGTACACAAAGCCGGCCTCGCGCAGCGCGGTCGTGATCCGGCCCAGCATCTCCATCGAAAGCGCCTTCGGCAGCTCCGGCCGCGCAATCTCCACGCGCCCCAGATCTCCATGGTGGCGCACCCGAACCTGCGCAAAGCCAAGCTCACGCAGCGCATCTTCGGCGCGCTCCACCTGGGCAAGCGCCTCTGCCGTCACCGGCCGGCCATACTCGATGCGCGACGAAAGACACGCGCTCGCCGGCTTATCCGCCACCGTCAGCCCCGCCTCACGGCACAGCACCCGGATCTCCGCTTTGGTGAGCTGCGCCTCCACCAACGGCGCCAGCGCGCCATGGAGCGCCGCCGCACGCTGGCCAGGGCGTATCTCGCCGCGATCGTCCAGGTTCATGCCATACGCGATGTGCGCAAAGCCAAGCCGCTCGCGTTCACGCTCCATCTGCTGAAACAGCTCGTCTTTGCAGTGGAAACAGCGTTGCGCATCGTTGCGGCGGTAGTCGGGATTGGCGAGTTCGTCGGTCGAGATGACCTGCAGAGGGATGCAATGCAACGAAGCAAAGGCGAGCGCCGCGGCCAGTTCTTTGCGTGGCAGCGAAGGCGAGTCTGCGATCACGGCCAGCATCCGCGTCCCCAGCGCCTGGAAAGCGGCATAGGCCAGAAACGCCGAGTCCGTGCCCCCGGAGTACGCCACCATCAGCGAGCCGAGCTCACTCAGCTTCCCGTGCAGCAGCGCCGCCTTTTGCCTCACATCCACAAGATCGATTGTAGGCCCCACGTCTTATCGCACCAGCGGCGGCAGCTTGTCGCTGAGCCCCAACAGGAAGATGGCGCCCACCACGAAGCTGTACGCCGCCGCCAGCGAGGTCACCGTGACCTGCAGCCGCGGCCGATGCGTGCTGCCGGCAAAGATGCCCGAGGCGCTCGCCGTCATCAGCGTATTCATTAAAAGCAGCCCAGCGATAAAGCATCCCAACCCGATGAGCCCGCGGCTGGTGCCGCCCAGGTTGGCGGCCAGCAGAAACAGCAGCAGCTGCGAGGGCGTCTCCGCGCCCAGGCCGTGGATGATCCCCACCGTAAACACCGAGCCGCTATCGTAGCGGAAGGCAAACGCCTCCGGCCGAGGCCGTGCGGGATCAAACACCCGGCGCACGCGCCAGTGCGCATACTGCGCGCCGGAGATCAACAGCGCGATCCGGCTGCGCGTCACATGCCGGTGTCCGGATCCCTCGCCCCGATGCTCGGCCAGATGCCGGCGCGATCGCCACAACGTAAACAGCACATACATTGCCAGCACCACGAGCGTCGCACCCACCAGCCGCTCGCCGACGGCGTCCAGACCCCGCGGCAGCGACAGGTGCAGAAACATCACGCCCACGCCCAGCACGGCGACGGTCAGCGCATGGCCCAGCGCGTACAGCAGTCCCAGCCGCATCCCCTCGCGCCAGCCGCGCTGCACGCTGGTGATGTCGGTAATGGCGGCAAGATGGTCGTAGTCAAACCCATGCCGCAGTCCCAGCAGAAGGCACGACAGGAGCGCGAGTTCGAGGGGCGTAGACATCTCCGCTTCGCCAGCTTACGGAGGTTGCCAAAGAAGCGCAACGGCGCCCGGATAGCCCTGCTCCGCTTGCGCAAGACCACACCGCTGTGGCCGCGGGTTCGCCGTGCACACAGGTTCATGGCAGTCCGCGCCAGAGCCTCGCCCCGAAGGGCGCGACGCGCATCCAAGGCTGTACCTATGGCGATGAGCGGCACCATTCCCCTGAAGCGCTTCGGCAAAACAGACGTCCAGATCTCCGCCCTGGGCATGGGCGGTCATCATCTCGGCGCAGCGGAAAGCGAAGAGGCCGCGGTGGAGATCATCCACCGCGCGGTGGACGGCGGCATCACTTTTTACGACTGCTGCTGGGAGTACAACCGGGGCAAGTCCGAGGACTGGCTCGGCAAAGGCCTCAAAGGCCGCCGCGACAAGGTCTTCCTGATGACCAAGGTCTGCACCCACGGCCGCGACGCCGCGCTGGCCATGCAGATGCTGGAACAAAGCCTGCGCCGCCTACAGACCGACCATCTTGACCTGTGGCAGATCCATGGAGTCACCTTCCAGAACGACCCCGATCTCTTCATACGCCCGGGCGGCGCCGCCGAAGCGCTCACCCGCGCCAAAAAAGAGGGCAAGGTTCGCTTCGTCGGCTTCACCGGCCACAAGGACCCGGACCTCCACAACGCCATGCTCGACACCAAGTTCCCGTTTGACGCCGTGCAGATGCCGCTGAACCCCTTCGATTCCAACTTCATGAGCTTCGAGCAAAAGGTGCTCCCGCGGCTCGTGCAACACGGCATCGCGCCGCTTGCCATGAAGCCCATCGGCGGCCACGGCGAGCCGGTGCAGCGAGGCATCTTCACGGCCGAGGAGCTGTTGCGTTATTCCATGTCGCTGCCCGTCGCGACCACGATCAGCGGCGTGGAAGACCTTGAGATCCTCGAACAAAACCTGCGCATCGCGCAAAACTTCACGCCCCTCTCGGCAACGGAGATGCAGGCTTTGCGCGACCGCGCCAAGCAATACGCCGGCGACGGCCGCTTCGAGCTCTACAAAACCTCCATCAAGTTCGATAACCCCGAGGCCCGCCTCGCCCACGACTTTCCCTTGGACATGCAGCAGATCGAGGTGCGGCAGTTGGTGAAGGCGACCAACAACAGCGGCCGGCCCTTCCCCGAGGTCAAGGACCCACAGAAATCACCCTGGCCGCAGACGATGGATTTCTAGTGCACGCTGATGGCAGCGGAACGATCGAGAGCGCAAGACTCCGAGGAGAAGCAGATGTCGTTTGAAGAGCAGAACCGGTACAAACAGCAAGAGGTCACTGCGCAGCCGGAGTTCTCCCGCAGGCGCTTCCTGCAAACCGCGGCGCTGACCGGTGCCGCCGCCGTGGTCCCTGCCGCCGCAGGACACGACGCGGAGGCGCAGGCGACCTACTCCAAATCCACCGGCAACGGCGCTGAGTCCAAACTGCCCAACCCCCTTGTACCCAACTTCACCGGCGAGTATGGCAGCAGTTCCACGCCCGGCTTCCAGGTGCCGCGGCGCCCCATGGGTTCCACCGGTCTGCAGGTGTCCATCCTCGGCATGGGCGGCTATCACCTCGGGACCGCCAAGAGTCAGGAAGAGGTGAACGACATGGTCGCCAAGGCGCTCGATCATGGGATCAACTTCTTTGACAACGCCTGGGAGTATCACAAGGGCCTCAGCGAAGAGCGCGTCGGCACCGCCCTGAAGGGCAAGCGCGACCAGGCCATCGTGATGACCAAGGTCTGCACCCACGGCCGCAAAAAAGACGTTGCCATGCAGATGCTCGAGGAGTCTCTCAAGCGCCTGCAGACCGACCACCTCGACGTGTGGCAGGTTCACGAGGTCATCTACTACAACGACCCTGAGCTGGCCTACGCTCCCGACGGCGTGCTGGAAGCGCTGGCCGCGGCCAAGCAGCAGGGCAAGGTGCGCTTCGTCGGCTTCACCGGCCACAAGAACCCGTCCATTCATCTGGACATGCTCAACCGCGGCTTCCACTTCGACACCGTGCAGATGCCGATCAACGCCTTTGACCCCAGCTACCGTTCGTTCGAGAGGAACGTCCTGCCGGTCGCGCAGGCCAAGGGCATGGCGGTCTTTTCGATGAAGAGCATGAGCGGTTCCGGCGAGTCCATCACGCATGGTGCGCTCACGCCGACCGAGGCCCTGTCCTATGCCATGAGCGTGCCCGGCGTCTCCACCACCATCTCCGGCATGGACTCCATGGGCGTCCTCGATCAGAACCTTGAGATTCTGCGGAACTTCCAGCCGCTAAGTCCCAGGCAGATGGCCGACCTCCGCGAGCACGGCAGGCAGTTCAATGACGGGCGCTACGAACTGTTCAAAAGCACGCTGAAGTACGACGGCGACCTCGGCCGCGAGCAGCACCACTACCCGAGCACCGAAGAGCTCCCTGCCTGAAGTTGTAGAAGGCGCTTCGCCGTCGCTCTGCTATGATTCGCACCAATTGCGAGGCGCTGGTAGACGGTCGCCCGGACGCGCCGGCGCACGCAAAAGGAGACCGCATGGAAGGTGCGAAGGATGAACACGCAACACCTGCCCATGCTCCCGTCGATCACCTCAGCTTCACCCTTCCGTCCACGCTGGAGACCGTAGAGCAGATCGAGCGAAGCGCGGAGGAGATGGCAAAGCACGCCGGCTTCGACGAGGACACCGCCAGCAACATCGCCATGGTCATTCGCGAGGCGGCCATCAACGCCGTCAAGCACGGGAACCGCTTCGCCGAGGGCAAGACCGTCTCCGCAACACTGGATTGCACAGACACCGCGCTCAAGGTCTGCATCGCCGATCAGGGCGAAGGGCTGAACCCCGACACGCTTCCTGACCCGCTGGATCCAGCCAATCTTCTGCGCTCTTCGGGCAGGGGAGTTTTCCTGATGCGCGCCATCATGGATGAGGTACACTTTCGGCAGTTAGAGCCAGGAACACAGGTCACCCTCATCAAGCACAGGGATACGGAGGCGAGCAGCTAGGCATGGACACCAAGGTGCGGCAGGTAGACGGCGTCACAGTTCTGGATTTGAGCGGCAAGATCACCATGGGCGAGGCGAGCGGCAAGCTGCGCAGCGCCGTGCAGGATGCTCTGGGCAGCTCCAAGAAGATTCTGCTCAATCTCGCCGATGTGAACTATATCGATTCGGCCGGTCTGGGCGAGCTCGTCAGCGCCTTCACCACCGTCAAGAACGGCGGTGGCGAGTTGAAGCTGGTGCACCTGACCAAAAAGGTCAGGGATCTGCTCGTCATCACCAAGCTGCTGACCGTCTTCGACGTCAAGGAAAGCGAGCAGGACGCGCTGAAGTCGTTCGCGTAAGAACTGGTGCTCAGGATCAAGCAGAAAAGGGGGGCGGGGGGGGGGGGGCGGGCCCCCCCCCCCCCCGCGCGCCCGCGCCCCCCCCCCCTTTTCGGCGCCACGTCCGGTGCGGACAGACCTACAGCTTCGCCAACGCACTCGCCTCATCGGCTGAGAGCGTCGCATACTTCGCCACGCCCACCATCGTAAAGACCTTGCTGAAGTGCGGGCTCAGCCCAAAGATGCCCACCGTGCGCTGGCCGCTCTTGCTGGCCTCGAGCAACATCTGGATGATGATCGCGATGCCCGAGGAGTTGATGTACTCGGCCTTGCGGAAGTCGAGCAGCACCTTCTCTACACTCGCGGCGATACCGTGGTACGCGTCCAGAATGGCGTCTTTGGACGTGGACGCAATGTCGCCCGTAAACGCGAGAATACACACCGTCGCCCCGGACGCACCGGTTGCCGAGCGTTGCGAGACCTTCGTGGCAGCCTGCATCTAGATCTTCTCCTTGTTGAGGCGAATCACCAGCCGGACGTAGCTCTTTCCCGGCGGCCCCTTGTGCCACTCCGCCTCGTCTACCAGCGATTGAATCAGAAACATCCCCATGCCGCGAGGGTCTTCCTCGCCCAGCATCTTGCGGTCGATGTCCGGGGAACCGCTGCCGTGCAACCCAGGACCGGAGCCCTCATCCGAGACCCTTACCTCAAGCTCCGTGTCCGAGGTGGAAAGCTCCACGCCCACGCGCAGACTCTCGTCCATCTGGTTGCCGTGTTCGATCGCGTTGATGCAGGCCTCGGCCACCGCCGTCTTCAGATCCTCCACGCGATCCTCGGAGAAGCCCATCATCTGCGCGACGCCGGCGGCGGTGCTCATCGCCACCTTTTCGAACCCGAGTTCGGATGGCAGATGCACCTCAACAGAGCTTCCATGTCTCATGCGCTCACGTTCTCCTCTGCCGGTTGTGGGACTTGATGGCAAATTGCCAGGGCGGTCATATCGTCGGTCTGCGGTCCGCCGCTTGAAAACCGCGCCAGCGTCTCCCAAAGCGTCTCCAGCATCTCGGGTGCCTCTTCGGTCGGCAATGCCCGAAAGGTGTCAGCCAGCCGCTCGCAGCCGAACTCATCCTCGCCCTGAAAGACCTCCGGCAGGCCATCCGTGTACAGCAGCAGACGCGATCCGGGCGGAAAGGGGAAGGTCTCCGCCTCATACTCCGCGCCGGGAAACATGCCCAGCGGCGTCCCGGAGGACTCGATGGTGCGCAGTTCGCCGTCGGCGCCCACCAGGAAACCCGGATTGTGCCCCGCGTTCACGATCTCGATCACGCCAGTACGAAGATCCAGCCGAGCCAGGATCGCGGTCACATAGCGCCGCCGCGACTCGACCCCTTCTTCCCAGTGCTGCTGGCCCACACGGCTCACCATCTCGGCAAAGGGCAGCATCTGGTTGGCCAGCGATCGGAAGGACACGCGAAAGCTGGTGGCCACGATGGCCGAAGCCAGGCCCTTGCCGGCCACATCGGCAACCACAAACAGGGGCGAGCCATCCGGCAGTTGCAGCACATCCAGGTAGTCGCCGCCCACCTCGTAGCAAGTCACGGAACGCCACGCCAGCGAGAAGCCCTTCACCTGCGGCATGCTTTTGGGCAACAGCGAGCGTTGAATGCCGCGGGCGGCCTCCATGTCCTGCTGCACGCGCGCCCATTGCAGATCGCGCTCGTGGAACATCGCGTTCTCAAGCGCCACGGAGGCCTGCAGCACAAGGCTCTCCAGGAAGTCCTGCTCGTAAAACGTGAGTGTGCAGCCCTCCCCTGTGCGCACAATCAGCTCGGCCAGATGAGTGCCATCTTTGGCCTGCAGAGAGAAGCGCGAACAGCGCTCATAGGGCGCCTCGGGAGGCGTGCCGTAGGAGACGAGCACCTCGCCCCCGGGCGACGTGAACAACGCGCCTTCCATCTCCAGCTCGCGTACCAGGATGCGCGCCGTCTCCAGCAACACCTCCTCCACCTTGATGGTGGAGTGCACCTGCCGCGAGGCCTCCAGGAGCGCCTGCAGACGCGCAATCTGCTCCTCGAGCGACAAAGCTTGCTGCGTCGTTTGAGCGGAAACGAGGTCCATGCGGAAGTTGGCCCAGTGTACACGAGGGCTCCAGGCTGCGATTATCTCTGCCTGGGTCCTATGCTCGCTACGTTCTCTTCAGCCCCGGTCAGCTCCCATGTAGCGCACCTCCACCAGCGTGCGGTCGTCCTGCGCCTCGCACGGGCCCAGAAACGTCTCTACCCGCTCCAGCATGGCGTCGACGCAGCTGTCGTCGGCCATCAGGTATAGGCCAAGATCGCCAAAGGCCTCGCCGGCCAGGTTCTCCGCCTCCGTGATGCCGTCGGTCGAGAGCACCAGGCGATCGCCCTGCCCCAGCCTGCTCCATGCAGAGGCATAGCCAGCGGCCTCGATCAGACCCACCACCAGGTTGCCTTCTTCCAGCCTCTCGGCACGCCGGTCCCGGATCACCACTGGCTGAATATGACCGCAGTTCAGGTACTCCAGCCGGCCATCGTCATACAGCTTCAGCATCACCAAGGTGGCGTACTTGCCTACCTGCCGCGTGCATAGAAACTGGTTCAGCACGGCCGCGATCTCGGGCAGCCCCTGCCCGGCCAGCATCTGCGAATGAATGATCCCCTGCAGGGTCGCCGCCACGATCGCCGACGACACTCCCTTGCCCGAAACATCGGCAATCGTCACGCCCACGCAACCGGGCAGGGCGACCGCGTCATAGAAGTCCCCGCCGATGGCCAGGCACGGCACACTGCGCGCGCACAGCTCCGCGAACGGCAGCTTCGGCAGCGTGATCGTCATCAGCCCGGCGTGGATTCGCGCCGCGACGGTCAGCTCCTCGCGTGCCTGTCGCGCCTTGTACTCGGCCTCGGCCAGCAGCGCGTTCTGCAACAGCGCCGCGGCCTCAGTTGCGATCGTGTCCAGCAGCTGGTGATCCACCTCGGTCATGCGCCCGGGAGCAAGCTGGCTATCCAGGTACAGCAGCCCCAACAGGCCGCCCGGGTCGTTCGGCGTCGTCCGCCGCCGCAGCGGAATGCAGTACATGCTGCGGATGTTGTTCATCACTACGCTGACCCACGCACCCGCGTTGTTGTCGTTCAGCGTGTCATCCACAGAAAAGCGCGAGTCACTGGTGATCGCCCGCTGCATCGCACGCCGGGACACCGTCGAGTCCTCAGTCAGCGTGTGGCCGTCCTTATGCAGGCCCAGCGCCAGCGGCATCTCGGTTCCTTCACACAGGAAGACAAAGCCGCGCTCCACGCCGGTGAGCTGAATGGAAAGCTGCAGCAGCGCCCGCAAGACATCCTGCTTCGCCTCGCCGGCGTTCAGGGCGCGCGCGGCGCTCAGCAGGAAGTTCAACTGCTCCAGCTCGCGCGCCGGGGCCGCTGCCTTTTCCTGCACGGGAGAACGCATGCCATGCAGCGTTTGCAGCAGGTCGCTCATGGCAGTCTGTTGCACCTTCTCCGCCGCCCTGCTCACCTCCAGCGAAAAGCGCATCTCCGGCGCCTGCAGCGATCCCAGCTGCACCACATCGTCCGGCTGCAGCAACGCGCGCTGCACCCTTCGTCCGTTCAGAAACGTGCCGTGCGTGCTGTTGCGGTCGACGATCTCAAACCCGCTCGGTCCGCGCGCAATCATGGCATGCTGCCGCGAAACAAAGGGCTCGCTTCGCACCACATCCTGATTCGGCGAGCGCCCCAGCGTCGTCTCCGTCCGCGTCAGCATCGCTATGTGGGATCCGGCCTCGTCCGTATAGCTGAGCGAGGGAACAAAGGTGCTGGTGTTCATGGCAACCGCTCTCCAGAGTTCTGCGCACCGCCCACGGCGACGCTACGTGCAGCATAGACGACCCCTCGCGCCGCCATGCCGCGTTTTTCTCCTCAGAGCGCAGCGCTCGGACGGCTCAGGATGGCCCGACCCGCTCACTGCGTCCGCAGGTTCAAGATGTCCGGGATCGGGAACTTGGAGATGTCCACCGTCACCTGCGAGGTCAGCGCATTGATCAGCCGAAACATGTCACGATTCCAGAACTCGTTCTCCGGTGTTCGCGGCACGACGCTGTCGGCGATCAGGTACACGCCGCCGCGATACTCCACCTCGGTCAACGGCGGCGTGGGCTTGCCGCCGACACCATCCCTCCATTGCAGGCGCAACATGGGCTGCAGCTCGGTGGTTGGGACCGCCTGCCGGAACTGCAGCGCCTCGGTGTCGCCCGGGAGAATCGGGATGGTCGGGTTGCCGCGCTCCAGGGCCTCAAAGGAACGTTGCTCCTGCGCCGCGGCCGCCATGACGCCGATCAGCGACCGCATCACCAGGTGCGAGCTGGTTTGCTTGGTTCCGATGGGGCACGGGATCTCGGTTGCGACCGACTGATTGGCGTCGCTTTCAATCGCCAGCCCGTTGTGGAGCGCCTCCAGCACGTGGCGCAGAGCCATCCCTGTCTTCAACTGTGACAGGCCCGGATCCTGCAGAAGGTCCTGCTCGATCCCGTCCACGTCAGGATCGTACGTGCCACTGCCCTTGTCCGACGGACTGGCCGAACCGTTCGCCTGATTAGGGGAACCGATCGGTTTGTCGTCCTTGCCCCTTGGGGGCGCGAGGTAAAAGCGTGGGCTCACCACGCGCTGTCCGATCTGCCACCTACCGTCCGGCGTCTGCTCCCAGGTGCTGCTCTTCTCTGCCGCCTTCTCCACCGTATCGGCCGTCACGAACTGCCTGTCCTTGGCCGGGTCCAGAAACGGCCCGGCGTTTTTGTCCAAAGGAACGAAGTTGCTGACGCCCCGCAGCAGCAGATGACCCCGCCTCTGCAGGCCATACATCACCGCGCTGATGCGCAGAAAGCTCACATACGTGCTCAGATCTGCCGGATTGCCTGAGACCACGGCGACGCCGTTGCGCAGAACCGTGGGCGGTGGCGTATTGCGGTAGGTCGTGACCGTGCATCCCTTGTCGGTCGACTCCGTCACCTCCAACCGGTCGATCATCAGCCGAAACAACTGATCGAAGCGCCAACCCTGCTGGTACAGGATGTAGAACGTTCCGGCCGGAATCGGCTTCAGCAGCAGCTGCGCATTGGTCTCATCGTTCACCGGGATGAACTGGAACTGCGGATCGCTCTCATAGACCAGCCCCGGCGAGCCGCCGCCGGTCACGTTGCTCGCGCCCTGCGTATTTCCCTGCACCACGTAGGCGCCGTTGGTCGTGATGTTGGCCTGCATCCGGTAGGAGCTCGTGATCTGCCCCATCTTGAAGAAGTAGGTCGGGTCGTGGTTTTGCAGCCGCGCGAGGTTCAACAGAAGCTCATGATTCGACGTGTCGGCGAAGGCCTTCTCAAAGCCCGTGAAGTCCACCCGCGCCCGGTGGGCCGCGCACCCGGCCAGCCCCAGTGTGACGAAGCTCAACAGGCCAGCCGCCAGGCGCGCACGCCACGGCAAGTCCAAACGCACCCGCTGCTTGCTACGGAGGTCCATACTTCCTGTCTTGGTCGAGGGAGTCTTCAGGTTCTGCCGGATACTACGTTAGCCCTCGGGCTTCAACAAGGCACGAGCGTCCAAAAACCCGTCAAGACACACTCGTTTCATGCAATGACGCCTTCTGTCGTCGGCAACTGACGACATCGGGCGTGTACGGAGTACCCGTGACCCCGTCCGGTGCCGGTTCAGACCTCCACGAACGCACTTCTTCTGCAAATCCGTCCCTTTGGTGGTGCAGTGCACCGTACAGCGCGTATACAGTCGCGCTATGCTGAATCGCATCTACTAAAGCGCGTCGACCCTTTGAACTCGCGCTTTTTATGTCTTAGTCGCACATGCAGCACACCCCATCAGGAGAGGTTCTCAGTGGCAACAAAGAAGGCTTCCGAAAAGATTGCAGCTCCCGCCAAAGGCGCCGCTGCCAAGAAAACCCCGGCAAAGAAGTCCGCCGCTTCGTCCAAGGCACCGGTCGCGAAGATGACCAAGACACAGATCGTTCGCTCCCTGGCGGAACGGTTGCAGATGTCGCCCAAGCAGGTGGCCGGCTTCTTTGACACGATGGCCGAGATGGCCGTGGCTCAAACCCAGGGCAGCGGCGAGTTCTCCATCCCCGGCATCGGCAAGCTGGTCAAGGCGCAGCGCCAGGCCCGGATCGGCCGTAACCCGGCAACCGGCGAGGCCATCAAGATCCCTGCCAAGACCACGGTGAAGTTCCGCATCGCCAAGCCGATCAAGGACAGCATCACCCCACCCAAGAAGTAGCTCCTCGCAGGCTTGCTCTTGCCCTGAAGCTCTTCCGCACCTCCGCGGCCCCTTCGAGAGAGTGCGAAGGGGCCGTGAACACGCCTATTCCGATACACCCACGCCCTTGACCGAAGCCGATCTGCTCCGCGCCCTTCGCGACTGCTTTCTCCCGGCGCTGCGGCGTGATGTCGTCTCCGCCGGCCTGCTGCGCTCGGCTACCCTGGAGCCCGACCCCGACGCGCCCGGCGCCGGCGTTCCCGGGGTGCCGGAGCGCTATATCGCCCGCGTACGCCTCTCCGCCCCCAACGCCGAGGAGGCCATCGCTGCGCAGCTGCAAGCGGCGGTCGAAAACCGCCTCCTCGGCCTGCCCTCCCTTTCCCGCGCCGAGGTGACCATCCTCCCCCCGCTGTTCTCCATCCTGAGCTAACGCGCTACCGCGAGCGAGTCATGCGTGGTGAGTCGTGCGTACTTGAGGCCTCACGCGCAGGTACATTCACGTGCACGCACCAAAGCGTCATCTCGACCGAAGCGAACGGCCTTCCCGTTCGCGCAGCGGAGAGACCCCCGCATTCTGCCCCCCAGCCGCACCACTCACCCAAGAGCCGCTCTAATATTTAGAGCCGAAGCCCCTCCATGCCCAAGCGCCCGAAACCCGCGCCCGTCCATCCCTTCGATCAACGGCACGGCACCGACACCTCCGGTCTGCTTCCCGGCCCGGTCATCGCCGCCGGCACGGGCATGGCTCCCGCCGACCTGACCGCCTACTACGGGGTGGCGCCCAGCATCCTGGACGCCGTCGTTGATCTTTGGCTGAGCCAGTGCGCCCCGGTCGCCCCGATCGAGCAAACCGTCTTTCTGGACGTGGGCGCCGGCAAAGGCCGGGCCATGCTGCTCGCCTCCCGGCACCCGTTCCTACGCGTGGAAGGCGTGGAGTTGAATGCCGATCTCGCCGGCATCGCCGCCGCAAATCTGGCGCTCTGGGCGAAAGATCCGCTTGCCCGTCCCCTTGCGCCCATCCTGCTCCACCACGCCGACGCGACACGGCACCCGCTCCCCCCGGAGTCGACCCTTGCCTATCTCTTCCATCCCTTTGAGCTGAAGCTGCTGCGCCGCTTTCTCCGGCACGTCACGACGTCGCTCGCCGCCGCGCCTCGACCGTTCGACCTGATCTACGTCAATGCCGAACATGACTCCCTTCTGGACCACCAGCCGGCCCTCCGCCGCCTCTGGTTCGGCCGCGTTCCCATGTCCGCCAACGATCACGTGGCCGATCTCGATGCCATCGCACAGCAAAAGGAATATGGATCGACAGGGGATGAACTCTGTGCTATCTACCGCGTTCTCAGTGATCTTTGATATTCGCTTGACAAGCGTACAGTCGGCGGTTCATACTACAAAGTTTTTTCTGCGATTATGAATCCTTCGCTGCCCCGAGACGTCTACAACTATGGAAGCTGAGAAGCTGCTCAAGAGAGAAGCCTCAGAATCCACAGTCAGCGAACGTGACGGCTCAGTCAGGATCTGATCTCCGCCCGCGCTGAAGAGACAACGGAGCATGGAACCAGTTCGGCTGCGACTGCACTACCTACGCGCCGACCAGGAGTTTTTGTATGTATGACCTACTTGTTGTAACCGCCTTCGCCGCCACCGTGTTTGTCCCCAGTCTGATCGGCATTCGTGCCCGGACCGAGGCTCTAGCAGAGGCAAACCGGCGCAAGCGGTAAGGCACGCGCAAAAGGACAGGCCGCGCGCATTGGGGCGCGGGCGTTGTGGTTTGCCGGAAATGGATTTTTGGTTTGGCGGCGCGGGTAATCCCGCCCCCGCCCCAGGCGCCC
>CAXTWN010000041.1:0-3411 GCA_964248055.1 uncultured Acidobacteriaceae bacterium | reverse complement strand
GCCCTCAGGGCCCGGCGGCCTTTGTCGTTTCCGGAAAAGGCATTTGTCGTTCGACGGCGCTGCTACTCCCGCCACCGCACCTGGAGCAGCCGTTCCGTCTCGGTCTCGCCGCCCTCGATCGCGATCTCCGCATCGGCGCGCGCCACCAGCGACGGAAACCGCTCTCCCCACTCCACCAGTACCAGCGCATCCCCGGCGTCGGCGATCTCCCAGACGCCGATCCCCTCCAGTTCCCTTTCCGTCTCCAGCCGGTAGAGGTCCAGGTGAAACACCCGCGTCTTGCGCCCCCGATACTCGTGGACCAGGGTGAAGGTGGGGCTGGTGACCCCCTCGGCCTCGCTGGCGCCCATTGCCGCGGCCATCCCCTTCACCAGCGTCGTCTTGCCCGCTCCCAGGTCGCCGCGCAGGAGCACCAGCTTGGGTGGCCGCAATAGCTCCGTGAGCACCTCGCCCAGCGCCAGCGTACCGGCCGCGCTGCGGGTTCGCAGCCGCTTTTCCCGGTTAAACTCCATCAGCGCAACCGCCCATCCGGCGCGGACGCTATCGCGCCATTGGTCGCCGTTCCTGCGATCCAGGTGAACCCATCCTCATCGCAAACCCGCGCCCGGAACGCCCGCGCGAGATGCGCCACCGTGTCCGTGGCGAGCACCGTGTGCTCCTCCTGCGCCAGGCAGGCGAAGTCCCCCGCGAGGCCATGCAAAAACACCGCCGCCTCCACCGCCTCCGCGACCCGGTCGGGGTACTGCCCCAGCATGGCGGCCACGATCCCGGTGAGAATGTCGCCGCTGCCGCCTTTGGCCATGGAGGGATTGCCGGTCGTGTTCACCCCGAGGCGCCCGTCCGGATGCGCAATCAAGGTTCGCCAACCCTTCAGCACCAGCGTGACGCCGTGCTCGGTCGCGAATCGCCGGGCCAGGTTCACCCGATCCGCCTCCACCTCTTTCACTGTTCCGCCGACCAGCCGCGCCATCTCCCCAGGATGGGGCGTCAGCACCAGCACTCGCGGATCGCCCTTCTCGTCCTTGCCCTCCGAAGCCTGTTTGAGCACCTCTGTATGCCCCGCGAGCGCATTCAGCGCGTCCGCATCCAGCACCAACGGCAGGCTCACCCGCGCCACAAACCGGCGCACAAACTCCGGCGTCGATCCCTCCTGCCCCAACCCCGGCCCGATCCCCACGACCTTGATGCCGGTGAGCAGCTTAGCCAGCGACTCAGGCTCGAGCGTCGCCAGCGAAAATCCCTCGGATTCCTCACCCCTGTTCCCTGATCCCTGTGCCCTGATCCCTGTGCCCTCGTCCAAGGGCGTCGTCATCAGCTCCGGCGTGATCCGGGCCACCTCCAGCAGAATCGACCGCGGTACCGCGGCTGTTACCAGCCCTGCCCCGGTTCGCAGTGCCGCCAGGCTCATCATCGAAGGCGCGCCGGACTTCCCAAACGCGCCGCCAAGCAGTAGCACGTGCCCAAATTTGCCCTTGTTTCCGTCGATGCCGCGCGGCTCTTCGGCGACAGCCTTTGACGCCCCCGCCCAGTGCAGGCCCGTCTCCGACTGCAGCGCCGCTTGAGGCGTTCCGATCCCGGCGACCACCACCGGCCCAAAGGTCCTCCCCGGCGTGAGATGGCCAAAGACATGCGCCAGCTTGGGAGCGGCGAAGGTCACGACCGCATCCGCCCGAAAGGCCTCACTCCCCTGCCCCTCAGGTCGGTCTTCGGCGTGCATGGCGGTCGCGTCTGCGTCCCATCCGCTGGGCAGATCGACGGCCACCACGGGAACCGTGCTCTGCGCCACGAGATCGCGCGCGATAGCTGGGAGCCCACGCAGCGGCGGCTTGAACCCGGTGCCCACCACCGCATCCAGCACCAGCGCTGCCTCGGTCAGAGCCTCGCGCAGCGCAGTTTCGTCGCTCACCTCGCGCACCGCAGCGCCTGCGCCCAAGGCCGCCTGGTAGACCTCCGTCACAGGCGCCTTCAACTCCGTCGCCGAGCCCAGCAGCAGGAGCTGCACCTGCCGTCCGGCGCGAACGAGGTGCGTCGCGGCGACCATCCCGTCGCCGCCGTTGTTTCCCTTGCCGCAAAGCACAACGATCGGGCCATCGGGAGGTCCATGGCGCAGCACAAAGCGCGCCACAGCCGCCCCGGCCTCTTCCATCAGGGCCCGCACTGAGACGCCTTGCTCGGCGGATCGCCGGTCCGCCGCCGCCATCTCCTTTGCAGTGACAATCTGCATCCGCACCTCACCCGCTGTTGAGATGCGGAGCAGCGCGGCGCTGCGATTCGTTACCGGCCCGTGGCGCTCAACATGCCGGTCGCACCCGGCACATGCGGGGCGAAAAAGTTCCGCTCATACATGGCCCGGTAGAACTGGCCGGTGACGTCCGCGGCTCGCGGACCGGAGAAGCCGCGGCTGCCGTCAAGAAAGATCACCGTCACGATGCGCCCCGTGGGTGCGTCGCCGTAGGAGACAAACCAACCGAAGTGTTCGCCGTGGTTGGAGCACGTGCCGGTCTTCCCAAACACCGGAAACTGCACGAAGTTCGCCTTCAGCGACCGCGCTGTTCCCCAGTTCACCGCGCCGCTCATCCCCGGCAGGATCTGCGGGATCACGGACTGGATGTCCAGCAGCCGTTTCACCTTCGGCTCGAAGCTCGCCACCTGCTCCGGCGAGGTTGGATGCTGCAGGTAGTAGAGAGTGCCGCCGTTCGCGATGGCCGAGACCAGCGCGCCCAGTTGCAGGGGCGTCATCGAGATGCTCTCGCCAAAGGAACACATCCGGCCCACGCCGCCCAGGTTGTGCGGCAGCTCCGTATCCGGGTACACGCCCAGCTGCTCGCCCTCGATGCCGTACCCGGCAAGCTCGCCCAATCCAAACTCGTTGGCATAGTGCTTCACGCGCTCGAATCCCATGGAGCGCCCCAGCACCTCAAAGTACAGATTGACGCTTCTGGCCAGCGCCGTTGTGAGGTCCAGCGAGTAGTGACCGCCCAGGTTGACGGGCGTATCGGCGGTTACGATGCCTTCTTTCAGCGCCGCCAGGGCCACCGCCACCTTGATCGTCGAACACGGCTCCGCACCGGAGCTCAACGCAAGGTGCTGATTCACCATGGCGAGAATGCGTCCGGAAGACGGATCGATCGCCAGCGCCGTCCCATTCATATTGCCCAGCGCCTGGATGGCCGCCGCGCGCACCACCGGATCCTCGCCCGCCGTGACGTCGCCGGCGGTCAGGGCCCCGGGGTCCTGGTTGAAGCTGGTGACGTAGGTGCGCTCTTCTACCGGCCGGGCAACATAGCTTGGCCGCGCAACCGCAACTGCTGTCCTGGTCCGCGTTCTAAGTAGCCGGCCACGCACCCTGCCCGCCGAGCGTACGCCCCTCCCCGCCCCGCCGTGGGTGCGCGCCGCCACCACCGCGTGCGC
>CAXTWN010000040.1:13762-22609 GCA_964248055.1 uncultured Acidobacteriaceae bacterium | reverse complement strand
GGGGTCAGGGCCTCCGGGGACGGTTGCGATGCTTTGGCCGGCGCGGGCGTCGCTGTGCGGGCCTGGAGCGCCGGGTTGGGCGCGCTGGGTGAGGCGGGAACGGCTCTAGCCTGGGCGAGGATCTGCTCCAGGGGCAGCATGCTCAGCTCGAGCGTGCTCGGTGCGACGCTGGGCGCGACCGTCACCTCGCGCTCCAGGGGAGCGAAGCCGAGCATCTGTACGGAGAGCTTCCAGACCCCGTCCGGCAGGTCGGCGAACCGGTAGAAGCCCTGGGTTCCGGTGACGGTGGTGAAGACCTGTGCGCCCTGCGTGACGGTGACGGTGGCCCCCGGGACGGGCAGGCCGCCGAAGCTTACCGTGCCGCGAAACTCCGAGGCCTGCGCGGTCAGGCAAAACAACAGCACGAGACCCAGCCACAAGAGGCGAGGTGGGCGTGACCGCGGGACCATGGAAGTTAGTTCTCTGTGGGCTTCGCTACATGATCGATCACGAACACCGGCACGGCGGTCTTTGTCGCATCCAGCCGGAGCCCGATCTCCTGGGGCATGGCGGTGAACAGCGGCGGATCAGGCTCGGCACTCTCAGGCGGCGGTGGGGATAGCTTCGCCCCCATGCCCCCGAACTGCGTCTCATCCGGCGTCCACTTCAGAATGAAGTTCCACTTGCCCGTGATGCCGGTCTGGTCCACGATCGGGCGATCCAGGACGGCCTGCTGCATCAGCTGCGTGAAGTCCGTCATGGTCGCGTTCCTGACGTTCAGCTGACCCAGCCGGGGAAAGAAAAGACCGGGAAGGCTGTTGGCATCGCCATCGCTCTTCTCCATCTTGGGGCCGCCCTTGGCGACGGTCAGCACATAGGCGGAGAGCTCGCGGGTGTCGTTGTGAAACTTGAGCTCAAAGCGATCAGCCAGCAGCTTTTTGAGCATGAGTTTCAGCTGCCGGTCGTTGGGCATGCCATCGACATCCGGGGTGGCTTCGATGTCGTACTTATCGCCATCCATCCATGGCTGCTGGCCGACCAGCTGCTTGGCTTGAATGCCGTAGGCGATGGTGATCAGGTCCACCAGCGAGGTATTGATCGTGACAAGCCGGCGACCGCGGACGGTGAAGAGCTTGCCTTGCTGGTCCGGTTTGCTCGGCTTGATGGTCGCCACCTCGAAGCTCGGGTTGGCGTCCGCCGGCATGGGCTTCATGGGCGGTGGGGGCGTGGGGATCTCCCATGCCGTGTCGGCGGTGGCGCGCGTGAAGTTCAGCGGCAGGGTACCGGTTCCCTGCTTGTGCGTGCCGGTGATCGTGGTGCCGTCCGCGGACATCTTGCCCTCGTAGTTGATGTCAAAGGCAGTGATGTTGTACTTCAGCGTGCCGCTGTCAAAGCTGATGGAAGAGACGGGGATGGGATTGGGGCTTTGATCGATGGTGTAGAAGTCGGCCTTGAGCGCGCCCGTGCTCGTCTTGGAGATCTTGACGATGGTGCGCAGGTCCTGGCCGGCATGCAGGGTGCCCTGCCATGTGCCTTCGATACTCGTATCCTTTGCCGCTGCGGTCTGTGCGTGCACGACGCGGGCATGCAGCAACCCAAAGCCAACCGGAGCCGCCAGGGCCAGCGCCGCGGCAGAGGCCAGCAGCAGTTTGCGGGCGCCGGTGAGCGCAAGGGCGGGGTCGCCGGTAAGGATGCGCGTGATGCGCTGCTTGAGCTCCGAGCCGGTGACGCCGGCGACGCAGGGGAAGGCGGCCTCGGTATAGAACTTGCAGACATTCAGGATGCCCTCAGCGTAGGTCTCGGCGACCTCAAGCGACGCGGCGGGGCCCTCGAGCACGGCCTCATCGCAGGCGCGCTCGCGCTCCTCCATCTGCCGGGCGCCGACAAACCAGAGGAGCGGATGGAACCAGAAGAGCGCCTCCACCAGCATGTGCACCGCGGCCAGGAGGTTGTCACGACGGCGCACATGGCAGAGTTCATGGGCGAAGATGGCGTCAAGCTGCGCTGCGGTGAGGCGTTGTGTGATGCCTTCGGGCATCAGCAGGACCGGCCGGAAGACGCCGAAGACCCCTGGCTCCAACGAGGTGCGCGCGCTGCGCACGGGCAGGCCCACGACGGGGGGCAAGGGCGTTGCGGAACGGAGCACCGCTTGCAGCTGCAGCCAGCGCCGAGCCCAGCGCAGAAGAAGCACACCGGTGCCTGCCAGCCAGAGCGCAAGCAGCAAGGACGGCCAGCCAACGTGATGGCTGGGGTGCGATGGCTCGGCGACGCCCGGCCGCGGCTGTAAAGAGGGCACACTCTGCGCAGGGCTCGTTGCCGCGACGGGAAACGGCTGCGCGAGGCCTTCCATCATGAAGGCGTACGCCGGCGGCGGCTGCGCGGCGCTGTGGCTGCGGGGCAACCGTGCTCCCGCGGCGATCAGTAGCGAGAACGGCACCAGAAACTTGACGGACGCGACCCACCAGACCCAGAACCGCGTGCGCGCGCTGTTGCGCTGCAGCACCAGCGTCAGCAGGCCGGCGAGCAGGCAGAATACGGTGGACTGCCACAGGTGATTGACCAAAGCGGCGGGGAGAGTTCCGAGATCTGCCGATGGGACGGTCATGGCTTTTCCTTTCGCGACAGCTGCTGCAGGGCCCGTTCCGCTTGTTTCACATCGTCCAGCGAGAGCTTGCCGGACTCGACCAGGTGCGCCATCACGGGTTGACCGCGGCCGCCGAAGAAGGCGAGCAGATCGTCGATCAGGCGGCGCTGGGCGGCGTCACGCGAGATCGCGGCGGCGAAGAGGTGGAAGTTCCCAACCTTCTTCACACGGCGCACCAGACGCTTGGTCTCCATGCGGTACACCGTGGTCTGAACGGTGGTGTACGCCGGCATGCCTTTGGCTGGAAAGGTCTCCTGGATCTCGCGAATCGAGAGGTCACCCCGGGACCACAGGGCCTCCATGATGCGGAACTCCAGACGCGAGAGTTTTGTCTCCGCCAAGCACCGACCTCCTACCGTTGTGGTAGTTTCTACTACCGTTGTAGTTGGCGGGTCAAGGGAAAAGTTGTTGTGGCCATCCTGGGCGGCACGACGGCGCTGGTGTTGGGGATTGCCGCGTTGGGGAGACGCTGGGGAAAGCGAGAGGCGATCTTGAGGACCCGTGGTGAGGGCTGGGCGCGTTTGGTGGTCCGTACAAAATACGGGGGTCCTTCGCTTCGCTCAGGATGACGGCTGGGGAGGGGTCGGGATGACAACGTTACGCTTCGGGAGGACAACCCTACGAGAGGATCACACAGGGTCAGAACTGCAAGCGAAGGCCCATCTGGATTTGCCGGGGGCTGCCGATGGTGTGGCGTACCACGCCGAGGCCGCCGGGGGCAGCGGTATAAAGCGAGTACGGATCGGAGCTGACAAACGGGGCGTTGTTATAGCCCTGATTCTGCGAGACGTCGTCGTTGGGGATGTCGAAGCTGCTGGTGTTGCTGACGTTGTAGACGTCGAGGTTGTAGCGCAGGCTGTAGCGATCCCGCAGCTGGATCTGCTTGACCAGCGAGGCGTCGAGGCGCTTCTGCCAGGTCTGGCGGAAGATGTTGCGCTGGCCGGAGGTGAAGTTGGTTTCGAAGACATCGCCCTGCGGCACGCCCATGCTGCCGGGCGCGATCAGCGGAATGGTGAAGCACGAGGACTTAAGCGCGGCACCGGCGCCGGTGGCCGGGTTATAGAACGCGCCCGAGGAGCCCGTCTTCGCGGACTTTGCGGTGCAGCCCGGCGCAAGCGGCACGATGGGGTTGGTGATGCCGTTGAAGGTGCTGTAGAAGATGCTGCCCACGGCGCCGGAGTAGTCGATGACGCTGTACGGCTGGCCGCTCTGGAAGACGCCAATGCCGTTCAGGCTCCAGCGGTTGGCGAGTTTGCCGGCGAGCGTTCCATCGGCGAAGAAGCTCGGCAGGCTGTAGCTGAAGGTGAAGTTCAGAACGTGGGTGCGATCGAAGTCGGCCGAGCCGTAGCCGCTGCGCAGCACGTTGGGATTGTTGCCGTTGTAGAAGAGGCCGAGGGCGCTTTGTTCGTCGGTGGCGTGCGAATAGGTGTAGGAGATGCCGGACTGCAGCCCGTGGCTGACGCGCTTTTCGAGATGCAGTTGCAGCGCGTGATAGGCGGAGATGCCGGCCGCGGTGTAGCTCTCTGACTCCGAGGAGTAGCCGGTATAGGGCACGCGCAGATCGACGTTGCCGCCCTCATAGTTCTGCTGCATCTGGCCGTACTGGCAGTTGGCCTCGGTGGGATCGTTCACGCAGATGGGGCCGAAGGTGTTGGGGTCAAGCACCGTGTAGCCGTAGCTGAAATACTGGGCGTTGGGACCGCCGGCGAGCGTGGGCGAGGTGGGCGTCGCGATGTGCGCCTGGTTGATCGGCAGCGGGATGACCTGATGGCGGCCGAGGTTGCCGACGTAGCCTGCCTCGAGCAGAAGATCGTTGCGCGGCTGCCACTGGAGATCCAGGGTGAAGTTGATGCTGTAGGGCAGCTTGTTGCTGCGGGCGTAGTCGCCCAGCGTGTAGGGCTGCGCGCCGGCGATGATGCCCGCGGCGTTGGGCAGATAAGCGTTAAGCGTCGCGGCGCTGGGGTTCACCGGAGCGGCGCCGAGCGTGGTACCCCAGGGGTTCTGCAGGGAGTAGAGGCTGGTGTCCGGGCCATAGGGTGTACCCGCGCCGCAGATGGGGATGTAGAAGTCGTACAGATAGCTGGTGTTGCCGTAGGGCGAGGCGCTGTACGGGCAGTGCTGCTGGGTAACGAAGGGTGGTGTCTGGCTGACGCCGAAGGGCCCGCCTGAGACCTCGCCGGCGGCATAGCCGGGAGAAAGATAGGTATAGAGCTCGCCACGGTCATAGTAGAAGCCGCTGCCCGCGCGTACCGACAGCTTCTGGTTGGCCCAGGAGGGCAGCCACGCCACGCCCAGCCGCGGCGCGATGCCCCACTGCCGTCCGGTGAGCGTGGTGTCGCTGACGCCGGCGGTGCCGTTCGGGTTGTTGCCAGCGATGATCAGGCCGGAGTTCACGATGGTGTCGGAGCCGGCGGCGTAGTTATAGAGCGACGGATCGAAGTTGAAGATCCGGCCATACTTTTCAGTAAGCCCGCCGTTCCAGTCATAGCGAATGCCGGCGGTGAGGCTCAGGTTGGGTTGGATCTGGAACTTGTCCTCAAGATAGAGGCCGTCCTGATTGGCGCGGTAGTAGCGGTTCGCGTCGCCCTGCAAAAAGGTCGTGGCGACGAAGCCGTTGGTGCTGTACGGCGTAACCCAGTTCTTGGAGAAGGTCACGAAGTCAGGTGTGGCGACGTTACCCTTGCCGGTGCGCTCGTCGCGGATGTTCAGCTGGGTGTAGGCGAAGCTGCCGCCGAAGGTGAGCGAGTGGCGGCCGAGCGTGAGCGTGCCGTTGGCGGAGGGCTCGATGCGGTTCTGGAAGACGCCGGTGTAGGCGCTCTGGGAGGCGGAGCTGGGGCCGATGTTGAGCGCCTGCGAACCGAGGCCCGCGGGGGTAAGCGCGCCGAGCGCATCGACGATGGTGAAGCCCGGGAAGTAGGAGCCGAAGGCCGTGCTCATCGAGGCCACCGGCGTGCCGGCCTCCCCGGGCGACCAGAGCTGATCGTTGGTGCTGTAGGCCTTTTCGCGGATAAAGCCGAGCACTTCGCTGATCACCAGATTGGAACGCAGCGTCTGGGTGTTGGTGATGGCCGCCACCTGCGAGCCGGTGTCGAGGCGCTCGGTGAAGCCGGGCACGCTGGAGAGCGCGTAGGGCGTGCTGTTCGGGTCGTGCTGGAAGTAGTACTTGAGCGAGAGCTGATCCTTGCTGCTGGCGTTCCAGTCGACGTTAGCGACGGCCTGATCGGCAATGAAATACGAGGTGCCTTTTTCAAAGGCGTTGTAAGGGGAGAAGAAGTCCGGGGCGTGGCCGTTATCGTTGGGGATGAGCCACTGCCCGTTGGCGAGCTTTGCCTGGAAGAGAGCCAGGCCGACCGGATTGGCAGACCAGTCCCCTGCTCCCTCGGTGAGACTGTTTTCGTCGAGCGAGCCTCCCCAGTTGTTGTTCACCAGCGCGGCCAGGCCGGCGGGGGTACGGTTGGTGTCGCTGAGCCCGGGCAGCACGGGGATCTCGGTGTCGCCGGTCTCCTCATCGGAGACATGGAGGTGCTGATAGCTGAGAAAGTAAAACAGCTTGTCCTTGATGATGGGACCGCCTACCGTGCCGCCTACGGTGTAGCGATGGAGGCCCGGATTTTTGTCGCTTTCCGGGATGCCGGTGTCTTTTTTGAAGAAGAACGGTGCGGCGTTGAGCCAGTTGGTTTCGCGGTTGCCGTAGAGCGAGCCGTGCAGGGTGTTGCCGCCGGATTTGGTGCTGAGATCGATGTGCGCGCCGCTGGAGGAGCCCTGCTGCGCGTCGTACATGGAGGCGTTGACGCGCACCTCCTGGATGGTGTCGGGCGGCGGGGTCGGGATGGCGTTGCCGATGGCCAGGTAGACGGAGGCGGCGCTCTGCTCCACGCCGCCACCGCCGGAGTTGCCGACGCCGGTGTTGTTGACCACGCGCGCGGAGGCGACCTGACTGGTGCTCTTGCCGTTGAAGAGATTGCTGCCGTCGACGCCGTTGAGCAGAAAGGCGTTGCTGGTGTCGCGCTGGCCGTTGGCCCAGATGGGCTGATTGCCCAGGCCGGAGTTAACGCCGGTGCCGCCGGGCAGTTCGGCGTTGACGCCGGGCGAGAGGATCGCAAGCCCGGTGAAGGAGCCGGTGGGCAGCGGCACGGACGCGATCTGCTGGGCATCGAGCACATAGCCGTTGGTGGTGTCGACGGCGTTCAACAGCGGGTTGACCTGTACGGTGATCGAGGTGTCGACCGAACCCACGGCAAGCTCGGCAGGCAGGGTGAGGGTGCGGTCGGCCTGGACGGTGATGCCCGGAAACCGCTGCGTGGCAAAGCCCGGGCTGCTGACCGTGACGGTGTAGGTGCCGATCGGCAGGTCCACAAAGGAGTAGGTCCCGCTGCCATTCGCCTTCAGCGTGCGAGAGAAGTGCGTGCCCTCGTCGAGGATGGTGACGCTGGCCCCGGGGAGCGCGCTGCCGGCGGAGTCGGTCACCGTGCCGGTGATGCCGCCGAGCGTTTGTTGCGCCCAAAGCGTGCCCGCAAGAAGAGCCAGTGCAGCTAGAAGAACCCAGGGACGAGATCCGGTGAAACGATGCACAAAGCCTCCTGACGCTGTGTTCGGTGGAGGTGGTTCTAGGCCTGCAAGCCGGCCCGGTGTGGCGGAAACGCGAACGACGAGTGCGCGACGTGCCCGCCATGGAAGCAGGTTCCACGCGCGGCGCGTCTCCGGTTGGGGAACCGGGAAAAAGCAAATTAGGTGAATTGACCAGATAATACGCAACGACGCCGGTTGTGCAAAGCAGAATCGTGCGGAGCGGCTACAGCACGCGGCTGTGTTTGTAGCCTGCGGCAGAGAGCGCGGCGAGGAGTTCTTCAACCTGTTCGCGGCCGCGGGTCTCCATGGTGATGTCGATCACGGTATCGCCGAGGTTGACGCCGTAGTAGGCCCGGTTATGCAGCGTGTCCACGATGTTGGCGCGATGCTGCGCGATGATCTGGGTGAGATCGGCAAGTGCGCCGGGACGATCAAGCAGGTGAATGCGCAGGCGGATGAGGCGGCCATCCTGGACCAGACCGCGCTCGATGATGCGGCTGAGCAGCGTGACATCGATGTTGCCGCCGCAGACCAGCACGGCGGTGCGTGTGAAGGCGGGCAGGCCGGTGCGGCGCTGCAGGATGGCCGCGAGAGCCGCCGCGCCCGCGCCTTCGGCCAGGGTCTTTTCGCGTTCCAGCAGGGTGAGGATGGCGCTGGCGATCTCGTCTTCCTCGACGGTGACGATCTCGTCGACGTAGCGCTGAACCAGCGGATAGGTGACCTCGCCCGCACGGCGAACGGCGATGCCGTCGGCGATGGTGGTCGCGGGGTCGAGCGTGACCGGATGGCCGGAGCGCAGGGCACGCTGCATGGAGGGCAGGCGTGCGGTCTGAACGCCGATGACCCGGATAGAGCGCTCGGTGGCGGGGCGGGACTCCTTGAGCGCGCAGGCGAGGCCGCCGATGAGACCGCCGCCGCCGATGGGCACCACCACGGCTTCGAGACCTTCGATCTGCTCCAGCAGTTCGAGGCCCATGGTGCCCTGGCCGGCCACCACCAGCGGGTCGTCGAAGGGGTGGATAAAGGTCATGCCGTCGGCCTCGCAGCGGCGGGTGGCCTCGTGGCAGGCCTCGTCGTAGTTGGCCCCGTGGAGGATGACCTCGGCGCCGAAACCGCGAGTCGCCTGCACCTTGACCAGCGGCGTGGCCAGCGGCATCACGATCACCGCGCGGATGCCGCGGCGGGAGGCGTGGTAGGCGACGCCCTGGGCATGGTTGCCGGCGGAGGCCGCGACCACGCCCCTCTGCGCCTGCTCGGGCGTGAGCATGGCGATGCGGTTCAGCGCGCCGCGCTCCTTGAAGGAGCCGGTCATCTGCAGGTTTTCCAGCTTCAGGAAGATGCTTTGCCCGGTGAGCTTGGAAAGCGTCTCGGAACGCGCGCAGGGCGTGCGATAGATGGCCGCGCCGATCCGCTCGCGTGCGGCGCGGATGTCGTTCAGGGTGACGACGGGGTCGGCGTCCATCGCCCTATCCTAGCGGAGGGCTGGAGCGTGCTCGTGCGGAAAGCGAGCACGAATCGGGCACGATGGCGTGCCTTCTTTGACAAGCGGGCCGGCCAGCCGGGAGTCTTTTCGCAGCAGAAAGGCGGCGCCGGCAAGACCATGATCGCGGCCAACTTGGCCGCATAGGCACGCAGGGCTGACTTGTAGGCCTCGT
>CAXTWN010000040.1:0-13752 GCA_964248055.1 uncultured Acidobacteriaceae bacterium | reverse complement strand
GGGTTTGTTTTTGCCCAGCACACCGGGGCCCCGGCCCCACGGCGCGAGGTGAGGCATATCCCTGATGAGCCTGCTTCATGAGGACCGGTTGTTTCCGTCGGACGCCGACGCGCGACGGATTGCGCGGCGGTTGTACACGACCGTTCGGGATCTGCCCATTCTGAGCCCGCATGGGCACACCCAGGCCGGGTGGTTCGCCGGCAATGAGCCGTTTCCGGATCCGGCAAAGCTGTTCATCCAGCCCGACCACTATGTCCACCGCATGCTGTACAGCCAGGGCGTCTCACTCGAAGATCTGGAGATCGGCGCGGCGCAGATCCGGGATCCACGGCGGGTGTGGCGCCTCTTCGCGGAGCACTACTTCTTGTTTCGCGGAACGCCCACGCGGCTGTGGCTGGACTTCGCGTTCCAGGAGCTGTTCGGGCTCGAGGAGCGACTGAACGGCCGCACCGCGGATCTGTACTTCGACACCATCTCCGAGAAGCTGCAGGCGCCGGAGTTACGGCCGCGCGCGCTGTATGAGCGCTTCCGGATCGAGGTGCTGGCGACAACGGATTCGCCGCTGGATTCGCTCTCGGATCACAAGCAGATTCGGAGCTCAGGATGGAAGGCGCGCATTCTGCCCACGTTTCGTCCCGACCCGGTCGTCGATCCCGACTTTGCCGGCTTCGCGGAGAACCTCCTGCGGCTTGGCGGGCAGACCGGGCAGGACACCGCGACCTGGCAGGGCTACCTGGCCGCCCTGCGGCAGGAACGCGAACGCTTTCGCGGGCTGGGCGCAACGGCGACCGACCACGGACATCCCACCGCGCAGACGGCGGACCTGGGCGCAGCGGAGGCGGAGAGCCTCTATGCCAAGGTGCGCACCGGCGCGGGTACGGCGCAGGAGCAGGAGCTGTTTCGAGCGCAGATGCTGACCGAGATGGCGCGCATGAGTGTGGAGGATGGACTGGTGATGCAGCTGCATCCAGGCTCCGCACGCAACCACAACCGTGCGCTCTTTGCCCGCTACGGCCGCGATGTGGGAGCCGATATCCCAACCCGGACAGACTTCGTCCACGGTCTGCGGCCACTGCTGGAGCGCTTCGGCAACGAGCCGAAACTTACGCTGATCCTGTTCACGCTGGATGAGACGGCCTACAGCCGCGAGCTGGCGCCGCTGGCGGGCCACTACCCTTGCCTGCGCCTGGGCCCGCCGTGGTGGTTTCACGACAGCCCGGAAGGCATGATGCGCTTTCGTCAACAAGCCACCGAGACCGCCGGCTTCTACAACACCGTGGGCTTTAACGACGACACGCGCGCGTTTCTTTCCATCCCGGCGCGGCATGATGTGGCCCGACGCGTGGACTGTGCCTTTCTGGCGCGGCTGGTAGCGGAGCACCGTCTCGACGAAGACGAGGCTGCGGAGGTCGTGCTGGCCCTTACGTCGGAGCTGGTGCGCAGCGCGTATCGGCTCTGACCGGCACGGCCAACCTGGGCACTGCGCGGGCTACGCGGCGCAGGCGTTCTGGGACTGTTCGCCCTGTGACTTGCGCTGCCGGCGGGCTCGCCGCACCCAGTTCCAGACGGAAAAGACGCTGGCGACCAGGCAAAGCACCGTAAAAACGATGACCGACCAGCGGAACGGAGCTGATTGCGCGATGCGCAGCACGGCGCTGCCGTAGTGCATCGCCAGATAGGCCAGGATCGCGAAGCGCGCCGCCCGGGCGAAGAAGTTGGTGGCGAGGATCTCCAGCAGCGACTTGTCCAGCGCGCTGGCGGCGGCGACGACCAGGGTGTACGGGAACGGCGGCGGGGCGAGCGCGCCGATGGCGATGGCGACCGCAGCGCGATGGCTCAGGCCCCGTTGCAGGCGGTTGAACTGCCGCTCTCCGGCCAGCTTGCAGATGCCCGCCTTGCCCACCTTGCGAGCCACGAGCGCGACCGTCAGCGCGCCGATCGTGGAGCCGGCAGCGGCGGCCAGCACATACCAGGGCGCGCCGTGGTGCTTCTGGGCGACCAGGTAGACGATGAGGAGGTCGTTTCCGAAGGGCAGGACCAGGAACGACGAGTCCAGCACGCCCATGACGAGCGGGCCGAAGTAGCCCAGGTGGAACAGAAAGACCAGCAGCGAGTGAAAGAACTTCACGACGGGAACGCCTCGGACACAGAAGCTTCAGAAAGCTCTTATGTACAGATGCGTTCCCGCCGGAAAGATTACAGAGTTACTGGTGGGGCGACGGTTACGGTGAAGTTCAGGGTCTGGGGCGCCGTGTTCCCGGAGGTGGGCGTAACTATCAGGGGCACAGTGTAGGTACCTACCGGGGCGTCATTGCCGTTGCCGCTGCTGCCGCAGCCCGCCAGCCCGAAGACGGCGCCCGCGGAGAGCAGCACCACAACCAGAGCCCGCGCGAGCACCCCATGCAGCCCGCGGCGGCGCCGCAGACCGAAGGCCAGCAGGCCCGCGAAGCCCGGGAAGAGCAGCGAGGCGGACAGGATCTCGAAGCGGGTCCGGGTGCCGGGGCGTCCCGACCGGGCCAGAGCCGCGGAGGTTGTGCCGCCGTTGGTGGTGATGGTGACGATGGAGGACTGGAGGTTGTCGCCGGCGACGGTGAGGGTTGTGCTCGAGAGGCTGCAGCCGAAGTGCGCGGGCATGGTGCCGCAGGCCACGGTGAAGCTGCCGGAGAACCCGCCGATCGAGGTGGCGTTGACGACGGTGGTCGTGGCGCTCCCGAGGGAGACGGTGGTGGACGTGGGTGTGAGGTAGACCGAGTAGCTGGGCGGAACGACGACCTGGCTGATCGCGCTGGAGCTGGACCCGGCGAAGACGCCGCCGCCCGCATAGACGGCCGTGATGCTGTGCGTGCCGGCCGCGAGCGTGGAGGTGCTGTAGGTCGCGGTGCCGTTGCTCAGCGTTCCCGTGCCGAGAACGGTCTGGCCGTCGAGGAAGCTCACCGTGCCGGTCGCCGCCCCGTAGGTCGTCACGCTGGGCGTCACGGTGGCGGTGAAGGTCACCGACGAGTTGAGGTCGGCGTTGGTGTTGGAGGAGCTCACCGCGGTGGTGGTGGAGACGGTCGCGGAGATCACGGTCAGGGTCGCCGGCTGGGAGGTGCTGCCGCTATAGGTGGTGTCTCCCGCGTAGACCGCGGTGATGCTGTAGGGGCTGGAGGCCGCGAGGGCCGTGAAGCTGGCCGTGGCGGTCCCGGTCGCGTCAAGCGAGCCCGCGCCGAGCAGGGTGGTGCCGTTGAAGAAGCTGACCAGGCCGGTGGGCGTGGCCGTGGAGGCCGTCGAGGACGTAGCGGCCGTAGACGTGACCGTGGCGGACAAGGTCACCGACTGACCTGGAAGCGCGCCGAGAGGAGCCGTGATCGCTGTGCTGCTGGTGACAAGCGGCGTGAGCAGCGCCGCGGCGGTCGCGGCGACCAGGTGATGTCCGGTGGTGGTGGGATGGAGGCCGTCCCAGATCAGGTAGGTGTCCGGGTCAGCCGAGATGTTCTGCGCGGCGGTGGTGAGGTTGCTGAGCCCGACGGCGTTGGGATTGCCGGCGACGGTAGCAAACAGGGTCAGGATGTCGGGCTGGTAGAAGGTAACGGTCTTGCCGTTCGCGGCAAAGCCCGTCTGCAGGGAGGCGATGCCCTGCGCGAGCGCCTTGGCGAAGGCGGCGGAGGCGGTGTTCAGCGAAGCGGCCAGGGGGCTGGCGGCGCCCTCGGGCGTGGAGCCTAAGGGCGGCAGATTGGGGAGCATGAAGCTGGTCGCACCGTCGGCTACCAGCTGCTGGACGATCGCCAGCTCGTTGGTCACGGCGGTCTGGGCGGCGGCGACGGGATCGTTGCCGCTCACGGCAGCGTCCAGAAGATCATTCGAGCCACCCCAAAGCACAAAAAGGGTGGTGGCGCTGGGCGCGGGCGCTGCCTTGTTGCTGACATCGGCAAGGTAATCGGTGAGCTGCTTGCCCATGTTGTCCAGCGTGATGGTGGCGGTCAGCGGGCCGTAGGTCTTGGACTCCGTGGTCGTGCCGGCGCCGGTTGTGGCGTCGCCGAAGGCGTAGTTGGTGCCCCCGTCCAGGGAGTTCTTGATGGCGGGCTTGGCCGCCAGGGAGGCCGCGAGCTGCTCGATCCAGACGCCGAGATAGGCCTTGGCCGCCGGCTGGGTGTCCGTGCCGTCGGTGAAGCGGCCATCGGTGTAGTCGATCCCCAGCAGGACGTTATCGCCCGGATACCGGACATGGTACTGCTGGTCCGTGATGTGAGCGATGTTGCCGGTATCGGAGAGCGAATCCCCGAAGACCACCACCGTGGAAAAGGCCGGTGTGGTGGTGGTGGCGGTGGCACTCTGCGCCTGGAGGGCACCGAATCCATAGACCAGGCCAACGACAGAGAGCAGGGAAAGGAGCAGACGTCGGCAGAACAGCATGGGGAACTCCGGGCAGGGTAGTTTTGATTGCCCGAGAACTTTACCACCACTCAGGGGCGGTTGGGCACAGGAGAATCTTTCGGAAGTCCCCTTGTAAGCGCTTTCTTGCCCTCCACCGCGCCCCGAACCGGCGAGATGGGCTTCCGCACCGAAACGAGGCGCGGTATCATCAAAGAAACGAGGAGTCATCCATGGCATACAGTGACAAGGTTGTTGACCACTACGAGAATCCGCGCAACGTTGGCACCCTCGACAAGAGTTCCAGCGAGGTCGGTACCGGCCTGGTGGGCGCGCCGGAGTGCGGCGACGTCATGCGCCTCCAGATCAAGGTGAACCCCGAGACGCAGGTAATCGAGGACGCGAAGTTCAAGACCTTCGGCTGCGGCTCGGCGATCGCCAGCTCGTCGCTCGCGACCGAGTGGGTCAAGGGCAAGACCGTCTCCGAGGCGCTGACTATCTCCAACACCGACATTGTGAAGGAACTGGCGCTGCCGCCGGTGAAGATCCACTGCTCGGTGCTGGCGGAGGACGCGATCCGCGCGGCGATTGGCGATTGGAAGAAGAAGAACGGCGTCGCGGAAGCCGCAACCGCTCAGGTCGCGGTTCACTAACCCACCATGCTGTCATAAAAGGGCCGCCACACCGTTGGCGGCCCTTTCGCATTTCGCGTCAAATCAGGTATGTTGAGCGTTCTACGCGCCGGCTGAACCGGGGCGCGCTCAACCTATGTCAAAGCCATCCGCCTCGCCCCGTTTATCTTCCCTCTGTCTCGCCACCATCCTTGCCGCCGGCTTGTTCGTGGGCGTGGCTCACGCGCAGGCGCCGCTGCCGCCGGCCCCGCACAAGGCCGCGCTGGGGCTTGGCGCGGCGTGGTACCCGGAGCAGTGGCCGGAGTCGCGCTGGGACGCCGATCTCACCCTGATGCAGGCGGCGCACATCAACTTTGTACGGGTGGGTGAGTTTGCCTGGAGCACGATGGAGCCCAAGGAGGGCGACTTCGAGCTGGACTGGATGTACCGTGCCGTGCGCGCGGCCGAAAAGCACGGCATCGCGGTGGTCATGGGAACGCCTTCCGCTGCGCCGCCGGCCTGGCTGACCCAGACCTATCCGGAGACCCTGCGCACCATGGCCGACGGGCGCAAGGACGCGCACGGCAATCGGCAGCAGTTCGACTGGAGCAGTCCGAAGTACCGAGAGCTTGCCCGCCTGATGGCCGCCAAGCTCGCCGAGCGCTTCGGCCATGACCCGGATGTGATCGGCTGGCAGATCGATAACGAGTACGCCAACGAAAGCTACGGCCCGGGGACACAGGCGCAGTTTCAGCAGTGGCTCAAGGCCAAGTACGGCACCCTGGACAACCTGAACGCCCGCTGGACGACGGCCTACTGGAGCGAGACTTACCAGAGCTGGGACCAGATCCCGATCGAGGAGAGCTACGGCAACCCGGGACTGCTGCTGAACTGGAAGGAGTTCGTCTCAGACACCTGGCGCAGCTACCAGCGCAACCAGATCGACGCGATCCGGCCGCTGGCGGACCGCCGCCAGTTCATCACGACCAACATGATGGGCTGGTTCGACGCCTACGACCACTACACGGTGGCGCAGGATCTGGACCTGGCCTCGTGGGACGACTACGTCGGGACGGGCCAGCTCGATCCGGTGCGCAACGGAGCGACGCACGACCTTACCCGCGGCTTTCTGCGCAAGAACTTCTGGGTCATGGAGACGCAGCCGGGCTTCGTAAACTGGTCGGCGGACAACAACGCGCTCAACAAGGGCGAGGTGCGGGCCATGGCCTGGAACGCCATCGGGCACGGGGCCGAGGCGGTGGAGTACTGGCAGTGGCGCAGCGACCTGAACGGCCAGGAGCAGTATCACGGCACGCTCCTGGGCGCGGATGGCACCCCGGTGCCGCTCTACAGCGAGGTGCAGCAGATTGGGGCAGACTTCGCCAAAGCTGCCCCGGTGCTGGCCGGAACGACCGTCGAGTCGGAGGTCGCGGTGCTGCAGGATTATCCGAGCCGCTGGGCGATCAACTGGCAGCGGCACAACCGGGCCTTCGATCCTGTGGACGCGCTGCTCAGCTTCTACGGACCGCTGCACCAGGCGGCGGGATCGGTGGACATCGTGGCCGATACCGCGCCGCTCAGCCGCTACAAGCTGGTGGTGGCTCCGGCGCTGAACGTGCTGACGCCCGAGTCGGTGCGGAACCTGGAAGCCTACGTCCGCGGCGGCGGGCACCTTGTCCTGGGGCAGCGCAGCGCGATGAAGGATGCGGACAACGGTCTGCTGCCGCAGCGGCAGCCGGGGCCGCTGGTGGACCTGCTGGGGGCGCGGGTGGAGCAGTTTTATGCGCTGGAGAAGCCGGTTCCGTTGACCGGGACCTGGGTGACCGGGGGTTCCGCGGCGGAGGGCACGGTGTGGGCGGAGCAGCTTGGCTCCCTGCGGCCGGGCACCGAGGTGCTGCTACGCTATGGCAAGTCGAACGGCTGGCTGGACAACCAGCCCGCGGCGGTGACCCGGGTCGTCGGCAAAGGCCGCATCACCTACGTGGGCGCAGGGCTGGACGCCAGGACGACCCGAGCGGCGGTGGACTGGATGCTTTCGGACGCGGGGGTCGCGCCCGTGCTGCCGGTCCCCGAGGAAGTGGATGTGGCGGTGCGCTCCGGTGGCGGCAAACGGGTGCTGATCCTGACCAACTACGGGGACAGCACGACGGAGGTTTCGCTTCCCGCGCCCATGGTGGACGTGCTCGCCGGCGGCAGGACGAGCCGGGTCACCCTGCCGCAGTACGGCGTCGCGGTGTTGCAGCAGGCGCGCTAGTCCGAAGCCAGGGTCCGGCGTCGAAGTTGACAGGGGAGGAGAGGTCGTCACTTCTCCCGGGAGAAACAGCGAGAGTTGTCATCCTGAGCCGGAGCGACGCGGAGGGGAAGGACCTGCTTTTCCGGTCTTGGGAACGAAATACGGTGGTCTCTCCACTCCGGCTGCGCCTCCGGTCGAGATGACGCCTCCTCGGCAAAAGCTCAGGCTGCGGCCTCGGCGATGTGGAAGCGTCATCGGTAAAGCTCAGGCTGCGCCCTGGGCGAAGTGAAAGCGTCATCGGTGAAGCTCCGGCTGGCCCCGGCGATGTGGAAGCGTCATCGGTGAAGCTCAGGCTGCGCCCTGGGCGCCGTGGAAGCGTCATCTCGACCGGAGCGAACGGTTTGCCGTTCGCGCAGCGGAGAGACCCCCGTATTTTGCCTGGAGCTGCACGAACGGGCAGCGCTGGCAGACGGGCACTCAGGGCGAGAACACGTGAAGAACTTCGGACTTAGCCACTCGACTCCGGTCCAAAGTCGCGCCTTTACGCTCCAGCACGGGTTTTCGGTCGTCGAGGCGAGCGGCTCGTATACTGAGTGAAGCCTTTGCCCTGCTCCAGCATCGGAACACCTATGGCTATTTCATCTGTTTCGCTTGCGCCCGGCAGCTCGGCTCCTCCCCGTCCGGAGGAGAAGAACCCGCTTGCGGGCATGGTGCTATTGACGGCTGAGGGCCAGGAGCCGCGGGCCAAGGCGGCAGTCGAGATCACCAGGAACGCGCTGAAGCGCATCCGCGTGGCGATGGCGAAGGAAGGCATCTCGCCCGATGCCGGCGGGCTGCGGCTGGGCGTGCAGGGTGGGGGCTGCTCGGGGCTGAGCTATAACATCCGCTTCGATACGGAGCCGCGCCAGCGGGACCGGGTCTTTGTCTTCGGCGCCGGCGTGGAGACGCCAAACGACCCGAGCGGCGCAAAGCCGGTGCGGCTCTTCGTCGATCCGAAGAGCTTCTTGTACCTGGCCGGCATGGTTTTGGACTTCGAAGAGACCCTGATGCGGCAGGGCTTCAACTTCATCAACCCCAACTCCACCAAGAGCTGTGGGTGTGGATCAAGCTTTTCAGCGTAGCGGGTGAGGCGCGCTGTCTTTTCAGGTGTCGGCTCTCTGTCTGTGGGTGTAGTGGCGTACTAGCAAAATACGGGGGTCCTTCGCTGCGCTCAGGATGACGCTTCTCTTGGGGAAAGGGTGTTTTCTGCCTTACTTCGCGAGGCCTTCCTCATCCCTTTGAGGAACGCGTTCAGGCTTCGACTTCCATGGAGTCTCGCAGCTCTACGCGGTTGCGGCCGAGTTGCTTGGCTAGGTACAGGGCCATGTCGGCCTCGTAGACCATGTCGGCGGGGCTGTCGCCGATGCGCGGTGTCCGGCTGCATACCCCGACGCTGACCGTGACCCAGGTGCTGACGCGGGACTCGCGGTGCTCCATGCGCAGATCTTCGACACCCTGACGGATGTTGTGAGCAATGCGCAGCGCGCCGGGGACGTCCGCGCCGGGTAGAAGAACGGCGAACTCCTCGCCACCGAACCGGGCGACGATGTCGTGGCCGCGGCGAGGCTGGGCCTCCAGCACGCGGGCGATCTCGCGCAGGCACTCGTCCCCGCGGGGGGGGCCGTAACTGTCGTTCAGCGACTTGAAGCTGGCGACGTCGATCATCAGGAAGGCGAGCGGGCGCAGGGTGCGGAGCGCGCGACGCCACTCGGTATCCAGCACCTCATCGAAGCGGCGGCGATTGTAGAGGCCGGTCAGGCTGTCGCGGATGGAGAGTTCGCTTAGCAGGGCGTTGGCTTCGCGCAGCTGGCCCTCGCTGCGCAGGAGCGCCTGCTCGGAGGCCGCGAGCTGGGCGTGGAGGTGGCTGAGCTCGCGAAAGCGGCGCTTATCGATGGCCGCGGTGCCGAAGGTGACCAAAAGAACCAGCGCGATGGTGATCAGCAGTGCCGCCTCGCCGACGCCACTGCCGCGCACATTGCCCTGCGGCTTCAGAAAGGCCGGCAGCGGCTCCAGCACAAGGGCGTGCAGGACGAGGATATGAATGACAGCGACGCCGGAGCCCATCACAGTGCTGCCGCCCAGGCGCATCCATTCTTCGCGAACCGGGCTCTGGTTCTCGCCAAAGGCCAGCCAGACCGCGAGCAGGCAGATGAGGCAGCTGGTCACCAGGGCCACGAGCGCCCACACAGGCCGGACCGCGATGATGACCGTCGAGGTCAGCGCCCGGTTGCCGACCAGATGCATGGCCCAGGCACCGATACCGAGGACGGCGGCGCCAAAGACCATACGCGCCGGCGAATCCGGCCGCCAGATGATGAGCCGGAAGCCGGCATAGGCGGAGCTGATCGCCACCAGCAGGCAGAGCACCACCAGGCGAAGGGAGTACACGGCTTCGCTGGGAACGGGGTCCTCGAGCGCGCCGAAGAAGTGCATCGACCACATGCCGAGGCCCAGGACGGTCGCGCCGGAGGTGAGCCAAAGCCGCCGGCTCCAGAAGTTGTCCGTTCGTTGGATCCGCTCCACCAGCGAAAATGCAGCGTACGCGGCCAGCATGGAGGCGGCGACCGCCATAGCGCGCATGGCGTGGGAGCTTTGGATCGTCAGCGGATGCATTCGGGCGGAATTTACCCCAGTGTATCTGTATGTAAGACGGGCGAGACAAGGACGTGGGTACAATCAGGCCGATGGACTACTTTGCTCTCTTTTCCCTGCCCCGGCACCTCCAGGTGGACATGGCGGAGCTGGAAAAGAGCTTTTATGCGCAGTCGCGGCGATTGCACCCCGACCGTTTTGCAGCGCGACCGGCGGAGGAGCAGGCTGAGGCGCTCCGGCGATCGTCCGCGCTGAACGACGCTTACCGTACGCTGCGTGACCCTATCACCCGAACGGAGTACCTGCTATCCCTCGAAGGGGTACAGATGGAGGAGCAGTCCCGGCAGGCGACCGAGGACGCCCGGGCGGCAGGGGCGGAGAAGAAGCAGGTCGCACCGCCCGACCTGCTGGAAGAAGCCTTTGAACTGAACATGCAATTGGAAGAGATGCGGTTTGCGCGACAGGCGGGCGAGAAAGATGCAGAAGCGGAGTACAACCTCCGTGCGGCGCGGGACCGCTTTGCGGGCATGCTGGGCGAGCTTCAGTTGCAATTGGAGGCCCTGTGGACGCGATGGGATCGGGCCGAGGACGCTGGAGACGACGCCGGGAAGGCTGCCGCGAAGGACGCCCTGGTCGCCCTGCTGAACCGGCGTAGTTACGTCCGCAACCTGGTGCGCGATGTACAGGCGGCGCTGGAGTAGCCGGAGCCGCGCCCTGCTCCGGACCCTCGCGCTCCTGTGCGTAGGGCTATGCGGGGTCACGGCAGGAGCGGTGAACCCGGACTGGACGACGCCGCTGGCCCCCTTCCGGATCGCCGACAACCTGTATTACGTGGGCAGCCGCGACCTGGCCGCCTACCTTGTGTTGACGCCGGCGGGCGACATCCTGATCAACTCCAACTACACCAGTTCCCCGCCGCAGATCCGGCACAGCGTGGAGCAGCTTGGCTTCCGGTGGAGCGATATCAAGATCCTGCTGATCAGCCACGCGCATGTCGACCATGCAGGCGGGTCGGCAGCCATTCTCCGCCAGACCGGGGCAAAGTACGAGGTGATGGCAGGCGATGCCGAGTTGGCGGAGAGTGGCGGCCGCACGGACTTCGCGTTCGGCGGCAAGGGCCTGCTGTTTCCGCCGGCGCACGTGAATCGGGTGCTCCAGGACGGCGACACCGTGGCGCTGGGCGGGGTAGTGCTCACGGCGCACCGAACCGCCGGGCATACCCGTGGCTGTACGACCTGGACGATGGAGGCGCATGTGCCCGGAGAGCCGGCAGGCGTCCGTCGGCATGTGGTGATCGTGGGCAGCTGGAACGTGCTGTCGGAGTATCGACTGACCGACACGCATGGTCGACCGGCATCCTATCCGGGCATCGCGGAGGACTTCCGGCACCAGTTTGCCCTGCTCGCGGCCTTGCCCTGCGATGTGTTTCTGGGGGCGCACGGAACCTACTTCAACATGCTGGCGAAGCTGCAACGAATGCCGGCGGAGGGCGAGCGGGTGTGGATCGACCCCGAGGGGTACCGGCGGGCGCTGGCGGGGAGCGAGCGGGCGTTTGAGGCGGATCTGGCGCGGCAAACAGCGGCGAAACGCTAGCGGCTGCCGCTACAGGGCGGGATCCAGCCTCGCTTCCAGGTCCAGGGGAGCCACGGCGCGCTGACGGCCCGCGTACCGGTCGCGCAGCTGCAGAAACGGGCGTTCCACGCAGAGGTACAGGGCGCCCGCGGTCGCAAGGCAGGCCAGGGCGTAGAGCGGAAGCGCAACCATCGGCCGACCGGTGGTACGCGGCGCGAGGTCCTGCACGAGGTGCACCACCTCTTTGTGGGTCAGGTAGAGGCTGTAGGCGAGGGTGGCGAGGAGTTCGGCACCGGGAACGCGCAACCGGCTCAGCAGGCCGTTGCGGCTGAGCGCGGAGGCCGTGATGAGCGCCAGGCCGAGCGCCAGCAGCGGGTACCCGACGACGACACCGGCGGCGGCGAAGCCCATGACCGCCGCCGTGTGATCCGCAAGCGACCACATGGCCGCACCGGCGAGCAGCAGTCCGGCGGCCAGCAGCGTGTGCCCGCGCTGCTCCAGAGCCGACCACCAGCCGGGCCGGAAGGCACGGATCAGGGCGAGCGAAACGCCCGCGAGCAGGCCGTCCAGCCGGGTGTAGGTGGGGTAGTAGATCTTTTCGGTGTAGACGTGGCCGAAGTCGTCACTGTCCGGACCGAGGGGACGCAGGATGTGGAAGCAGACGAAGGCCCGGCTGGCCATGCCGACGGCGACCAGCAGCGCGAGAACGCCGACGGTCTTCCAGGCGGCTCCGCGGCGCAGGAGAAACGTGGTGAGGAGCGGGAAAAGCAGGTAAAAGTGCTCCTCGACGCAGAGCGACCAGACGTGCGAAAACGCGTGATTGCGTTTGTAGTCCACGATGAGGTTTTCGGTGAAGGTGACAAAGCTCCACCACGGGGACATGCCGGGCGCCTCGCGCCAGGACGGAACGCACAGGTAAAGCGCGAGCACGATCCCGAAGGCGGGCAGGATGCGAAAGGCGCGCTTGCGGTAGAAGGCCGCGAAGGTGGGAGCACTTCCCTGCTGGGCGGCGCGGAAGAGCTGGGATGCAATCAGATAGCCGCTGAGGACGAAGAAGAGGTCCACGCCGATCCAGCCGAACCGTCCCACAGGTTGCAGGCGATCCGGCATGTTGTCGTTGAGATGAAACATCATCACCCGCGAGGATCGCGAAGGCGCGCAGGGTGTCGAGTCCTCGCAAACGGGTGGCAGCTGACCTCAAAGAGGGACCTCTCAGGCCAGAGTGCCACAACCGTCACTGGAACCCCAGAACGACCGCGGCGGTATCTCCGGCGACACCGGGCGGGGGTGCCGCGCGTGAACCGGCTAGCCCTGCGCGGGGGTTGGGGCCAGGTGCTCGAGGGCGTTCAGGTGATGCAGATCGTGGCCGGCGGCGATCTCCACGACGCTCCAGAGCGTGATGGGGCCGAGCTCCGGGTGCACGGCGGGGCGCTGCTTTTCGGTGTCGGAGAGAGCTTCGATGAGGGCGAGGTTCCATTGCCGGTTGGAGGACCAAGTGGCGCGGGCGTTGGAGGTGGTATAGCCGTTCGCGAAGTAGACCCGGGCCCAGGCGTCCTGGTCAAACGGCTGCAGCGAGGGGTTGTCGGTGCCGTAGATGAGCCGCAGGCGCCAGGCCCAGGCGATCTCGCAGTCGGCGAGGTGGCAGAGGATCTCGCGGACGCCCCATTTGCCCGGCGCGGGTTTCTGTTCGATGGCGTCGGCGCTAAGGTTCTTCAGCAGGTCGGAGAGACGGCCGGGGGTGGCGCGCAGCACCTCGACGGGATCGCGGCCTTCGAGCAGGTGAACGTAGGGTCGGGCGAGGGAGGCTTCTTCGCTCATGGGGCGTTGGATGCGGGGCAGCGGAGGTTGAGTGCACCCGGCACTCGGGTCAGGTGCCGGTGGAGGCCTCCGGGGCGGGCTCGGTTGCCGGCTCGCGGGCCGTCCAGGGGTCGTACTCGCCGACCAAAGGTACCTTTCGGGATCGCGCACGGCGAAGGCCTGGCCGCCGTAGCTCATGGTCTGGAGCTCCATCACGACCTCCGCGCCGCCGCCCTTGGCCTTCTCCCAGACGGGGTTGCAGTCGGGAACGACAAGATAAAGCGGCGAGGTGACGCGGCCGTCAGCCTCGCCCGGGGTGGTGTACCAGCGGGCGTTAGGGCTGGGGTTGGAGGCGGAGCCGAGCATGATCATGCCGCTGCCGTGGCGCAGTTCGGCATGCTGCACCGTGTTCTCCGGGCCGGGAAAGACGCTGTGGCGGATAAAGCCGAAGACCGCTTCAAGCCAGGCGATGGCGGCGTTGGCGTCCCGGTAGCGCAGGCTGGGGATGAGGCTGGCACCGCGGGCAGGGGTGGGCTCGGTCATGGAACAGCATCATCG
>CAXTWN010000039.1:0-23170 GCA_964248055.1 uncultured Acidobacteriaceae bacterium | reverse complement strand
CCGTCATGATCGGCCGCGCCGCCCCCGCCAACCCCTGGATCTTCCGCCAGATCGCGCAATATACGGCCAGCAAACAGCAGACCGGCGAGGGCCTTTACGACCGCCCCTCCAACGAGGATCGTCATCGCATGATCCGCGACTACTTCGGCCGCCTTCTGCGCGAGGTCGCCGAGCACCCCGAGGTGCAGGGGGAGGCCATCACCGAAGAGGCCAAACGGCTGAAGCGCGATTGCGAAGCCGCGCATCGGGAGGCCATTGGCAAAATGAAGCAGTTTGCCAGCTGGTTCACGCACGGTGTGCCCGGAGGCGCGACGCTGCGGCGACAGATCTTTGAGGCAAAGAGCGGCGACGAGGTGATGGCGCGCGTGGATACCTTCTTCGAGCAGCGTGCCGCATCCGCCCATGGTACGGACGTGTTGGAGGAGATGGCGCTTTCCGCTGCGGACTAAATGCAGCGCTCCCATGACCGAGAAGAGTCTGCGGCAGGTACGTTTAGAGCTTCTGCCCTAAGCGGAGTTCCTGAGCCTCCCTCAGCAATACCGCCTAATCGGCAGCCTGCATTATGAACCCTGTTCCAGCGCCGCCAGGATCTCCTCTGAACTGCGGACGCGGCCGATAAGAGGGAAGATCGTCTCCGTCGCGAACCGATGCATCTCCGCGCTCATGGTGGACATGGCATTCTCCGCGAACACGAGCGCATACCCATGCTCGTGCGCCGCCCGCGCTGTTGATTCGACACCCAGGTTCGTCGCGATGCCCCCGAGAGTGATGGTCTTCACCCCACGGCGGCGTAGCGCCTGGTCGAGGTTCGTCCCTGTAAACGCACCCCACTGCCGCTTGGTGATCAACACGTCGGTCTCGGGCTGAAAGCCAGCCTCGGACACCAGTTCGGACGCAGACGCTGGAGGCGGCGTGGCAGGCCGTGGCCAGGGCTTGTCTACCGGCAACTGCACCGTCTCGCTCAGCAGAACATGTACATAGACGACCGTGCCCCCGGCGTTGCGCACGGCTTCGGCCAGCTTCGCGCTGCGCTTCACCACGTCCGTTGCAGCGTGCGGCGCAAGCTCTCGCGCGACGATCCCTTGCTGCAGATCGATCAACACCAGCGCCGTCTCTTTCGGGTTCAGTTCCAGACTCATCAGGTCCTCCACAAGCCTTCGATGCCGCTCTCTTCCCTGCTGGTCGTCGACGCACCTCTCTCTGCGAAACTGAGGGCATGACCCTCCGCCCCCAGGCCGCTGATGTGATCGTGCTGGGGGCGGGAGCTGCGGGCCTGATGTGCGCCTTCGAGGCCGGCCGGCGCGGGCGGCGCGTGCTGCTGCTGGAGCACGGCGAGCGCCCCGGCCGAAAGATCCTCATCTCCGGCGGCGGCCGTTGCAACTTCACGAACCTTGGCACCCGGGCAGAGAACTTCCTCAGCGAAAACGGGCACTTCGCGCGCTCGGCGCTGGCGCGCTTCACACCGCAGGACATGGTCGCGCTGGTCGAGAAGCACGGCATCCGGTATCACGAAAAAACCCTGGGCCAGCTCTTCTGCGACGACAGTGCCCGCCGGATGGTCGTGCTGCTGGAGCGCGAGTGTGCCGAAGCCGGCGTCGACCTGCGCTGCGGCGTGCGCCTCGTCAGCGTACGCTCGCTCGCCGGCGCTCCCGATGCGAGCACCGAGCCTGCCCGGTTTCTCGTGGAAACCAGCCTGGGCCCGTTTGCCTGCCGCACGCTGGTCGTCGCCACCGGCGGCCTCTCCATCCCGAAGATGGGCGCCACCGGCTTCGGCTTTGAGGTCGCTCGTCAGTTCGGCCACCGGGTTGTCGAGCCGCGGCCCGCGCTGGTGCCCCTCACCTTCGCGGCGGAGGACCTCGCCGCGTGGAGTGACCTCGCCGGCATCTCCACCGAGGTCGTTGCTTCTACGGAGCAGGCGTCTGAGCTGGGCGAGGACGGAGCTCAGCCGGCAGTTGTCCGGTCCGCACCCGCTCGCCGTAATAGACGCACAGAGCTGCCCGCCTTTCGCGAGAAGGCGTTGTGGACGCATCGCGGCCTGAGTGGACCGGCGGTGCTGCAGATCTCGTCCTACTGGCGCCCCGGGGCGCAGGTCTGCTTCGACCTAGCCCCCGGGCAACAGCTCCTCGGAGCGATGAAGGCCAGCAGCAGTGGCCGCGATCGAAGCGCACTGATCGCGGCCCTGCGGCAGGTGCTGCCGGCGCGCTTTGCGGAGCGCTGGGCGGATCTTCGGCTGCGCGAGGACCGCGATTGGAGCAACGCCGGTCTGGATCGCACCGAAGCGGCACTCCACCGCTGGTGCGTGCGCCCCGCCGGCACCGAGGGCTATGCCAAAGCCGAGGTGACCGCCGGCGGCGTGGACACCCGCGAACTGGACGCGCGTTCGCTTGAAAGTCTGCGGGTGCCGGGCCTCTATTTTGTCGGGGAGGTCGTATCCGTGACCGGATGGCTGGGGGGCTACAACTTCCAATGGGCGTGGGCCAGCGCCGCGGCCTGCGGTCGCAGTCTCTGAGATCAGCTTGCCTTTGTGAGCCTTTTCAGCCATCCGAGCCGCAGAGGCGGAACTTACTTCCTGAGCCGTACAGGAAGACCTCACTTCACCGTGAGCGTAAGCGCCACGGAATGCGTCACGCCCGCTGTGACACCCGACACCGTAAGGGCGTAGGTGCCGGAGGGCGTCGGCGTGGAGGCGCCATCACCACCTCCACCGTTTCCCCCGCCGCCGAAGGGGATCTCGCGCGAGGCGCCGCAACCCGCAAGGCCGACCGCGGCTCCCATCGTGCCCGCGAGAACCACGCAGAAGAGCAACACCCGCCTGAGGCCAGCATGGCGTGGATGTGATCGCCGTCGCCAACCGAACCAGGCGAGGGGTACCGCTGCGAGCAGGAGTTCGCCCTGTCTTTCTCTCCCTGGACGTTGTGAGGACTCCAGCGCCGATGAGGCAGTAGACATCCCGGTCTGCACCACCACCGAGACCTGCACCGTGCTGCCCAGGGCTGCCGTCGCCGGACTCACCGTGCAGACACTGTTCGCCGGTGCCCCCGCACAGGTCAGGGCGACGCTCCCAGTTAGACCGGTGAGTGAAGTCAAGGTCATGGGAAATGTGGCTGTTCCCCCGCTGGCGAGACTGACCGTCGTCGCTCCGTTCGCCGCGAGGCTGAAGTCGATTCCGGTACCACTGAGGTTGACCACCTGCTGTCCGCCCGGGGCGTTGTCCGCCAGGGTAAGCGCTCCGTTGCGCGGGCCCGCGGCAGTGGGCGAGAAGGCCACCACCATCTGACACGTGCCGCCCACAGGCACGGTCGACCCACAGGTGCTTGCGAGCGCAAAATCTCCGGTGATCGAGCTTGAGGCGATGGCAAGCGCCTGGCCGCCGTTGTTGGTAAGCGTGACCGTTTGCGCGGGCGCGCTGAGCCCCACGCCCATGCTGCCAAAGCTCAGACTGAGCGGCGTCACCGAGACCCCGGCAGCGGCCGTCCCCGTGCCGGAGAGCGGCACCGTCTGCACGCGCACCTGGTCTGAGACGGTCAACACGCCCGTACTGAGGCCCACGGCCTTGGGCACGAAGGAGACGTTGATCGCACAGGTGCTGTGCGGCGCAAGGGAGCTGCCACAGCCGTTGGCCGCCGTGAAGTCGCCGCTGCTCACGGTCGCGGCGATCAGCGTGAGCGGCACATCCCCGGCGTTGGTTAACGTGACCTGCTGCACGGTACTGGTGGAGCCTACAAGCTGCTGCCCAAAGGTGAGGGATACAGGGGCGAGCGTGTCCGTCGCCGGAGCCTGGCCGACGCCGCTGAGTTGGGCCGTCTGCGTGCCCACGCTGCCCGTTACCGTGAGCACGCCGCTGCGCGTTCCGCTCGCGGTCGGCTTGAAGCTGATCACCAGCGAGCAGCCGGTCTGAGACGGCAAGGACGGTCCGCACGTGTTGTTCGTGATCGTGAAGTCGCCCGTGAGCGTCTCCGAGGTCAGCGTGGCGGGGTTCGCCCCGGTGTTGGATAGGGTGATCACCTGCGAGGCAGCCGTCTGGTTCACGATCGTCGACGGAAAGCTGAGGGTGAGCGGGGTAAGCACGATCGCCGCGGGCGCGGTGCCTGTTCCCGCCAGCGACACGGTGATCTGGCCTCCCGCAACGTTGGCGTACACGGTCAGTAGACCCGTGCGCGAGCCCGTCGCCGTCGGGGCGAACTTCACCGAGATCGTGCAGGTGGCCCCGGCCGCGACGGTCTGGCCGGAACAGGTATCGGTCTCCGCAAAGTCACCCGTCAGGGCCACCGACGAGATCTCCACCGGCGCGTTGCCACTGCTCGTGATGGTGATGGTCTGCGCGGCGCTCTGTGTGTCCTCCGGCTGAGCGGCAAAGGTCAGGCTGGTTGGATCGGCAGAGATCTTGGGCTGCTGGATCGAGTGGGCGGTCAACAGCGGAGTCTGCCACAGCCCGCGGCCGTAGGTGGCGGCGCGCAGCATCCCGTACCGCCCGTCGCTGGTCGGCAAACTGGCCCCGGCCTGGAGCTCCGTCACTGGCGCGTTCGGCAGCCCCGCGCCCAGCGGACTCCAGCAGTTGGCCGTGGGGCACGTGCCGATCGCCTGCGTGACGTACACGCCCGTATCCAGAGCCACGTACACCGTGTTCGCATCGTTCGGGTCTACCACCAGGCTGTTCGCGGGGGCGTCAGGCAGATTGGCGCTGACATCTGTCCAATGCGCCCCGAAGTCTACGGACCGGTAGACGTGTGGAATGTCGTTCTCCACGCCGAAGCCCATCACCGTGGCGTAGACGGTACCGCCGGTGGCGTCATGGCTGTCGGCCACCACCGCGGAGACGTCGAAGCCCGAGGCGTTGAACCCCACACTGCTGTTTGTCATCGGCCCTAGCGTCACATCGGTCCAGGGCGTGTTCCCGTCGGCGGTGTTGCCAACTTCGGTGACAAAAACATGACCGGGAACGGCGCCGCCACCGTCCAGTTGGCCCGCCATGCCCGCGTACAGCACCTGCGAACCGTTATGTGCGTCGGTTGCGCCACTCGCAACGGGTCCACCGGCGCCCAGAGAGCGAACGAAGGCGCTGTTCAGGGTGCACGGAGTCGCGTTGCCATCCAGGGACGGGCTCAGTGCGTTCGCGGTGCTCCAGCCGGTGCTGTTCTGTGCCGGTCCGCGCCACACACGGCAGGTAGCGACCAGCAGTTCTGCCGGGTTTTGCGGGTCCAGCAGCGTCGGCGCATCCAGCAGGGCGGCATCCTCATCCACCTGGGGCTCGCCGACGGTGGCGGTGGTCAGAAAGTCCGTGGCCGTACACGCCTCGCCCACAGTGCACAGCGTCAGGTTGACGCCGGCGCCGGTGGCTAGATACCAGTTCAACGTGCTTGAGGGATCAAGCTGCGGATAGCCGCCCTCCGCGGCCGACATCTGCGGCCACGCGGCGAGTGCGCCTGCGGTCGAGGTCGCCGCCGAGCCGTTCGCCCCCAGCCCGGCCAGCAGCGTATCAGCGAGCGTCGGGTCCTGGGCGAAGCCGACCACCTCCGCCAACGACCCGCCCCTTCCGATGGCAGGGTTCAAGTCATCAAAGTGACTGGCATCGCTGGCCGCGCAGACGGAACCGGTCTCCGCGACGCCGTCCGTAGAGCGCCAAAGGCCGCCATCGTTGCCGAAGAACAGTAGGGGGCTGCCCGAGCTCTGCCCGAGCGCCGCCAGCGCATGCTGGGCCGGCGCTACCATCGCTGGGGCGTTGCAGCCGTTTCCCGCATTGGTGGTGTTCCGGAAGCTGCAGGTGCTGGCGCCCGACGCCAGGGTACAACGATACAGATCGACGGTTCCGGCAAACAGGACCGTCCCGTTGTTCTGCGCCGGGGCTGCGGCAAGCGTCAGGTCGTAGCTGCCCTGGGTGATCGTGGTCGCGCCGCCGGCAGCGCCCTGCCCCGCCTCCAGCGCCCCGTTGTCGATACGCGCGGCAAAGAGCGGGCTGGGCGTGGCGCAACTGCCGTTCGGGCCCATGTTGCAGAGGTCCTGCCACAGACCCTGATCGTTCTCGTTTGCGTCGACCGTCAACGCATACAGATCGCCCGTGGCGGGCTGTACCGCGAGGGCGCCACGCAGGATCGGGCAGTTTGGGCTGCCCGCGCCATTGATCCCCACCGGGCAGTTCGCCGTACTTAATCCCGTCCCGGGCTGGTGCGCCAGGCGCGTCCAGGTCTTCCCGTCCGGGGAGCTGTAGTAGCCGTGGGCGCTAAGCGCCGCGAAGAACAACCCGCGCTGCGCATCCCACACCACCGCGGTGGCGTTGTTGGCCGACTGCACGAAACCGATCGGCTCCGGCGTCTGCACCAGTTGGCTGCCGTCATAGACGGTGGCCATCTGCCAGGTCACGCCGGCGTCGGTGGAGAAGTACAGTCCTGGGATGGAGGTGGTCCCCGTGGCGTCGACGAAGAGGCCCTGCAGCGAGGTCGTCATCGCCGCGACGGCAAGTGTCGGGTTGGCCGTGCTCCACGCCAAGCCGGCGGTGGCGAGCCCCGCGAAGGAGTGGCTGCCGTTGGCGCCGTCCCTGGAGCCGATCGCGAGTGTCCAGGTCTGACCGCCGTCGGCCGAGCGCAGGATCCCCTCGCCGTAGTACGAGTCCGTCGCGTCGTTCGGGTCGCCCGTCCCCGCGAGCACGACCGCCGTAGACGCCGGTTGGACCGCCACGGCCCCGATCGACAAAGACGGCACCGTCGTCGCTCCCTCGTTGGCCGAAAAGGCGGGCAGCGTGTCCGTCAACGGAGCGAAGCTGACCCCCGAAAGATCTCCGGCGGCGTTGGTGCTCTTCCAGACGCCGCCGCCGGTCGTCCCCAGCCACAGCGTGTTGCCGGTCTCATCGTTCGGATCCAGCGCGACCGAGGTGATGCGCCCGCTGATGGGGCCATAGGCCAGCGAGTTCACGGTCACCGGACCCAACGGCTGCCAGGGCGCGGTCAGGTTGGCGGTCGTCACGGCTGGCCGAAGTGCACGCTGCTTCACCAGCGCTGCATGCTGCGCGCGGGCCCTGGCCAGCGCGGCGGCGGCGGAGGGCTTTACAGAGGGAGAAGTACGGTCAGCGAGGGATCGCCCGGCGAAAAAGCGTTTCGCGTCGGCACGGGCCGCGGCCGCATCCCCGAGCGCAGGACGACCTTGCCCTGCCTGCGCCTGAACGACCGGGCAGCGCACAGCCGCGACGGCGCTCCAAAGGAGCAAAAAGATCGCCCATCCGGGCACACACCTGCGTGTGGCCCGGATGGGCGCGGGAAGCCGAAGCAGGCCTGCAAAACGACTCAGCAGCAAGCGGTGGCCCTTCGGTGAGAGAAGCAGGGAGCAGGGCCGCACACATCGTGTCTCGGCCAGGACGAGCGAGTCTTGAGTCGCATGCGGAGGACCCGGTGGTTGCCGAGTTCCGCATGGCTCCAGTTGCCCCCAGCCTACGCACGCCCAGGGGCTCGGTCACTCCCATGGAGGTAGTGCGCCGTCGCCCTAACGTGTGATTACGCGGAGAAATTACCTCCGTGTTGCCTGTCCCGCTTTGGGTCAGAGCCGAGCGAGCTCAGCTGTGTCCCAGCACCGGGTGCGGCTCATACGGCTCCTCCAGCCGCTTGATCTCGTCCTCGCTCAGCTTCAGCTCCAGAGCGCCCAACGCGTCCTCTAACTGATACATTTTGCTGGCCCCGATGATGGGGGAGCTCACGCCCGGTTTGGCCATCACCCACGCCAAGGCCACCTGGGCGGGCTTTGCGCCACGCGCCTCCGCGATCTCGACCACGCGATCCACCACGCTCCAGTCGGAGTCCCGGTAGTAGAGCCCATGGCCGTACTCATCGGTGCGGGCCCGGGTAGTCTCGCTCTTGCCGTCGCCGCGCTTGCGTGTGCCGGTGAGAAAGCCCCGCGCCAGCGGGCTCCAAGGAATGCAACCCACGCCTTGGTCCAGGCACAGGGGGATCATCTCGCGCTCCTCCTCGCGGTACACCAGGTTGTAGTGGTTCTGCATGGTCACAAACCGGGCCAGATGATGGTGCTTCTGGAAGTCCAGCATCTTCAGGAACTGCCAGGCGTACATGCTGGAAGCGCCGATGTAGAGCGCCTTACCGGCCCTGACCACCGCATCCAGCGCCTCGCAGGTCTCCTCGATCGGCGTCTCCTTGTCGAAGCGGTGAATCTGGTAGAGGTCCACGTAGTCCACCCCCAGCCGCTTCAGGCTCGCGTCGATGGAAGCCATGATGTGCTTGCGCGAGAGCCCGCGGTCGTTCGGCGCGTCGCTCATGGGGTTGTACACCTTGGTCGCGAGCACATACGCCTCACGGCGCGGCAGGAACTCGCGCAGCAGCTTGCCGGTGACCACCTCGCTCTCGCCCACCGAATACATATCAGCGGTGTCGAAGAAGTTGATCCCCGCCTCCACCGAGCGCTGTACAAACGGACGCGCCTCTTCCTCCTCCAGCACCCATTCGCGCCATTTCTTCGAGCCATAGGTCATCATGCCCAGGCAGATAGGCGAAACACGGATGCCGGTCGTGCCCAGCGGAACAAAGTTCATGGGAGATCTCCTCGGGCTGTTGGATGCCGGGGCGTTCCGGCCGGGACGCGGCCGCAGCTTCCGCCCCGTTGCTAAGAAAACCCAGCTGTCCGATGGAGTGGTTGTTAGAGTAACGTTACGAATTCTTCTGTGGGGAGTCTCATGCGTCTCGTTCGGAGCAGATATTGGATCGTGCTGACCTTTTACGGCGCCCTTCTCAGCGCGCGACCTCTTGCGGGCCAGACCGGTGGGCCCTCCACTGCGTCGCCCGGTTCTTCGGACGACAAGTACGCCTGGCTGGAGGACGTCTCCGGCTCCCGCTCGATGGACTGGGTGAAGGCGGAAAACGCCAGGACCGACGCCGTGCTCAAAGCCGATCCGCGCTACCAGGTCAACTTCGCCGCCGCACTCGCGGTCGCCGAGGATCCCCACAGATTGCCCGTCCCGGGCCTGCGCGGCGAGGAGGTGTACAACCAATGGCGCGATGCCAAGAATCCGCGCGGTCTCCTACGCAAAACCAGCATCGCCGACTTCCAGACCGTCAACCCGCACTGGCAGACGGTGATCGACTACGACGCGCTGGGCAAGGCGGAGGGCGTGGGCTGGGTGCCGCGCGGCATGAGCTGCCTGTATCCGTATGACCAGTACTGCACCGTGGGCCTTTCGGCAGGCGGTGAGGATGCGGTCACCGAGCGCGAGTTCAATCTGAAGACCGGCCAGTTCGTTCCCGGCGGCTTCATCGCCTCCCACTCCAAACAGTCCATCGCCTGGGAGGACAAGAACACGCTGCTGATCGCGCGCGATTGGGGCCCCGGCACGGTGACGACCTCCGGCTATCCCTTCGTGGTCAAGGAGTGGCGGCGCGGCACCCCGCTCGATGCGGCAAAAGAGATCGCCCGTGGCGAGGTGGGCGATCAGGTGGAGACCCTCCCCGAGGTGCTGCATGACGCACAGGGGCACTCGGTCGTGCTGATCCGGCGCGGGGTCACCTTCTTCGATTCGCAGACGTTTGTACGCACCGCCAAAGGGGTGGAGCGCCTGATGCTGCCGCCCAAAGCCGATGTGGAAGATATGCTCGACGGCCATCTGCTCGTGCATCTGCACGCGGATTGGCCGACCGGCGGCGCCACGCTGCCCCAGGGTTCCCTGGTGGACCTGAAGCTCAGCGACGTGATGAAGGACCCCGCGCATCTGAGGCCCTCACCCGTCTTCACCCCCACCTCGGACGAGTTCCTGCAGGAGGTCTCCACCACGCGCGACCGGCTAGTCCTCACCACGCTGCAGCACGTGCAGGGGCGAGCCTATGTCTACTCGCTGGGCGACCACGGATGGACCAAGCAAGCGCTCAGTCTGCCGCCCAACGTTTCCGTGACGATTGTCTCGGCCAGCAATACCGACGACCGCTTCTTCCTGCGGCTGAACGGCTTTCTGACACCCCCGGCCGTGTGGCTGGGCGACGCCAAATTGGGTACCCTGAGCGAAGCGAAAAGCCAGCCGCCGCTCTTCGACGCCTCCAGGGACACGGTGGAACAGTTTGAGGCCACCTCCAAGGACGGCACCAAGGTGCCCTACTTCGTCGTGCACCCCAAAGGCATGGCGATGGACGGCTCGCACCCCACGCTGCTCACCGCCTATGGCGGTTTTGAGGTTTCCGAGACCCCAAACTACTCCGCAACGCTTGGCCGGCTTTGGCTGGAAAAGGGCAACGTCTTTGTGCTCGCGAACATCCGCGGTGGCGGCGAGTTTGGCCCCGCCTGGCATGAGGCCGGGCTCAACGTGCATCGCCAGCTCATCTATGACGACTTCGCCGCGGTCGGGCAGGATCTGATCACCCGCGGCATCACCTCCACGCCCCACCTGGGCATCCAGGGCGGCTCCAACGGCGGCCTGCTGATGGGTGTCGAGATGGAGCAGCACCCGACGCTGTGGCATGCCGTCGTCATCCAGGTGCCGCTGCTGGACATGCTCGGCTTTGAGCACATCGCCGCGGGCGCCAGCTGGGTGGGCGAGTACGGCTCGGTCTCCGTGCCCGAGCAACGTGCGTTCCTCGCCAGCATCTCGCCGTATAACCAGCTCAAACCCGACGTCACCTATCCTGAACCGCTCATTTTTACCACCACGAAGGACGATCGAGTCGGCCCGCAGCACGCCCGCAAGTTCGCCGCCAAGATGGAGGAGTATCACGAGCCGTTCTTCTACGAAGAGATCACCGAAGGCGGCCACGGAGCCGGCGCCGATCTCAAACAGGAGGCCGCCACCGCCGCGCTGACCTACACGTATCTGGAGCGCAAACTGCAGTAGTGCGACCGCTCTCAACAATCGCTTCGAAAGGCCCCCGCCCGCGCGCCTTTCGCTTACCCCCTCCGAACTCATGACTTGTCATCCTGATCCTGAGCGAAGCGGAAGGGAAGGACCTGCTTCTCAACCAGCCGGCCAACCAGCCACAGCGCAGGCCACATCCGTCGTAAACGCTATACTGCGGTGTGGTCATGCCGTCCTCTCCTCGTCGCCTTTCGACATCACAACGCCGCTCCTCGTCACATCCTCTTGATCTCGCGCAGGGCCGCCGCGTCCGCTCCACCACCGTGCTTTGCGTGCGCCGCGGCGACACCGTCGTGATGGCCGCCGACGGCCAGGTCACGCTGGGGGCCACGGTGATGAAGTCGGCCGCGCGCAAGCTGCGCCGCCTCGGCAACGACAAGGTCCTGGCCGGCTTCGCGGGCTCCACCGCCGACGCCTTCGCGCTGCTCACCCGCTTCGAGGCCAAGCTCGAACAGTACAGCGGCAACCTCGGCCGCGCGGCCGTCGAACTCGCCAAAGACTGGCGCACCGACAAGCTGCTCCGCCAGCTCGAAGCCCTGCTCATCATCGCCGACCGGGAGCACATCTACGTGCACTCGGGCGACGGGGACGTCATCGCACCCGACCCCACCGCCGACGGCGTCATCGCCACCATCGGCTCCGGCGGCACCTACGCGCTCGCGGCTGCTACCGCGCTGCTTGAGAACACCCCGTTCACCGCCCGCGAGGTGGTCGAGCGCTCCATGAAGATCGCCGCCGACATCTGCATTTATTCCAACCAGTCCATCGTGGTGGAAGAGCTGAAGGTGGGTGCGTAATGGCCATCTATCTTCCCGGCACTTCCGGAGACCAACCCCTGTCGCTGGACGAGATGACTCCGCGCGAGATCGTGGCGGAGCTCGACAAGTACGTCGTCGGCCAGGACGCCGCCAAGCGCGCCGTGGCGGTTGCGCTGCGCAATCGCACGCGTCGCCAGCGGCTGCCTCCCGAGTTGGCCGAAGAGATCATGCCCAAGAACATCCTCATGATCGGCTCGACGGGCGTAGGCAAGACCGAGATCGCGCGGCGGCTGGCGAAGCTCACCAAATCGCCCTTCCTGAAGGTCGAGGCTTCGAAGTTCACCGAGGTCGGCTACGTCGGGCGCGACGTCGAGTCGATGGTCCGCGACCTCGTCGAGATCGCCATCGACGAGGTGCGCGAGGAGAAGCTCGAAGAGATCGAGGACCGTGCCGAGGCCGCCGCAGAGGATCGTCTGCTGGACCTGCTTTTCACCCAGGGCAATCCCACCACGCCGCCCATCGAGATGCGCCCGCGGCCCAACGATGCCCCCGAGCCCCTGCCGCTCGGCACAGTGCAGACCATGCCCGCACGCGAGCACCTCAGCCCCGAGTCGCTGACCCCCAACGGCGAGCCCGCGCACCTGGTTGTGCTCACCAAGGACGACACCGAAAAGCAGCGCGACCGCGAGCGTCTGCGCCAGCAGTTTCGGGAGGGCCGTCTCGACGATCGCATCGTCGAACTCGACACCCGCGACCGCGCGCAACCCACCATCGAGGTCATCACCAACAACGGTTCCAGCAATCCGGAAGACTCCGACAGCTTGGGCATCAAGGAGATGCTCGCCGGCATGCTCGGCGGCCGCACCCGCAAGCGCCCCATGAAGGTCGCCGACGCCTTCGACTACCTCGTGCAAGAAGAAGAGGCGCGTCTGCTCGACATGGACGCCATCACCCGCACCGCCGTGGAGCGCGTCGAAGACTCCGGCATCGTCTTTCTTGACGAGATCGACAAGATCGCCGGCCGCGAGGGCGGTCACGGCCCCGACATCAGCCGCGAAGGCGTGCAGCGCGATATCCTCCCCATCGTCGAAGGCACCACGGTCAACACCAAGTACGGCTTCGTGGCTACCGACCACATCCTGTTCATCGCCGCAGGTGCCTTCCACGTCTCCAAACCCAGCGATCTCATCCCCGAGTTGCAAGGCCGCTTTCCGATCCGCGTCGAGTTGAAACCGCTCACCGTCGGCGACTTCCTGCGCATCCTCACCGAGCCTCGCGCGTCCATCGTCAAGCAGTCCGTCGCGCTGCTGGAGACCGAAGGCCTGGCGCTCGATTTCACCCCCGAGGCCCTGGACGAGATGGCGCACTTCGCCTTTCAGGTGAACGAGAACACCGAAAACATCGGCGCGCGGCGTTTGCACACCATCATGGAACGCGTGCTCGATGAGATCAGCTTTCAGGCACCTGATCTGGTCAAGAACGCCAAGGCAGGCGACGCGGGCCCGCCTTCAACCCCGGCCGACGCAAAGCTGCCCCCGCTGACGGCGCGCCAAGACAACGGCAGCGGGCCAGGGTACACCCTCAGCATCGATCGCAGCTACGTACAAGAACAGGTCGCCGCCATCGTGCAGAATCAGGACCTCAGCCGCTATATCCTTTAGGGCGGTCGTCTGCGTCCGGGGTCAGGGTAGTATGTGGGCGGAAGGCGACCCCTCGCAAAGTGTCGCCAGGAGCTCATCCATGCCGCCCTACCGCAAACCGTCCGCCGCTTTCATCGGTGCCTCCTGGACCGCGCTCCTGCTGGGGGCGCTTACCTTCTGCATCGGTCTGTGGAACGCCACCATGCAGCTCAGCGAGAAGGGATTGCTCTTCACCCTGCTGATGTACGGCCTCTTCTCCGCTGTCTCCGTGCAGAAGAGCGTTCGCGACCGGCTGGACGGCGTGCCGGTCACCAACATCTACTACGGCCTGAGTTGGGTTTCAGTGATGCTCTGCCTCGTGCTCACCGCCGTCGGGCTGTGGAACGCACAGATCACCTTGGCAGAGAAAGGCTTTTACAGCATGGCCTACCTGCTTAGCCTGTTTGCCGCGATCACTGTGCAGAAGAACACACGCGACAGCGTTGGCCTGGGCGAGGCCGCGGCAACCCTCCCTCCCGACGGCGAAATCACGCGATAGGGACAGCCATGCGTTCCGTTCGCGCGCGGACACGCTCGCTTAGCAAGATCGTCGGGCAGATTCTTACCCAGCGGCATTTTTGAACGCATTCACTTTTGGACAACTTCAACGAGATCTCGTGTATCTTACTTTCTGAACAGGTTCAGAATTGCAAACGTGGAGACACTTCCTATGAACATCGCCGTGATCTACTCCTCATACCTTCTCATCTCCATTGCCATGACGGTTTGGGTAGCGCGCACGCTGCACCGCAACGGACGGCTCTTCCTTGTCGATGCCTTTCGTGGCAATGAAGCGCTTGCCGATGCCGTGAATCACCTGCTCGTGGTCGGGTTTTACCTCGTCAACTTGGGCTATATCCTGCTCGCCCTGAAGACCACAGACCCGTTATGGACGACCCGGGAGATCATTGAGACGGAAAGCTTTAAGATCGGCGTAGTGGTTCTGATCCTCGGCGTCATGCACACCTTCAACATCCTCATCTTTGCGAGGATGAGACGGCGCAGCACCGAGGCAGAACGTCCCCACCCCGTACTTCCTACAGGATCAGCCTTATTTCAGCCGCAACCGTAAAATCCGCCCCGGGCAAAAAGAGTGAGGAGACGCGCGCGCGCATCCTCGCGGCGGCCCTGGCGACCTTTCGCGAACGCGGCTTCGAGCGTGCGACCATGCGCGAGATCGCCGAGGCCGCTGAGGTCGCCACCGGCGCGGCGTATTATTATTTCGAGTCCAAGGACGCCATCGTCTCCGCCTTCTACCAGCAGGCACAAGCGGAGATGGCGCCGCTGCTCCAAGCCAAACTGGCTCGTTGCAAGACCCTGGAATCTCGTCTGCGCACCATCATCACGCAGAAGTTTGAGTACTTCGCGCCCAACCGCAAGCTGCTCGGGGCGCTCTCCGCGTACGCCGATCCGGAGAAGCCGCTCTCCCCCTTCAGCCGCGAGACCGAAGCCGTCCGCGCCGCCGATCAGGTCTTCTTCGAGCAAGCCGTCGCCGAGTCCGGCGTCAAACTGCCCCGCGATATCCAGCCCTATCTGCCGCGCCTGCTTTGGCTGTACCAGATGGGTCTGCTGCTGTTCTGGATGTACGATCATTCCCCGGGTCAGCGGCGCACGGAGGCCCTGTTTGAAGGCACCCTGAAGATGCTGCTGCTCACCCTGCGCCTCGCCGCACTGCCCCTGCTCCGTCCGATGCACCGGCTGGCCGCGAACCTGTTGAGGTCCGTGTACGAAGACCAGTGAATCTGCAGGCTATGCTTTGAGCAGATCGCACCGAGGATGATGCTAGCCGCATGAAGCCTGAACCATCGCACGCTCGCCACCTGCCTCCGGCCTTTCTTCGCGGGCGATCGGCGGAACGCTGGCTGCGCGCGCTCATCGTTGCGCTTGCCTGTTTTCTCCTGCTGCTCTTCCTGGATGCCGCCGCGCATCGTTTCCACTATCCCTTCGAACTGGAGTGGATCGAGAGCGGCATGCTCACCAGCGTGCTGCGCCTTGTGCACGGGCAGGGCCTTTACGTGGCCCCTACGCTCCGTTTTGTCCCCTACCTTTACGCACCGCTGTACTTCTACGTGACCGCGGCGCTCACGCGACTCACAGGGCTGGGGGCAAACAGCTACGAAGCCCTCCGTCTCGTCTCCATTCTGAGCAGCTTCGCCGCGGGCGCCACGATCTTCGTCTTCGTCTATACCGAATCACGCAATCGGCTGGCCTCCCTCGCCGCGGCAGGCGTCTACTTCGGGCTGTATGTCGCCGCGGGCACCTTCTTCGACATCGGCCGCGTCGACTCGCTCTTTGTTCTGCTCCTGCTGCTTGCGCTCTTCGCGCAACGCCGCGGGTACCTCATTCTCGCGGGCCTGCTCTGGACGCTCACCTTTCAGACCAAGCAGAGCATTGCTCCGCTGGCCGTTCTCGTGCTGCTGGCCGAGTTTCCGCGCCGCAGGCGCCTGCTCCTGGGCCTGGGCACCTTTGCGGTCACCGTGATCGCGAGCGTGCTGCTGCTGAATCACGCGACGGGCGGCTGGTACGTCTTCTATGTCTTTGGCGTAACGCGCGCCCTGGGTCTTCTGCCGCGGCAGTTCGTCCTGTACTGGCCGCAGGTGGTGCTCGCGCCTCTGGCCATTGCCTGGGTTGTCATCGCCGCCGCCGTTCTGCTCACCCGCGTTCGGTGGCGCAGTGCAGCAGGGTACTTTTATCTCGCGGTCTCGCTCGCTCTGTATGGCGGCATCTGGTTTGTGGAGTCCCACAAAGGCGCATCGGCGAACACCGCCATGCCCATCTATGCCTGGACCTGCGTGCTCTTCGGCCTGGCCGCGGCGCGTCTTCTTCAACCCGGCGAAACCAAGCCATACGTCCTGCACACGGCCGGCACGTCGTCGGCAACCGGCGCCGAGCCCACCCGCGTTCTGCTGCTCGCGGCCATCGCAGCGCAGCTCTTTGTTCTGATCTACAACCCCGGCGCCTACATCCCCAGCAGCCTCGCGTACCGCTCGGGACAGCAACTCCTCACCGAGTTGCGCAACCTGCCCGGCGATGTCTACGTGATCGATCATGGGCACGATGCTGTGCTCGCCGGCAAAACCCCCTTCGCGGAAGGCGAGGCCCTCGGCGCCGTCATCGATGCACATTTGGGGGATCTGAGCACCGGGCTCCGCCGGCAGTTTGATGAGGCACTTGAACAGGGCCGTTACAGCGCCGTGGTGATCGACGACCCCCAGCCCGCGGACACCAGCTGGCAGGCAGACCGCTTTTACCCGTTCGCGGTCGCCGCGCCGGCTATCGGCCACCGTTTCCTCACCTCACAACCGGAGTGGTTTCTGCTGCGCTGCGCCCCCGCACCCGCCCTTCTCTCCACACTCGCCGAGCCGGGCATCATCTTCCAGGGCAGCTGCGCTCACGCGACCCAAGCGACCGCACAACCCTAAGTGCACGGCGCGCACTTTGCCGCCAATAAAGAATGTTGGAGTTCACGAAGACGCCACGTTCCACAGCGTACTCCGCGAACTCCGCGCTTGCAGTTCAGAGGCGCGGCAGAGCCGCCCGAAGCGCTTACTTCGCCCCGACCGGTTCGCCCTTACTCAACTCTGCGACACGCCCGGCCAGCAGATTTTCCAGCCCTTCCAGCGCCTCGGAGAAGCCCTCGATGCCTTCCTTGAGCTTGTCATGCGCCATGCGATTTTCCTCATGCATCCGCTCGAAGGTCGCCTGGTCCATGTGCATCTTTTCCGGCGCTTCGCCCGACTTCGCCGGATCCAGCTTGCGTTCCAGCGTGCCTTCCTTGTCCTGCAGCTCCTTCAGCAGCTTGGGCGCGATGGTCAGCAGATCGCATCCCGCCAGCTCTTCAATCTCGCCGATGTTGCGGAAGCTCGCGCCCATGATCTGGGTCTTGTAGCCGTACTTCTTGTAGTAGTGATAGATCTCCGTCACCGACTCCACGCCGGGATCCTCAGCCGGGGCATAGTCCTTGCCCGTGTCCTTCTTGTACCAATCCAGGATGCGGCCAACGAAGGGCGAGATCAGCGTCACCTTCGCCTCGGCGCAGGCCACCGCCTGATGTATGCCGAACAGCAGCGTGAGGTTGCAGTGGATGCCCTCTTCCTCAAGTTCCTTCGCCGCCTGAATGCCTTCCCAGGTCGAAGCAATCTTGACCAGCACCCGGTCCCGCTTGATGCCCGCCTGATCGTACTGATGGATGATGTCGCGCGCCTGCTCCATAGTCTTCTCGCGGTCATAGCTGAGCCGCGCGTCGACCTCGGTCGAGACGCGCCCCGGAACAATCTCCAGGATCTTGCGCCCAAAGGCCACCGCGAGCGTCTTGAACGCCGCCGCAGCGACCTCTTTGTCGTCCGCGTCCTGTCCGAGCGCCTCGCGCGCCTGGGTCAGCACGTCGTCTACGATCTCCTGGTACTCGGGCATCTTCGCCGCCGCCGCGATCAGCGAAGGATTGGTCGTCGAATCCGTGGGCTTGAACTGCTTGATCGAGTTGATATCGCCGGTATCGGCGACCACCGTCGTCATCGTCTTCAGCTGATCGAGAAGGTTGGCCATGGCAGAAACTCCTGTGAAGCGAGGGAACGCAGTATCGCGCGTAGGTCCATTAGTATAGATGCTTCCTGCAAAGGCCGCGGTCCTTTCGCGCAGCGGCTGGCGTCTGCTCGGGAGGCGGGGTCGCCGGACGCTTCGCCTAGGTAACGAAAACAAGGAGGAGCTCGCATGCGCCGTCTCGGCCTTGCTCTTGCGCTGATCGCTGCCCTGCTCTGTTGCACCAGCCAAGGCCAGGACGCAGGCAGGCCTGATCCGACCGCCGCCGTCACCGCCCTGCTCACCCGGCAGGCCGCCGACTGGAATCGCGGCGACCTCGACGCCTTCGCCTCCGGGTACAAGAACTCGCCGGACATCCTCTTCATCGGCCGCACGGTGGAGCACGGCTACGCGGGCATGCTGGCCGGCTACAAACGGCATTACCCCACCCGCGCCAGCATGGGCACGCTCAGCTTCTCGCAGCTCGCGGTCCAACCGCTCGATCCGCGCTTCGCGACGGCGACCGGGCACTTTCATCTCCAGCGCACCGCAGAGGGCGGCGGCAACGCCGACGGTTACTTTCTGCTGGTGCTGGAAGCCACCCCGGCCGGCTGGAAGATCGTGCGGGATGACACCACCAGCCTGCCCGCCCCGAAGCCCTGAGGCCCTGTTCACGAATCTAACACGGTTCCCGGGAAGAAGAGAGCGTCGGCAAGCGAACCCGCATCTGCTTATGATGAGGGCGAATCCGAGGACCTCCGCATGCGCCGCGTTCCGATCCTGCTCCTTCCCCTGCTGCTGCTCGCTCCGCCCGTCGTGCTCGGGCAGAAGAACGGCCAGCTGTATACCGCGAGCCGGGAGCAGCTGGAGGTAACCAAAGTCGTCCTCCAGCAGGAAAGCGCCTGGAACAACGGCGACCTGGACGGCTATCTAGCTCATTTTAAGGACGCGGACGACACCGAGGCCGTCCTGAATGGCCCGGTTCGCGGGTTGGGCAACATCCGTTCCGCCTATCACATCAGCTTTCCCAATCGCGACGCCATGGGACAGCTGGAACAGAGCGAGGTGGAGGTCCGGGAGCTGGGCCCGAGCTTCGCCCTGGCCACCGGGCGCTACCGCCTTACCCGCTCGCGCAAGAACGGCGGCGAAACCCAGGGCACCTTCACCGAGATCCTGGAGAAGACAGACGCCGGCTGGCAGCTCATCTTCAGCGAGAACAACTGAGGTCGTGGCTCGTCCTCAGGAGCGCTGCCACGCAAAGACCAGCTGCTCCCGGAACCCAAAACGTTGCAGGTGTTCCGCGACGACCTGCTCCGCCCGGTCCGCGTCCGCACCGTCCGCCAGCTCCAGCCGTACCCGCAGAGTTGCCGGTTCGGCATGGAGCGTACACACCGCCGCCGGGAGCTCGATGCGTCCATGCTCGTCGTTGAACTCCACCGCAAACCGGTGCGCCCAGTGCCGGCAGAGCTGCCGAAGATAGTTCGTCGCGTGTTCCGTTGCTACGTTCGCCGTAGAGATCGCTGTCATTGCTAATCTGACGTAGCGTGGCGCTCACGGATGCAACAAACGAACCGGCCCTGCTCGAGGCCCGCGACCTCGTCAAGGACTACGGCAAGAGTCGTGTCGTCGACCGGGTCTCTCTTTCTCTGCGACGCGGCGAGACCCTCGGCCTGGTGGGCGAATCCGGCTCCGGCAAGAGCACGGTCGCGCGCATGATGCTGCGGCTGATCGAGCCCACCAGCGGGCAGCTTACCTACCGCAGCTTCCCCGCTCCCCGCGAGCCCGGGCCGCCGCAGACGCTCGATCTGCTGCGGCTGCGACCCGCCGCCCTGCGCCGCCTCCGCCGCCGGCTGGCTATCGTCTTCCAGGACCCCTACGCCGCACTCGACCCGCGCATGACCGTACGGCAGTCGCTCGCCGAACCCTTTCGCATCCACGGCGAGCGCCCGCCCGAGGGCTTCGACGCCCGCCTGATCGCCCTGCTCGACGAGGTCGGCCTCGACGCCTCCGCGCTGCCCCGCTACCCGCACGCCTTCTCCGGCGGCCAACGCCAGCGCATCAACATCGCTCGCGCGCTTGCGCTTCGCCCGGACCTGCTCGTGCTTGACGAACCGGTCAGCGCGCTCGACGTCTCGGTCGGCGCCCAGGTCATCAACCTGTTACGCGATCTGCAGGCCCGTTACGGCCTCACGTGCCTCTTCATCTCGCACTCCATGCCGCTGGTGCGCTATCTCTGCCATCGCGTCGCGGTGCTGCAAAGGGGCCGGCTGGTGGAAGAGGGCACCTGGCAGGAGATCTGCGAGCAACCTCGGGAGCTCTATACGCAACAACTCCTCGCCGCCACCCCCGAACTGCCCGCCGCTTAAGGCGCTCGGCGGCTCATAAGGCTCAGGACCACGGTAGCGCCTAGCACCCCGGCAGCGCTCCCGTTCCACAAAGTGCGTCATCTCGACCGGAGCGAACGGCTTCACCGTTCGCGCAGCGGAGAGACCCCCGCATTCTGCTTGGTGCCGCACGAGGCCCAGCAAAACACCCTTACAACACACCCTGCCGCCGCGCCTCGAAATCACACACATTGCGCAGGTAATCCCACGAGTACAGCCCCGCCTCGTGCCCGTCGTTCCAATGAAACTTCAGCGCATACTTGCCCACCGGCTCCACCTCCTGCGGCCGCGGCGGCGCCTCGTACATGGGCAGCAGACTCGCCGGCTTCGGCTTGGGCACACCCGGCGGCCGGCCTTCGGCTTCGCGCGCCTCATGGCAGACCGCACACGGGCACGCATCGCGCAGCCAGCGAAAGCTCCATGCGCTTTGATGACCGTCACGCCAATCGATGCTCATGCCCGTCCCGCCGGTCTTATCCACCCGCACCTTCGCCGGACGCACGGCGTCGCCTGCCAACCGCCGCTGCTCGCGCGCGCGATCGGCCGCGGCCTCTTCCGCGCTCACAAAGCGAACGCCCTCGTGACTCACGCCACGCCTGCCTTTCTAGCCTCATCGCCCGGCGATCGTAGGTGATCTTCAACACCCATAATTGTGCTCGCGAACACCAGCGATACCGAGTTCGCGATCACCGGCTTGGACAGACTCATAGCGAACCCTGTCTCCAGAAGAAGTATGCGGCGATCACGCAGCCCACCACCACCACGATGGTTCGCAGCACGTTGCCGTTCACCCGGCGAGCAAAGCGGGCGCCGAGGTAGCCGCCCGCCGCCGCAAAGATCATGCTTACCAGGCAGAAGCGCCACTCGATGGCCCCACGCAGGATGAACGTAAAGATTGCGCACAGGTTGGATGCGCAGGCCGCCACCACCTTCATCGCGTTCAGCGCGTGCATCTCCTCCATGCCGAAGAGCGCCAGCACCGTCATCACCATGAAGCCGCCGCCCGCGCCGAAGTAGCCGATGTAGAACGTGATCGGAAACAGGCACAACGCCAGGGGAAGCAGCGGCAAAGGCCGCTGATGATCCTCGCGCGACTCGCCCGCCCGCTTGCGCAGCCAGCGCGACACCGGCCCCGAGATCCCAAAGATCACCGTCCCGCCCAGGATCAGCCACGGAATTAGTCGCAGAAATGTACGCTGTCGCGTGCGCAGCAAAACCTCCGCCCCGGTGATGCCGCCCACCACACACGTCAACAGCACAGTCGGCAGCAGATCCCGCCGCACATCGCCCCGCAGCGTCGCCAGCGAGGTCAGCTGGCCCGGCCACAACGCCACGGTGTTGGTCGCGTTGGCCTGCACCGGCGGCACGCCCATCGCGAGCATGGCCGGGAACGAGATGAACGATCCACCTCCCGCCATCGCATTCATCACTCCGGCGATCGTCGATGCCGCTACGAGCCAAAGGTAATGGAGGTGCGGAACCGCAGGAAAGGGCATCTGCCCATTCTAAGGGGGTGAGGCAGCCTCCCCTCTATGGGCCATGCAGGCTTTGCAGCCGGGGCCTAGCTGGAGGCCTTCTCCTCCTGGTAGTGCCCGATGTGGCTGTACGTCTCCTTGGAGAACCGCAGGCTTTTGTACACGTTGCCGCAGTCCGGATCGCTCTGGTTCGGAATGATGTTGAACTCCTGCTCGGCCTGCCACTCCATGATGCGCTCGCGCCGTGGCGGGCTGTAGTCCCGGCCCTCTACCTGCACCAGCATCTGCTTGGCCTGCTCTTCGCTGAAGTCGCGATCCTTCACCAGCTCCGCGATGACCTCGTCGTCGCTCAGGAAGTGCCGCGCCACCATGGCGAAGACCAGCCGGCCGTAGTGCCCGATGTCCTCCCCGCGCTCCAGCGAATCCAGCAGATGCGCCATCATGCTGTCCTCGCGCAACGCCTCCAAGCCACGCACCTGCGGCTCACCGGCAGGATGCCCGACCGGCTCCTGCGCCGCCGGCTGCTTGCTCCGGTCCATCGACCCCGGCTCGACCAGGTGCCCATTCTGCCGGTCCGACCGTACGGTGGTGTCCGCAGAGTCCTGCGCCGTCGGCCCAGGCCGTGCGCCGCTCTTCAGCTTGGCCAACTCCGCCTCAGCCCGCTCCGCCCGTTCCACCGCGTTCTGCAGTGCCTGGCTCTGCTCATCCATTACCGGTTCATCCAGCTCCACCGTTCGTTCCGCCATCGTCCGCTCCGCGCCTCAGAGATTCGCCTTCTCTTCGCTTCACTATGACGGTCGGCGATGCCGCCGCGTTGCTTGCGCGGCAAGGATGCCCGGTATTCAGACCGGCAATACCTGGGGAGAGAAAGGTAGCGGAGGAGGTGGGGCTAGCGTACGGCTTCGCCGCTGCTCAAGGCGGTCTGCCGGTTTCTCTGCACCCGGCGCTTCAGGTGCGTGCATCCCACCCGGGAGCACTCCAGAACAAGCACCAGAGCGGCAAGGAAGGGCAAGATAACGATGGCAGCGAGGGTGTCAGACATTCTGTTTCTCCTAGGGTTCGGGAAGATTCGCCCGGTCTGCAAGTCTGGGGCGGTCCTGGGAGAAGCTTAAGAAAGGAGCGAACCGTCGATCATCGCCGCACGCTCAAACCTCGATCAAAAAAACTTCAAGACGGCCTTTGACCGATGCCCTTGCAGCTACCTGGAGCCACTGCTCAGACCCCCGCCAATACCAGTGCCTCCTCCACGCTCCCGGCCACCAGCAGCGCGCTCCGGTTGCCGCGCAGCATGCCCTCACGCTCGCACACCGCAAGAAAGCCCAACAGGCCGTCGTAGAACCCGGCCACGTTCACCAGGACTACGGGCTTGGCATGCAGCTTCAGCGTCTGCCAAGCCAACACCTCAAACAGCTCCTCAAAGGTCCCGAAGCCCCCCGGCAGCACCAGAAACGCACCCGCCAGCTCGCTCATCAGTCGCTTGCGGGTGTGCATCGTGTCCACCACGTGGAGCTCCTGCACCCCCTTGTGC
>CAXTWN010000038.1:0-23538 GCA_964248055.1 uncultured Acidobacteriaceae bacterium | reverse complement strand
GGTGGGGGGGCGGCGGCTGGGGGTGTTGGGGGGCGATTGGGGGGGGGGGCGATAGGCCCCGGGCCCGAGAGGCGAACTGCCGGAAACGAAAAGCGGGTCCTTCGCCTGCGGCTCAGGATGACAAGGTAGGAGATGGCGGTGAGTTCAGGGGCGGGTTTTGGCGATGTCGGGGCCGAGCTGTTCCTGGACGCTGAGGGCAGGTTCAGTGGGGATGGGGTCTTCGGTGCGTTCGGCGTCGGGACGATCGTTCAGGTGGTGGCGGGTGAGGCCTTCGGTGAGAAGGTGGAAGGCCTCGTCGGGCGTGTCGGCGAAGTGAAAGAGATCCTTGTCCTTCAGGGCGATGGCGCCCTTTTCGGCCAGGAAGTCGACGTTGATGACGTTCTTCCAGTAGGCCGAGCCGTACAGGACGACAGTGATCTTCTTGGCCAGCTTGCCGGTCTGGTCCAGGGTGAGGAGCTCGAACATCTCGTCCAGCGTGCCGAAGCCGCCGGGGAAGACGACCAGCGCCTTGGCGAGGTAGGCGAACCAGTACTTCCGCATAAAGAAGTAGTGGAAGTTGAAGTTGAGCGCGGGGGTGATGTAGCGATTGGGCACCTGCTCGAAGGGCAGGACGATGTTGAGCCCGATGGTCTTGGCGCCCGCCTCCCAGGCGCCGCGGTTGGCGGCCTCCATGATGCCGGGACCGCCGCCCGAAGTGACGACAAAGCGATGGCGCCGGCCGGGGAGCTTCTTGGCCCAGGTCGCCATGAGGCGCGCCAGGGTGCGCGCGTCCTCGTAGTACTGCGCCATCTCCAGCGCGGCCTCGGCGCGTTTGCGCTTGAGCTCGCTGGTCTGGGCGTGGGCGAGTTCTTCGCCGCTGGCGGGCTGCTCTTCGGCGGGCGCGGGCTCCTGCGAACCGGTGTTGGCGAGCAGCTGCATCTGCTGGTGTGCCTCGTCGAGAGCGCGAAAGCGGGCGGAGCCGAAGAAGACGACGGTGTCCTGAATGCGTTCGCGGCGGAAGCGCGCCATGGGCTCGGAGTACTCGGCCAGGATGCGGAGAACGCGACCTTCGGGCGAGTTGATGAACTCGGGGTTGGTGTAGGCGAGGGAGGCTTGCGGAAGCGGCTCCGGACCGCCGTCGGGAACCGGCTTCCCGAACGAGGACCCGTGGTGGTTCGCGGGCTGGGTATCGATCGGGGGTTCGGTCGGGGGCTGATCCGTGGAGGGCATCGGAAAAGCATACCGTGCGGCGATGTACGGGGCGAAGAGCGGGTCCTTCGCCTGCGGCTCAGGATGACAACTCGAATGAGGGGCGGCTAGCGCGAGATGGTACAGCCGCGGCTAGCGGCGAAGGTCGCGGTAGTGGAGGAGCTCGCTGATGCCGATCCACAGATCCAGCAGGCCCAGGCCGCTGAGCAGGCCGCGCACCCAGCCCTGCAGCAGCCAATGCGCGGCGGCCGGGTGCCCCAGGATCCAGCCGTTAGCGTCCCAGTAGCGCGGCGACCAGGGCAGGACGGTGACCAGGCAGCCGATGTACAGGCAGAAGAGCACCAGCATGCCGAGGCTGAGACGCTGCAGCCAAACGGGCGCGAGGTCGTCCGGGGAGTGCGCGGGGGCAGGCGTCTCGGGCGGCTCGCGGAAGAGCTCACCTTGGGTGGGCGGCGACATCAGCCTCCACGTTATCAGCGCGGCAGCCCCGGTGTCTTTTGGGGCCAGGCTTCGGCGAGCTAGGGCCGGGGATGGTCGGCGGTCTTCTGGGCGGCGGCGGCGCGGGCCTGGGCCTCCGCGCGCAGACGAACGGCGGCGGCGTGGGCGTGTTCGGCCTCTTCCAGCGTGGCGGCATGCGCGGCCTTCAGATCTTCCGCATCGGCCTCCGCGGCCTCGCTGCGGGCGGAGCTCATGCTCTGCTGCGCTCTGGCTTTGTTTTTCACGTCCGCAAGCATCTGCGCGGGCGTGTCGCCGGTGCCGTGTTCGGCGAGGCCCAGGTGCAGGTCGCCTTCGGTGCCGCTGACCTCCACCGGCAGCTCCAGGCCGGCGCCGTTCCTTTCCAGCAGATGATCAAAGGGCTTCAGCAGCAGGCCCTTCCAGCCGCCGACCATCGCCGAGGCGGTGGCCTGCGTGCGGGCGTGGCCTTTGAACTCGAACAGACGACCGTCCATGGAGTAGACACCGTTCATCAGCACCAGCGCGCCGGGGACGCTGAAGCGTAGGTCGGAGACGGCCATCACGCCGTGTTTGATGGCGATGTTCGCCGCGATCTGGGAGGAGGCTTCGGCGCGGTGGTCGTGGCTCGCCTGCGCGACCTGCTTGGGTTCGCCCAGCGCGCGAGCGCTTAGGCCGTCGATCTGATTCTGCGTCTTGGTGTTGTTGAACCGCGCACCGGTGAGCGAAAAGCTTCCCTCCAGGCTGAGCTTTTCCGGCACGCGCTCCTTGCCGGGCGGGATGCGCAGCCTAGCACGCATGGTGAGGGTGCCGTTCAGCAGCGGCGGCTCGGTCTTGGTCGCCAGCCGCAGAAAGTCCTGCATGCGTCCGTGCGGTATGTCGACGTCCAGCTGGATGTCGTGGCCCTGCCCTTGCCCCTTCACGACCTTGCCGCTGGTGGTGAACTCGGAGCCGGCCAGCCAGACGTGCACGGGTTGAAGAAAGGTGTCGCCGGTCTGGCCGTCGACGAGGGCATGGAAGTCGGTGCGCAGGGGAAGGGCGTGATTGCTGATGTCGAGCGCGAAGTTGGGTGTATCGGTGTGGCCGTCCACGGTGATGCGCTCGAGCACGCCCGCGAAGTGGCCCCTGGAGGAGAGCGTGCCGGAGATGCCGGGGAGGGTGCTGAGATCGGCGTGATCGAAGCTGTAGTCGCCGTCCAGCGGCGTCTCGCCCGGTTGGCCGCCGGGAACACCCCTGGCCCAGGGGCCGAAGTGGCCGACGGCATGGATCTGGCCGACTGGCTTGGGATTGGTGAGCTCGGCGTCATAGAGCATGGCCTGGTTGCGGCCGACGTTGTGCATGTAGATCGACGAGACGTTCAACTCCAGCGGCGGCTTGTGGCCGTTGTCCGGACCGGGCCTGCCGGATTCGAGGAACAGACGGACGTCGGTGCAGATCAGGTCTGTAACGACGATGTCGACTTTGGGCGGCGATTGCCTCGGTGAAGTCGGGCGGTCATGGTCGCTGGGGGGCGGGATGTGCAGCTCGACGCCGTCGACACGCACGCGGGCCACGTGCATGGGCTGCTGAAACAGGCTGAGCAGGCCGGTGTGGAAGGCGAAGTGCGCGACCGCGATCATGGGATGAATCGGCGAGACGGGCACCGTGCCGGCACTGTAGGGAATGCGCAGACCCCAGCCGTTGACCTCGATGCCTTTGAAGAGCGAGATCTCCAGCCGATCGAGCTCGACGGGGGCGTTGAAGCGCGCGGAGAGGGTTTGCATGATGCGGTTGCGGAGGATGGGCTCGGCGTGATGGAGGACGTACTCGGCGGCCAGGATGGAGCCGAAGGCAAGAACCGCTGTGAGCGCGAGCAGTCCCTTCCACCAGCGTCTGCGCTTCCTTGGAGGCGCGGTGCCGTGCTGCGCCGCGGTGAGGCTCACAGGGGGATTTTACTGCGGGTCATGGTGGTCCCGGGAACACGCGCGCTCCTCATGCCGGCCTGCTGTAGTCGATCGCGATTGAAAAACTTTGCTCCCGGGTGGAAAGCAGATCCTTCGCTTTCACCCCAGCGAGCAGGCCCGCCGGGGACCCCGATGCGCTCAGGATGACAACTCCAAGATGGCAGACCGAATGAAAGGCTCTGCGAGAATAGAAGGGCGATGCTGCAACTCTCCGGCGCCGGGAAGCGCTTTGGCCACAAGCTGTTGTTTGAAGACGTCAACTGGCTCATCACGCCCAATGAACGCACCGGGCTGGTGGGCGGCAATGGCACGGGCAAATCCACGCTGCTGAAGGTGTTGGCGGGGATGGAGACCCTGGACTACGGCCAGCGCACGCATGTGCGCGGCATGACGCTGGGCTATCTGCCGCAGGATGGGCTGGCGCTTTCGGGGCGCAGCGTCTTTGCCGAATGCCTGAGCGTCTTCGACGAGCTGTTGGCGCTCGAGGTGGAGTACGAGCAGCTGACGCACACCATGAGCGAGGCGGACCCGAAGTCGCGGGAGTACGCCGCGGCCGCGGACCGCTACTCCGAGATCGCCGAGCTGCTGCATGTGCACGACATCTACACGCTGGATGCGCAGGTCGGCGCGGTGCTCGGGGGGCTGGGCTTCAGCAAGGAGGACTGGGAGCGGCGTACGGAAGAGTTTTCGGGCGGTTGGCAGATGCGCATCGCGCTGGCCAAGCTGCTGCTGCAGAAGCCCTCGCTGCTGCTACTCGATGAGCCGACGAACCACCTGGATCTGGAGTCGCGCAACTGGCTGGAAGAGTATCTGCAGAGCTATGAGAACGCGTTTGTTTTGATCTCGCATGACCGCTACTTTCTGGACCAGACCGTGAGCAAGACGGTGGAGGTCTGGAACAAGCGGATGCACGTGTATCACGGCAACTATTCGAAGTACCTCACCCTGAAGGACGAGCGCCGTACGCAGCTGATGAGTGCGTACAAGAACCAGCGTGAGCGCATTGAGGATCTCGAAGCGTTCATCAACCGCTTTCGCTACCAGGCGACCAAGGCCAAGCAGGTGCAGTCGCGCATCAAGGAGCTGGAAAAGATCGAACGAATCGAGGTGCCCGAAGAGGAGGCAACCATCCACTTCACCTTTCCGCAGCCGCCCGCGAGTGGACGCACCGTGCTGGAGGTGAAAGGGCTGACCAAGCACTACCCGATGCCGGATGGCGGCGTAAAACGCGTGTTGGATGACGTGAACTTCACCATTGAGCGCGGCGATCGCATTGCTTTGGTGGGGGTGAACGGCGCGGGCAAGTCAACTCTGCTGCGCATGTTGGCCGGGCTGGAAAAGCAGACCGGGGGCGAGATCCGTTTGGGGCACAACGTGCTCGCAGATTACTTCGCGCAGGATCAGTACAAGGTGCTCAATCCCGACGCGCAGATGCTGGATGACATCACCGGCTCGAATCCGCGTGTGGATGTGGTGACGCTGCGCTCGCTGCTGGGCTGCTTCATCTTCACCGGCGACGACGTCTTCAAGAAGCTGGGCGTGCTCTCCGGCGGCGAGCGCAACCGCTATGCCCTGGCAAAGATGCTGGTCTCGCCGGCGAATTTTTTGCTGCTCGATGAGCCTACCAACCACCTGGACATGCGCGCCAAGGATGTCTTGCTGGACGCGGTGCGCAGCTTTACGGGCACGGTGCTGTTTGTCTCGCACGACCGCTACTTCATCGATGGTCTGGCGACGCGGGTTTTCGAGGTGGAAGATCGCCGCGTGCACATCTACCCGGGCAACTACGAAGACTACATGTACCGCAAGATGGGCGGGGCACCGGCTTCCAACGCCGAGGCCGCCGCGCGGATCAAGACCGATGCGGCGACTGGTGGCACGATTGATGCGGCGACGGGCATGTTCAAACCGGTGAAGCAGGTGGGCAAGGCCGAAGAGGCATTTCCCGCGACCAAGGACCTGCTGCCCACGCCCGAAGAGGCGCTCCAGTTTGAGGCCGTCGAGTCGACGCATGAGGTAGAGGGTTCGCTGCAGCCGGTGAAGCCCGCGCCCAAAGCCCCGGCCAGGCGACTCAATCCGCTGAAGCTGCGGCAGATCGAAGAGCGCGTGGAGGCGATCGAGCAGGAGTTGCCGGAGCTGGAAGCGCGAATCCTGCAGGCCGAGCAGCAGCAGAGCGTTTTCACTAACGCGGGTGCCGCGCGCACGCTGGCCGCGGAGCTCGATACCCTGCGCGAGCGTCACACGAATCTCTCGGCGGAGTGGGAAGAGCTTTCGGTGCAGATGGAAGAGCAAGCCACGGCGTAGCGCCCAACACGAAGGAGTACAGCATGAAGATCCTGGTGGTCGGTGCGGGCGCAACAGGGGGCTACTTCGGCGGCAGGCTCGTGCAGGCGGGGCGGGAGGTCACCTTCCTGCTCCGCGGGCAGCGCGCGCAGCAGGTGGAGCAGCGTGGGCTGGAGATCGTCAGTCCGCTGGGCAATGCGACCGTGCGGCCTCGGATCGTGCGTGCAGAAGAGCTGCGTGCGCGGCCTGAGAGCTTCGATGCGATCGTGATCGGCACCAAGGCGTACCAGCTGGAGGGCGCGATGGAGGATCTGGCGCCGGCGGTGGGATCGCAGACGATGCTGCTGCCGATCCTGAACGGTATGCGACAGCTCGCGGTGCTGGATGCGCGCTTTGGCGCCGAGCGCGTGCTGGGTGGCTCGGTGCGCATTGTTGCCGATGTGGACGAACAGGGACGGGTGGAGCAGCGCACCAGGCTTGGAGAGCTGAGCTATGGCGAGCGCTCGGGCGAACGCACGGCCCGGGTTGAGGCGCTCGATCAGGCCATGCGGGGCGCGGGCTTTGACGCGCTGCTGCAACCCGACATCCTGGCCACGCTGTGGCAGAAGTGGTGGATTCTGGCCAGCCTGGGGTCGATCTGCATCCTGGCGCGCGGGACGATCGGCGAGGCGGCGAGTGTGCCGCGGGGGGCGGCCATGGCGCGCGCCGTGGTGCGGGAGTGTACGGAGATCGCAAGGGCGAACGGCTACCCGCCGAACGAGGCGATGCTTGCCGATCACCTGCAACGCATGACGGAGGCCGGCTCCGCGCTGACCTCGTCGATGTATCGCGACATGGGCAAAGGCGCGCCGGTAGAGGCCGATCATATCCTGGGCGGCCTGCTGGACCGTGCGGGCGACGTGCCTGCACCTTTGCTGACCGCCGCGTACGTGCAGCTGAAGGTATATGAGACCAGACGCCGCTGACGGTCTGAGGCGTGCATGGGCGAGGAACTTTCTGCTTAGCTCGCTGCCCGGGAAACAAATATGTTGCGCATTCGCAACACACGCGCTATGTTGCTGCTTAGCAACAAGCGAACACGATGGGCAACACACTCTTCAACCGGATTGCGGTGCTGCGGGCGGAGCGCAACCTGTCGCGGCAGGATCTGGCCGACGCGCTGGGGATCAACTACCAGACGATCGGCTTCCTGGAGCGTGGGGACTACAACCCGTCGCTGACCCTGGCGCTGGACCTGAGCGAGTACTTCGGTCTGCCGATCGAGGCGATGTTTTCGCGCAAGCCGTTCAAGCCGCTGAGCCAGGTGGTGTACGGCAAATCGGGGACGCAACCGGCTCGGAAGGAAAGGAAGGCAGGATGATCACGGAGACATCGTTTCTGGGGCTTCCCTTGCGCACCGCCGCGCAGCGACGCACGTTCGTATTGCTGTACTACGGTCTGCTTGTTCTGTTCACGGTCGTCGCGTTCGCACGCCATCGCGCTCTGCCGGAGGCCCTCTGGATGCAGACGCTGGTCTTCGGGAGCATGCTGGGCGGCATTCGAACCGGAGGGCCGGTGAAGGCGTATGCGGAGCCGCGCTTTCCGCTCGGCGCGGGCGCCCTGGACGAGCAGCCCATCGCGCTGGGGCTCGACCCCGGGCTGCGGCGCGCGATGGCTCCGCGCGCGTGGTCGCCGCTGGATGAGCGGGAGACGGCGCAGCGCGACCGTGCGCACTATCAGGCGTACCGCATCGTTCGCTGGACGGTTTGCGGCGCCGCTGGGGCGTACTTCGGCGCCTGGCTGTGGCGGCCGCTGCTGCTGGAGCATGAGACGCCGGTACTTCTCTGGCTGCTGCTGGTGTTCGTTCTGTCCTTACCGCAGGCGGTGCTGCTGTGGACCGAGCCCGCGCCTCCTGAAGGCGAGCTCGTGGTCCTTCCCGCGGCCTAGGGAGCGGTACAGTGTAGGGGTGTCTTCCTATTGGCAGCCCGTGCGGTGGTCGGATCGTCTTGCGGAGTTAGAGGCGCGTGACGGCGAACTGAAGCAGGTGCCGTTGCGCCGCGACGTGCGTTCCCTGGGCGCGCTGCTGGGGCAGGTGCTGCGCGAGCAGGCCGGCGAGGCGCTGTTCGACACCGTAGAAGCGCTGCGGCGGATCTCGATCGCGCGCCGCGAGGCTGAGGCCGCGGGGGACGCGGCGGCCGCGCAGCACCATCTGGAAGAGGCACAGGCCTTGACGCGCGAGGCTGCGGCGGATCCGCAGCGGGCGTATGAGCTGGCGCGTGCGTTTGCGTTCTACTTTGAGCTGATCAACCTCGCGGAGACGAATCATCGCAAACGGCGGCGGCGGTCGTCGCTGCTGGATGCGGGTGCGCCGCCGTTGCGGGGTAGTCTGCGCGGCACGCTGCGGCGGCTGCGTGAGACCGGGCACACCCGCGCGAGTGTGCTCCAGCTGTTGCGACAGGTGTGCGTGGTGCCGGTGTTCACCGCACACCCCACCGAGGTCGCGCGGCGCAGTGTGATGTTCAAGCGGCGGCGCATCGCGGAGCTGCTGGAGCGAATGGATGTGCTGGGCACGCCGCCCAGCGAGTTGGAGGCGCTGGAGAGCGGGCTGCTGGCCGAGGTCACGGCCTTGTGGCAGACGGACGATGTGCGCTCGGCGCGGCCCACCGTGCGTGATGAGATTCGCATGGGGCTGGACTACTATGAGGCGTCGCTGTTCAGCACCATGCCGGTGCTGTATGCCGAGATCGCTGCGGCGCTGGATGCGGAGTTTCCCGCGGAGCAGGGTAAGACCGCCTTGGCGGAGCTGCCCATCGTGGTGCGCTTTGGCAGCTGGATCGGCGGCGATCGCGATGGCAACCCGTTTGTGACTGCGGAGACCACCGCCGAGGCGGTCGCGATGGCGCGCGATCTGCTGCAGCGCCACTATCTTTCGCAACTGCATGCGGTCTTCGATCAGCTGGCGTCGTCGACGCAACAGGCCCCGATCTCGAAGGCGTTGCAGGCGAGGCTGAACGTGTACATGGAAGAGCTGCGGGCGTCGGGGCACACGGCGTTTGCGGAGCGATTTCCATATGAGGCGGTGCGACTGGCCATTGCGTGCATCACGCTGCGGCTGGGCGGCAAGCCGCCGGTGAGCATGCACCGCAACCTCGCGCTTTCTGACGCGGCGAAGCTGCCGGCCTATGAGCGCAGTGCAGAGTTGCTGGAGGACCTGGAGATCCTGCGCGCGTCCTTGGCGGAGAACCGCGGCGAGCGGCTGGCAGAGCTGTATCTCGATCCGTTGCTGCTGACCGTGCGTACCTTTGGCCTGCATCTGCACACGCTGGATGTGCGCCAGCATGCGCGCGTTCACGCCGCGGCCACGGCGGAGATCTCCTCGTGGCCCACGGGCGAGGCGGGTCTGCGCCTGCCGGCGGCACCTTCCGCGCAGACTGAAGATGTGCTGGGGACGATGCGTGAGGTGGCGCGGCTGAAGCGGCAGGACCCGGACGCGGTGGCGCAGTATGTGATCTCGGGTGCAAGCGAGGCGGAAGATGCGTTGCGGGTGTTGTGGCTGGCGCGCTTGAGCGGCGTGACGGTCGAGGGCGCAAACGACGAACACAACCGCGATCCGGGGCTGCAGCCCGTGCCGTTATTTGAGTCGATCGAGGACCTGCAGCATGCGCCGGCGATCTGCCAAGCCCTGTGGAGCAGCGAAGCCTACCAGCCGCTGTTGAAGGCTTGGGACGGACGGCAGGAGGTGATGCTGGGCTACTCGGACTCCAACAAGGATGGCGGGATGATTGCGTCCACCTGGGAGATCTGGAAGGCGCACCGGGCGTTGCACGCGGTGGCGCGCGCCTGTGGTGTACGGCTGCGGCTCTTTCACGGGCGCGGCGGCACCGTGGGACGCGGTGGTGGGCCGACGCACCGCGCTCTCTTTGCGCAGCCGCTGGACAGCTTCACAGGGGAGCTGCGCCTGACCGAGCAGGGCGAGGTTCTGAACTGGAAGTACTCCGACGTGGTGCTGGCGGAGCGCAACTTGGAATTGATGATTGCCGCCTCGCTGGATGCCCTGGCGCGACCTGATCTGCACAGCGCTCAGAACACGGCTCAGAGTGCAGGGCACAGTGCTCAGCAGACGCATCTCACGGGCGCCATTGAGCCGGCGTGGGAGGCGGCGATGGATGAGCTTTCGGCGACGTCGCTGCACTTTTATCAGCAGCACATCGTCGGCGACCCGGAGGTCTTTGCGTTCTTCGAGCAGGCGACACCGGTGGCGGAGCTGGAGCATGCGCGCATTGGCTCGCGACCCGCCAAGCGCGCCGATGCGAGTGCAACCAAACAGCGGTCCATGGCGGATCTCCGCGCCATCCCATGGGTGTTCGGCTGGATGCAGTCGCGCATGGTGGTGCCCGCGTACTTTGGCGTGGGCTATGCGCTTGAGAGCTATGCCAACGCGCACGAAGATGGCTTGGCGCGGTTGCAAGCCATGAGCGCAAGCTTTCCGTTGTTCCTGGACATCGTGCGCAATGTAGAGATGGCGCTGGCCAAGGCCGACTTCGGGATCGCCAACCTGTACAGCTCGCTGGTGCATGATGGCGAGCTTTGCCGCCGGGTGTTTGCGCGCCTGCGTGAGGAGTTCGAGCGCACGCGTCGGATGATCCTTGCAGTGACCAAGCAGAACGAGCTGCTGGAACGCAATCCTGTGCTGACGAACTCGATCCGGCTGCGTAACCCCTATGTCGATCCGATGAGTTTGCTGCAGTTGGAACTGTTGCGGCGCAAGCGCGGCGGCGAATCGGGCGAGGTATTAGACCGCGCGATCACGGCGACCATCAACGGCATCAGCGCAGGGCTGCGGAACACGGGCTGACCGGCCGGCTGATACGATGTAAGCCTTCTGGCGAGGTGTTCATGGCCGCTATCACGATCGCTCCGGAGTCGTCGTCCTTGTCTGCCGGCCTGCCGCAGGGGAAGGAGCTCTCACACTGGATCGCCGGCAAGCGCACGGCGGGCAGCTCGGGCCGGTTTGGCGATGTGTACCACCCGGCCAGCGGCAAGGTGCAGGCGCGTGTGCCGCTGGGCAGCGCGGCGGAGGTAGAGGCGGCGGTGCAGGCTGCGGCCATGGCCTTTCCCGAGTGGTCGGAGCAACCGCCGCTGCGCAGAGCACGGGTGCTGTTCCGCTTTCGCGAGATCTTTGAGCGCCGGCTCGACGAGGTCGCGGCCCTGATCAATCGTGAGCATGGCAAGGTGCTCTCCGATGCGAAGGGCGAAGCGCAGCGCGGCCTGGAGGTGGTGGAGTTTGCTACCGGGATTCCGCAGCTTTTGAAGGGCGAGTTCAGCGAGCAGGTGGGCACGGGCGTGGACAGCTGGTCCATGCGCCAGCCGCTGGGGGTGGTCGCCGGCATCACGCCGTTCAACTTCCCGGCGATGGTGCCGATGTGGATGTTTCCTGTAGCCATCGCCTGCGGGAATACGTTTGTGCTGAAGCCCAGTGAGCGTGATCCGAGTGCCTCGCTCCTGTTGGCGGAGATGCTTGCGGACGCGGGGCTGCCCCAAGGTGTCTTCAACGTCGTGCATGGGGACAAGATCGCGGTTGACGCGCTGCTGGCGCATCCAACCGTGCAGGCGATCAGCTTCGTAGGCTCTACGCCCATTGCCGAGTACGTGTATGCCGAAGGCACGCGGCATGGCAAGCGCGTGCAGGCGCTTGGCGGGGCCAAAAACCACATGATCATCATGCCGGATGCGGATCTGGACCAGGCAGCGGATGCGCTCACGGGTGCGGCCTTTGGTTCGGCGGGCGAGCGCTGCATGGCCATCAGTGTGGCCGTCGCAGTAGGTCAGAACACAGCCGACACGCTGATTGAGAAGCTGAAGCCGCGGCTCGCGGCGTTGCGCCTCGGCGAAGGCGCGAGCGAAGAGGCCGGGCAGGCGGCCGATCTCGGACCCCTGGTGACCAAGCCGCATCTCGATCGCGTCACCGGCTACGTCGCGCTCGGAGAGAGCGAGGGCGCTGAGCTGGTGGTAGACGGCCGCGCTGCCGCGTTGCCGCACGGAGATGGGTTCTTTCTCGGGGCGTGTTTGTTTGACCATGTGCGCCCGGAGATGCGCATCTACAGCGAAGAGATCTTCGGGCCCGTGCTCGGCATTGTGCGTGTGAACAGCTTTGAGAAGGCGCTGGAGCTGGTGAACGAGCATGAGTTCGGCAACGGCACTGCGGTGTTCACGCGTGATGGGGACACGGCGCGTGAGTTTGCCCGGCGCGTGCAGGCGGGCATGGTGGGCATCAACGTGCCCATCCCGGTGCCGATGGCCTTCCATAGCTTCGGTGGATGGAAGCGCTCGCTCTTTGGCGATCATGCGGTGCATGGACCGGAGGGTGTGCGCTTCTACACACATCTGAAGACGGTGACGGCGCGTTGGCCCACCGGCATTCGCAGCGGCGTGGATACGAGCATGCCGACGCTGGGCTGAGGTCTACGAGAGGACCGTCGTGGAATCGCGCTCTGTTGCCGTGTGCTGAAGGCGCGCACGATGAGGGAGCATCAGCAGCGTGTAAAGCACGCCGGATAGGAAGAAGCCGAGGAACCAGGCATAGTCGTAGAGGAAACCAAGGCTGGGAACGAAGCGGCCGATCAACGCGGCACACACGCCGCACACCAGCGCGACGATCGCTGGGGGATTGAAGCCGTTGCGGTACTCGTAGACACCACCGCGATGATACAGCGCGTTGCTGTCGAGCTGCGTGCGACGAAGGACAAAGTAGTCCGCAACCATGATGCCCGCCACCGGCCCCAGCAGCCCCGAGTAGCCGACCAGCCAGCCGAAGATGTAGCTGCCAAAGGTCGCCATCAGCTTCCACGGCATCATCGCGAGGCCGAGGAAGCCGGTGATGAGACCGCCGGTGCGAAAGCTGATGCGTTTGGGCGCAAGGTTGGCGAAGTCGTTGGATGGGCCGACGACGTTAGCACCAATGTTGACGTTAAGCGTGGCGACCAGCAGCGCGATGAGACCAAGGAAGGCTACCCATGGCTGGTGAAAGCGCCCCAGCAGCGTGACCGGGCTCCAGATGGGCTGGCCGAAGACGACCGTGGAAGCCGAGGTCACCGCGATGCCAAGGAACGAGTAGAGCACCATGGCTACAGGAAGCCCCAGGCCCTGACCCACGATCTGCGACTCCTGGTCTTTGGCGTAGCGCGTGAAGTCAGGGATGTTGAGCGACAGCGTGGCCCAATAGCCGACCATCGCCGTGAGCGACGGCCAGAAGAAATGAAGAAAGCTGCTGCGCGTAGAGAAGCGGCTGGGTGCGGCGAGCATGGGGCCGAAGCCGCCGGCCTTGTGCAGCATAAAGCCGAGCAACAGCAGCGACATGAGGATCATGAACGGCGCAGAGAAGCTCTGCAGAAAGCGGATCGACTCCACCCCGCGCCACACCACAAGCATGTTCAACAGCCAGAAGCCGAGAAAGCATACCCACAGCACGGCGGGCATGCTGGCCGTCCTGGGGCTAAGGACGTTGACCATGGCGAAGATGGCCTGGCCGCCGATCCAGGACTGAATGCCAAACCAGCCGCACGCGACGATCGCGCGCAGGATGGCAGGAATGTTGGCGCCAAGAGGCCCGAATGAGGCGCGAACAAAAACGGGGAAGGGAATGCCATACTTCGCCCCGGCATGCGCGTTCAGCAGCATGGGGATGAGCACAATCAGGTTGCCGAGCAGGATGGTGAAGATGGCCTCGCGCCAGTTCATCCCGCCGGCGATGAGGCTGGACGCCAGCATGTACGTGGTGACCTCCATAGACATGGAGAACCACAGGGCGATGTAGTTGTAGGTGGACCAGGTGCGTTGCGCGGGTTGGGTCGGCGCGAGGTCGGCGTTCCAGAGCCGCGGATCATGCGCGAGGCTCGCGTCGTAGAAGCCTGCGGGTGCACGGGCCGGGGTAGGCGTCATGCGAAGCCCCCGGCGTTGGCCTCGCGCTTCAGGAAGCGGCCGCGGCCAGCTTCGCCGAGGAACTTGCCTGGCCTCCCGAGGTTATCGACGACGAGTTCGCCACGCGAGAAGACCTTGGCGGCGTTGCCCTTTACGGTCCAACCCTCAAACAGGTTGTAGTCCGTTGCCATGCATTGCGTGGCGGCGGAGATGGTGTACTCGACGTTGGGATTCCAGAGCAGGATGTCGGCGTCGAGGCCGGGCTGAATCGCGCCCTTTTGCCTCGACATGCCGAAGATCCTTGCGGGGTTTGTGGCGGTGAGGGCGACGAAGCGCTCGGGGCTGAGGCGGCCGCTGTTGACGCCGAAGTGCCACAGGATCTGCAGGCGATTTTCCACGCCGGGGCCGCCGTTGGGGATCTTGCGGAAGTCGCCGCGGCCGAGCGCCTTCTGCGCCATCGTGAACGGGCAATGATCGGTGGAGACGACCTGCAACGAACCATCGTTCAGGGCGTCCCACAGTGGTTGCTGGTGACGTTTTTCGCGTAGCGGCGGGGTGAAGACGTATTTGGCTTCGTCCCAACTCTTGCCCGGCATCTGGTCCTCGAGGGAGAGCACGAGATACTGCGTGCAGGTTTCGGCTAACGCCCGTGCACCGCGTCCCTGCAGGTGCTTCAGTTCGGCCAGCGCGTATTCATTGGACAGATGGACGATGTAGACGGCCGCACCGGCCATGTCCGCGAGGGCGATGGCGCGGTGCGTCGCTTCGGCCTCGGCCTTGGGCGAGCGGGAGTGTGCGTGCCAGTGCGGCTCGGTTTTGCCGGCGGCGATCATCTGCGCCACGACGATATCGATGGCGCTCCCGTTCTCCGCGTGAATGCAGCAAAGGGCCTGGAGGCCAGCGGCCTTCTGCATCACCTTGAACATCAGGCCGTCGTCGATCATGAGCACGCCGGGGTACGCCATGAAGAGCTTGAACGAGGTGATGCCCGCGGCCACCATCTCCTCCATCTCGCGGAGGCCCTGCGCGCCGTCGCCGGGGCCGAGATCGGTGACAGCCATGTGGAGGGAGTAGTCGATGCAGGCCTTGCCGCGGGCCTTTTCATTCCAGATGTCCAGGGCCTCGCGCATGGTGGCGCCCTGCTTCTGCAGCGCGAAGTCGATGAGCGTGGTGGTGCCCCCGACGGCCGCGGCCTGTGTGCCGGTGCGGTAGTCGTCGGCGGAGGTGGTGCCGCCGAAGGGCATGTCGAGGTGGGTGTGGACGTCGATGCCGCCCGGCATCACGAGAAGGTTCGTGGCGTCGAGTACCTCATGTCCGGTGGGATCGAGGTTGGGTCCCACCGCGACGATATGTTCGCCTTCGATGAGGACATCGGCGCGCATAGAGGCCTCGGCGTTCACTACGGTGCCGTTCTTGATCAGAGTCGCCATGACGTCTCGTGGTGTAGTTCGCTTCTTGGACCTGGATCCGCTACGGTGTGTTCGGGTTGAGATCTGTCGGCGCGTGCACACCTTCGGGCACGATGCCGAGCGCGACGCGTTCGGCCCAGGTTTCTGATGGCAAGCCGTTGTCGATGCGCTCCATAGTGATGCACTCCGGCACGGGGCAGACCAGCGAGCAAAGATTGCAGCCCACGCAGTGGTGCTCGTCTACGCGCGGGATGCGCTCCATCGGTGTGCGATACGAGCCTTCGACGCCCGGGCCGCTCATGTCGAGCTTGGGAATGGGCGTGGTGGTGATGCGGCGCGCGCTTTCGGCGGCGACCATGGCGGGGGTGCGCGTGGTGTCTGGCGTGGGCGCGGTGCGGTCGAGATGGATGCACTGGTGCGCGCCGTCCCAGCAGGCGGTGTAGCAGAGCTCGCAGCCGATGCAGAGCTCCTCGTGGATGCGCGCGACGACCTGGTACTTGAGGTTGAGGTCTTTCCACTCGCGCATGTGGGGCAGTGAGAGGCCGCGAAAGTCGTCGAGGGTGCGATAGCCTTTGCGGCGCATCCAGGCGAGCAGGCCGTCGGCCATGTCCTCCACGATGCGATAGCCGAAGTGCATGGCCGCGGTGCACACCTGCACGGTGCCCGCGCCCAGCAGCAGGAACTCGGCGGCGTCCTGCCAGGTGCCGATGCCGCCGATACCGGACATGGGCAGGGCGGCTTCGGGGTCGCTCATCACCTGCTGGACCATGTTGAGCGCGATGGGCTTCACCGCCGGCCCACAGTAGCCGCCGTGCGAGCTGTAGCCGTCGACCTTGGGCCGCGGCTCCAGCGTGTCGAGATCGATGCCGGTGATGGAGTTGATGGTGTTGATCGCCGAAAGTGCATCGGCGCCACCCTGTCTGGCCGCGCGCGCCGGCATGCGGATGTCCGCGATGTTGGGCGTCAGCTTCACGATCACCGGCGTGCGCGCGCGCTCCTTCACCCAGTGCGTGATCTGCGCGCAGTACTCGGGCACCTGGCCTACGGCGGAGCCCATGCCGCGCTCGCTCATGCCGTGGGGGCAGCCGAAGTTCAACTCCAGGCCATCGGCGCCGGCGTCCTCCACGCGAGCGACGATCTCGTGCCAGGCCTCGCGTTTCGATTCCACCATGAGTGAGGCGATGACGACGTGTTTGGGATAGCGGCGTTTGACCTCGGCGATCTCGCGCAGGTTCAGCTCGGTGGGACGATCGCTGATGAGCTCGATGTTGTTAAAGCCCATCATGCGCTGGCCCTGCCAGTCGAGGGAACTGTAACGCGAGCTGACGTTGGTGATGGGAGCGCCGATGGTCTTCCATACCGCACCGCCCCAGCCTGCGTCGAAGGCACGCATGATCTGTTCGCCGCAGTTGGTAGGCGGCGCGGAGGCCAGCCAGAACGGGTTCAGGCAACGGAGGCCCGCGAAGGTGGTCTCGAGCGTGGGGGAGGCGAGCGCGTCAGGCATCGGCGTTCACCTTAGCCAGCCACGCGGCCATGGCGATGCCCGCGCGTTTGCCGTCCGCAACCGCATCGACCACCTCGCGGCCGCCGTTGGTGCAGTCCCCGCCGGCAAAGTACTTCGGGTTCGAGGTTTGTCCTGTGGCGCGGTCGATCAGGATGCGGCCACGCTCTAGCTTCAGCTTTGGGTGTGTGGCATCGCTGGCAATAAAGGCTGTGTGCGTGGCCTGTCCGATGGCAAGCACGATGGCATCGACGGCGAGCTTGGTGGTGCTCCCCTTGGCCGGGATCAGCGAACCGTCCGGGGTAGATTCCAGCGCCTGGAGTTCGATGGCGTCTACCTGATGGCGCAGCAGGGAGCGCCGGATGCTCACGGGCTGCACATGCCAAAGAAAGCGCACACCTTCCGCCTTGGCATGCTCGTATTCAAAACGAAAGGCGGACATCTGCTCAGGGCCGCGACGATAGATCGTCGTGACCTCTTCGGCGCCCAGACGCACGGCCGCGATGGCGGCATCAATGGCCGTATTGCCCGCGCCAATTACGGCAACGCGCGGCGGCGAGGCGGTCAGCTTGCCGCTCTTGTAGTCGGCGATCCAGTCCAGCGCGTTGGTGACGCCCTGGCTGTCCTCGCCATGAATGCCGAGCTGATGTATGGCGCCCAGGCCCACGCCAAGGAAGATCGCATCGTACTCGGCTTCGAGCGTGTCGAGCATGGCTCCGTCCACCAGCGTGTTGCAGCGAAACTTCACGCCGAGTTGGGCCAGCAGATCGATCTCGCGCAGGCTCTCGTGCAGGGGCAGCTTGTACTCCGCGATGCCATACGTGTTCAGACCGCCGGGCAGCGGCCGGGCATCGAAGATCGTCGCCTGCACGCCCCGGCGGCGCAGTTCAGCCGCACACGCCAGCGACGCGGGCCCGGCCCCCAGCAGCGCGACGTGTTTGCCGGTCTCTTCGCCCGGAGTAAACGGCAGAGGCAGATCGTTGACATGGAGCCAATCCATCGCATAGCGCTGCAAACGGCCGATCTGGATGGGCTGCTTGTTGTAGCGATGGTAGACACACGCGCCTTCGCAGAGGACCTCCACCGGACAGGCACGCGCACAGCTTGCGCCGAGGATGTTGGCATCCAGGATCGTGCGCGCCGAGCCTTCCATGTTGTCGGTGGCGATCTTCTTGATGAAGCGCGGCACATCGATGTGCGTGGGACAGGCCTGCGTGCACGGGGCATCGAAGCAGAACAGGCAGCGGTTGGCTTCGGCGAGCGCGCCAACGGTGTCGAAGGGCGGATGGAGGTCCGGAAAGCGGGCAGCGATCTCGGGCGATGGGGGCGCCTGCGATCGGAAGCTGGGGGCATCACTCATCGAGCGGAGGCTCTCCATGCGGTGGTGGTGCGGCGCAGACCATCCGGTGCTCACGCGATGGCTGCAGGTTGAAAGCTGATTATGCATCACCGAGGTGCGGCGTGCGATGCTCCTCCGCCCAAAGATCGATACCGCCGTCGCCGGCGATCCAGTGCATGGCAGACTCGGCGGCACGGCCGAAGGCCTCCGCGGCCTGCAGCAGATGCAATCGGTCCGTGTCCTCGGCGCGGTTGTGGCTCAGCCCACGCAGCGACTGCACAAACAGCATGGCGGTAGGGATGCCGCTGCGGGCGACCTCGGCGGCGTCGTGCAGCGGACCCGAGGGCAGCCGTTCGCTGCTGCCGGTCATCTCCAGCGCGGCTTCCTCGCAGAACGTCATCAGCTGCGGATGGAAGGGAATCGGCTCGATGGACCAGATCTTCGACCACTCCACTGTGCAGCCTTCTTCGGCGGCGAAGCGTTCGCTGGCTGCCGTTGCCTCGGCGAGCATCGCCGCGAGCACAGCGGGGTCGAGATCGCGCAGATCGAGCGTGGCTTCGCAGCGACCGACCACCGCGGTGACGATGCCCGGATACGTCCGCACGCTGCCCATGGTGGCCACGGCCTGCGGGTACTTGCGCGCGATGGGCCGGACCTCGAGCGCAACCTTGGCGCAGGCGGCCAGGGCATCGCGGCGGAGCTCCATCGGGGTGGAGCCGGAGTGCGCTTCCTGGCCGGTAAAGGTGACGGCCCAGCGCTCCACGCCCTTGGTGCCGGTGACCACGCCGAGCGCCTTGCCGGCCCGCTCCAGCACCGGCCCCTGCTCGATGTGGAGTTCCAAATAGGCGGCGATGTTCTTCCGTTCGCTCCTGGCCTCGTGGATGCGATCGATGTCCACGCCGCAGGTCTTCAGCGCGGCTTCGAGCGTGGTGCCCTCACGATCGGTGCGAACGCGATCGGTTGCGACCGTGTGATTGCCGGCGAAGGCGGCCGAGCCGAACAGGCTGCGGCCGAAGCGCGCGCCTTCCTCATCGGCCCAGTCGACGAGCTTCACGGTGCACGGCGGACGCCCGTCGGTGCGCTTTGCGATCGCCTTCAGCACTTCCAGCCCCGCGAGCACGCCGAGGCAGCCGTCCAGCCAGCCGCCGTTGGGAACCGAGTCGAGATGACTGCCCAGCACCAGCGCACGCTCGGTAGCCCCGGGCAGCGTGGTCCAGTGATTGCCGGCGGCGTCGTGGTGGTGTTCCACCGGCAGCCCTTCGAGCTTGGCTTGAAACCACGCGCGGGCCTTCAGCCAGGTGGGCGACCACGCCACCCGTTGCGCGCCGGACTCATCGGCAGTGAGTACGTTTAGTTCCTCAAGGTGCGCCAGCACGGCATGGGCGTCGATCATGCCCTAACGCTCGCGCCTCCTCTGCACTCTGTCAAGCCGGAGTGCCAGCGAGTTCTGTGCGCTGTGGCTCGGAACCGGGGGGCCAGCGTAGTATTTTGAACAGCTCGGAGAGCCTATGGTTACGCGTCGTTCGGTTCTGAAGTCAGCCTCTGCCGCCGCGGTTGGGGCGGCCATCGCGCGCAGCGGCTTTGGCCTGGAGACCGGGCCGCAGGCCACACCGTTGCGGCAGCTGGACTACACCGCTGTGGTGCTGCTGCCGGGGCCGCTGCAGGAGCAGTTCGACTACCATCAGCGGCTGCTGCTCGGGCTCGACAACGACGAGCTGCTCAAGCCGTTTCGCGAGCGCTCCGGGCTGCCCGCGCCGGGTGAGGATCTGGGTGGCTGGTACTCCAACTCCCCCTTCTTCGATCCGCACGGCTCGTTCGACGGCTTTGTCCCGGGGCACACGCTGGGGCAGTGGATCTCCGCGCTTTCGCGGGGCACCGCCAGCACCGGCAACGCCGCGACTCGTGAGAAGGTCCATGCGCTGGTGACCGGTGTGGCGCCTGCTGTGGGCAGTCGTTTCTACCAGAACTACACGCTGCCCGGGTACACCTTTGACAAGATCTGCTGCGGCCTGATCGATGCCTACAGCTTCGGCGGCGTTCCCGCGGCCAAGCCCACCCTGCAGCACGCTCTGGCCTCCGTGCTGCCGCACCTGCCGGAGAAGGCCCTCTCCCGACCCGAGCAGAACGTTCGTCCGCACACCAACGAGGCGCAGACCTGGGACGAGACCTACACCCTGCCGGAGAACCTCTTCCTCGCCTACAACCGCATGGGCGGCGACCCGGCCTTTCGCGACGCGGCGGTGCGCTTCCTTGAGGACGATCTCTACTTCAACCCGCTCTCGGAGGGCATCGATGTGCTCCCGGGCGAGCACGCGTACTCGCACGTGAATGCGCTGTCCTCGGCCATGCAGGCTTACCTGGTGCTGGGCAGCGAGAAGCACCTGCGCGCGGCGACCAACGCCTTCCGCATGGTGGAGGCGCAGAGCTTCGCCACCGGCGGATGGGGCCCGGGCGAGACGCTGCTGCGGCCGCACACCGACGATCTGGCGCGCTCCATCCTGAGCCAGCCGGCATCGTTCGAGACCCCCTGCGGCACCTACGGACACTTCAAGATCACACGCTATCTGCTGCGGGTCACCGGCGACGCCCACTTCGGTGATTCCATGGAGCGCGTGCTTTACAACACTGTCCTCGGCGCCCGGCCCGTGCTGCCCGATGGCTCCTCGTTCTACTACTCCGACTACACCCTCACCGGTCGCAAAAGCTACCACCGCGACAAGTGGCCCTGCTGCTCCGGCACCCTGCCGCAGATCGCGGCGGACTACGGGATCTCGGCCTATCTCGGCGGCGTTCCGGGGCAGAACCGCGTCGCCAATCCCAACGGGCTTTCGGTGGTGCTGTTTGTGCCGTCCCGCGTCAGCTTCACGCACGCGGGCAGCCCGGTTACCCTCATCCAGGAGACGGCGTATCCGGCCCAGCCCTCGACCACGCTGACCCTCGGCATGGCCAAGACGATGAGCTTTCCGCTTGCCGTGCGCATGCCCGCGTGGTCCGGCCCGGGCACACGGGTTCTGGTCAACGGCAAGCGCGTGGAGGAAGAGGTCGAGCCGGGAACCTTCCTGCAACTGCAGCGCGAGTGGCGCTCCGGCGACAGGGTCGAGATCGCCTTTGACATGCCGCTGCGCACGGAAAGCCTCAGTCTGCACCGGACCCCTGCGCCTCCGGCACCGCCGCCGGTCTCCGCGCCGCTGAACTCGGCCGATGGCGCCAACACCGATCCACGGGCGGGCCGCGACCCGGCCCCGCCCACGCGTTTTGCCGCCCTGCTGCGCGGCCCCGTGGTCTTCATGGCCACAGGACCCTGGCCCACCACGATGCGGGAGCCCGATCTCCTGGCGGCCAAGGAGGCCGGCTCCGGCGATCAGCTGCTGGTGGACGCGGAGGGCCAGACGCTTACCTTCAAGCCGTTCCCCGCGATCCAGAACGAGACCTATCGCACCTACCAGCCGATCCGGGAGACCTAAGCCCGGCTGGCAGGTGCAGGCCCCCTTCACTCGAGCGTGGAGACGTGGACGTAGTCGAAGCTGGCGACGTAGCCGGCCAGATTGCTCGCCGCGATGCCGATCTTCTCGTTGGCCAGGGTGTGGGTCCAGGTGGTGCCGCGAATCCAGGTCTGGCCGTCGGCGCTGCTGTAGGCGGTGTACGTGGCCTGGCCGTTGACGGTGCGTTTGGCGATGCGCAGGTAGGCCGTGACCACGCCGTTGCTCAGCGAAGGCTTGGCCAGATTGCTGTAGCCGGCGGTCGCGGCATAGGCCGCGGAAGGCGTGGTGTTCTTCACGAACTCGACCTGCCGCGTATCGGCGCTGGAGAACAGGTCGAGCCGCAGAAAGTCCTGGTCGTCGCCGTAGAGGAACAGGTCCGCCTGGGCGAAGTTCATGTCGGAGCTGCCGGTGGTGAAGTTGACCGTGACCTTGGTTTCTACGAGGTAATCCGTTGCCGGAGCGGCCTCCACCAGCATCGGCAACGTGCTCATCTGGCAGCAGCTGTCGCCGTTCACGGTGGGCAGGTTGATGGTGCCGTTACTGAAGCTGTAGGCGGGCGCGGCATGCAGCGTGGACCACTGCGGGGAGAGGCCGGGGCCGCTGAACTCGTCCGAAAGCGAGGCGATGGCCGCCGCGGGCGCGTCGTTGGTCTGGTACTGCGAGGCGTACGCGTTGCTGCCGCCGGGTTGGGCGGCGGGCGCGGGCTGCGGCGTGGCGGAGGGCCCAAAACCGCCGCGCACCGAAGGCCAGCCCGCGGCGCTCCACTCCAGCGCGTCGATCAAGGCGGGACGGGCGGTGTAGTTTGCCGAGCCCGCGTACAGCGGCGCGGCGGCGGAGACCGCGTGGTACAGCATGTAGTCGCGCCCGGCCTCATCGGTGACGAGCACATTGCCGCCGGGGCCAAGCCAGTCATTGCCGTTCTGCGCCAGCACCTCCAGGCCGCCCGGGGTTTCGGCGGTGATCGCCACACCGTCGGCGTCCACGAAAGGTCCCATGGGCGAAGCGCTGCGCCCCACGAAGACGGCATAGCCGGTGAGCGGGCCGTTGCAGCAGTTGGATGACGACGCAAACAGGTACCAGAACGCCCCATGCTGCCAAAGCGATCCGCCCTCGTAACGGTTCGTCGCCGCGATCTGCACCTCGCTGGTCTTGTCCGAGGTAAAGCCGTCGGCCGAAAGCTTGCGCGCGAAGATGCCGCCGGTAAAGCTGCCGAAGGTGATGTAGCGCTGCCCGCTCGCGTCGGCGACGACGTCGGGATCGATGGTGGAGCGATCGGCGCCCCCACAGCAGTCGCCCACGGTCGGCTCGGGTTCCACCACCGGCGAGCCGTGGTCCACGAACGGACCCTTGGGGCTGGCGCTGGTGCCGACCCCGATCGCGGCGCCGCCCGCTGCGTCCTGATTGCTGCTGGGCGAGGTGTAGTAGAGGAAGTAGGTGCCGTTGAAGTACTTGATCGCCGGCGCCCACAGCTGGCCGTTGGGCGCCCAGCTGGGCAGGCCGCTGAAGGCGTTGCCGTCGTAGGTCCAGGTGATCAGGTCCTGCGACTGGAAGATGTTGATGTAGTGCGTGGCGGGATCCCCGGCGTACAGCGCATCACTGGTGCAGTAGAGATACCAGGTGTTGACGCCCGCGGTCTGCACTTTGATCGTGGCGGGATCGGCACAGCTGACGGCATGGCCGTTGGTTGTGTTCAGCGTGAGCGGATTGGTATAGGTGCCGGAGCCCGGGGCCGGAGCCACGGTGACGGTCGTCGCCGCGCTGCTGGAGGCCGCAAAGCTGGTTGTTCCGCTGTAGGAGGCGGTGAGCGTGTTGCTGCCCGCCGGCAGGTTGGTGAGCGTGGTGATCGCCCGCCCGCTGCCGTCCAGCGTGGCCGTGGCGACCGCCGTACCCGCGGCGGAGAAGCTGACACTGCCGGTTGGGGTCGTGGTGCCGCCCCCGGCGGTCACCTGCGCGACCAGTTCGATGGGCAGACCGGCGCCGAGCACGCTGTAGCTTGCGGGGGAGAGGGTGGTGCTCGTGGCGGTCGCCTGGACCGGCGGCGGTC
>CAXTWN010000037.1:10047-23902 GCA_964248055.1 uncultured Acidobacteriaceae bacterium | reverse complement strand
GGAGCAGCGCCCGAGCCGTTTGGTGCGTGCGGTGCGGAGCATGCAGGGGCTGAGTGCGGCGGCGCTGGCGTTTTTGTCGATCGGGGTAGGGGCGCTGCTGGCGGCGCACCGGCCGCTGCTGGGCAGCGTGTTTCTGGCCGGCTCGTTTGTGCTGTTTGCGCTGCGGACCAACGCCCGCGAGCGCGCCTGGCACCACGCCCACGGCCGGCTGGAGGAGACCGTGCTGCAGGACGCGCTCACCGGCCTGGGCAACCGCATTCAGCTGCGCAACTGCCTGGCCGAGCGCCTGCTCGACCCCGCGCCGCACAGCCCGGCCGTGCTGCTGTTTGCGGATCTGGACCGCTTCAAGGCCATAAACGACAGCCTGGGCCACGACCTGGGCGACCGCCTGCTGATCGAGGTCGCCGAGCGGCTGCGCACCGCCGCTCCGGCCGGCGCCACCATCTGCCGGCTGGGCGGCGACGAGTTCGTGGTGCTCACCTCGGCCCAGAACCCGGCCGAGGCCCAGAGCCGCGGCGATGTGCTGCTCGAAGCCCTGCATCTGCCCTTTCAGCTGGGCGACCATGTGCTGCGCTGCACCGCCAGCATCGGCGTGGTGATGGCCGCGCCCGGGCAGGCCACCGACGATCTGCTCCGCACCGCCGACCATGCCATGTACCGCGCCAAGCAGCTGGGCAAGGACCGCGTGCAGCTCTTCGACAGCTCCTTCATGGCCCAGATCAACAGCCGCTGGCGCCTGGAGGCCGACCTCCGCAGCGCCGTCGAGCGCGGCGCCATCGAGGTCGCCTTCCAGCCCATCCTCAGCGTCGGCGGCGGCGAGATCAACGGCTTCGAGGCCCTGGCCCGCTGGCCCCACCCCGAGCTCGGCCCCATCCAGCCCTCGGACTTCATCCCCCTGGCCGAGGACGCCGGGCTGATCCTTGCCCTGGGCGCGCAGGTGCTCGAAAAGGCCTGCCGCCAGGTGGCCGACTGGAACGGGAGCTGGCGCACCCGGCTGTAGGTCTCGGTCAACGTCTCGCCGCGCCAGTTCGGCGACGCCGGGCTGTTGAAGATGATCCTCGCCACGCTCGAGCGCACCGGCCTGCCGCCCTCGCTGCTGCGGCTGGAGATCACCGAATCGGCCCTGCTGGTGCACGAAAGCACCGTCAAGCAGGTGCTGGCCGAGGCCCGCGCGCACGGCATCCGCATCTCGCTGGACGACTTCGGCACCGGCTACTCCTCGCTCAGCTTTCTGCTCAGCCTGCCCGTGGACGAGGTCAAGGTGGACCGCAGCTTCGTCTCCGACATGCAAAGCGATCCGCAGCGCCGCGAGCTGGTCCGCACCGTCGTCCACCTCAGCCACTCGCTCGGCAAACGCGTCGTCGCCGAAGGCGTCGAGACCGCCGAAGACCTCCGCCAGCTCGCCGCCATGGACTGCGAATGCGCCCAGGGATGGCTCATCAGCCGCCCCCTCGCCCCCGAAGCCATGGAGGCCAGCCTCCCCACTATCGCCGCCCAGGCCGCCCAAGCCGCACTAACGGCCAACGGACAGGCGGCCGACGCTGGCGGGCCGACGCTCCTCGCGTCTGCTCCCCGCAGGCTGCCGCCGTTGCGCGCGGCGCTCGCCCCCGTAAACCTGAATTAGAACCCGGGCAGGATGTGCCCGCGTTTGGTTGAGTCCGATCCTTGACAAACAGGGACGGCGCTCAACGGGCAGCCACGGCTTCGCCCTGCACCGGATCGCCGCGCAGAAACGCAGCGATATTTTCGTTCAGGAACTTGAGATCCGCAGGACTGGCGCCGGCCCCGGCGGGATGACCCCACAGCGACGGAATCGGCTTCAGCACCACAAGCGGGATGAACCTCGCCTCATACCGCGCATCGCCCACCGGGAAGTACATATCCGTCATGGACGGCATGTACAACACAGGCACCCTGATGGACCCCAGCGCCCGCTGCAGGTTGCCGCCGAAGCCCGGGCTCGTCCCGACATCGTGCCGCTCCCAGGTGCGCATCTGGAGGATGAGGTTGTTCGCGTCCGCCCCCGGGATGAAGTGGTCGCGGAAGTCGGCGATGGTGCTTTCGAGGGTTGCCTTGGGGTCTTCGGTCTTCCAAAGCTCATCCCGCCACCACTCCTGCGAGTAAAGCCAGCCCGCCCAGACCATCCCGAAGGCGGAGATGCCCTTGCTCGGTTCGGTCGTATAGTCGCCCCCTTTGAACTCTTCGTCGGCGGTGATGGCGGCGATCTGGCCCTCGTTCCGCACCACGCCGTGAGGCCACGTGCGCGCGGTGCCGCTGGTGGCGACGATGCGGTCCATGAAGTCCGGATAGCTGACCGCCCATTGAAACGCCTGCTGCGCGCCCATGGAGAAGCCGACTACCGCGCGCAGATGCGTGATCCCCAGCTCCTGCGTGAGCAGCTGATGCACGGCGTTCACGTTGTCACGGATGGTCATCACCGGAAACCGCGGGCCGTGGAAGGGCTCGGGCGTGTTGCTCGGCGAAGAAGAGCTGCCGTTGCCGAACAACTCCGTGCTGACAAGAAAGAGCTTGGCGGGATCCAGCGCCCGGGCGTTGAGCCCGTCCGGCGCGCCGATCAGCCACTCATAGCCGCGGTACTTCGCCATATAGTGCGAGGGCAGCAAAACAACGTTGTCCCTGGCCGCGTCGAGCGTGCCATAGGTGCCGTACACGAGGTGCAGTTCGGGGATCAGCGCGCCGCTTTCGGTCTTGAAGTGGTGCAGAACGAACTCGTGCCGCACCGAGGCCGGCGGTGTTGGGTCCTGCGCCCCGGCCCAGGCGGATCCCAGCAAAAACAACATCACAAGGGTGATCGTTCGCCGCTGTATCTTCATGGCGCTCCTTTGGACGAGCCTCGTTCCGATTCGGTTGGTGACCAGCCCATCGTTGCAGGTAAGGCCTCCTCCCGCAAGGATGGCGACGCCTCCCGCTGATTTGTCGTGCTCAGGCGCCAGGGCTGCGCTTATGCTTCCGCCATGGCCAAGTTTGTGAGCTTTGACAACGGTGTGAGTTACTTCAACACCGACGAGATCAAGTCCATTGTGGGCCTGGTCGGCCGCGTGCCCCAGACAAAGGTCTTCTTCAAAGATGGCACCACGCAGCTGCTGAACATCCCTGTCGCGGCGGTTGCCAGCGCGATCGCCTGACAAACTGCGCAAGCTCACCGGGATGGAGCGGAACTCGGCTGTTGCAGCCCCTCATGGACCGCCTTCAGGAGCACGCCGCTGGGGTCGCCGAAGTACTCCCAGAACATCACGCCTGCCAGACCCTGCTGCCGGACGTAGGCGCACTTGCGTGCCAGGGAGACAGGATCTTCATAGGAGACGAACTGGTGCTGGCTTTCGCTGTAGAGAAACGGCACCGCCGAGGCCTGATCCCAGTAGCGCACAAAGCCGTGACCGATCATCCCCCCGGTGATTGTGGCGTAGCTTGCGTCGGTGTCCGGAACGGGGGAGCCGGGCTGAAACAGCCCGTGAGTCGCGGGGGGCACCTTGCCCCAGAGGTGGCCGTAGAACGGGACGCCCAGCACGAGCTTCCGGGCCGGCACACCGCTCCGCTCAAAGGCACGAACCGACGCGTCCGCGGACTGTCCGCGCGGGTCCCGGGGATCGGTGAACAGTGCCGCATGGTTGCCCGTGATCCCATGATCGCTCGGCTCGTAGAAGTCATAGGTCATCAGGTTGATGTCGTCCAGGTATCGCTGGTCGATGCCCATCTCGGTGTGGGCCAGGTACTGGTCTGACGCCCCCGCGGCGACCGAGAGCAGCCAGCGCCCTTGCGGCGGCGTGCGTTCCCGATCGAAGCGTTCGCGAAGTTCGCGCAGGAGCGAGGTGAAATTGGCACCATCCTCGGGGCGAAAGCGATTGCCGGCACCGACGAGCCCCGGGTACTCCCAGTCGATGTCCAGCCCGTCGAGGTGGTAGCGCTGCAGGAACTCGACCACGCTCTGAATGAAGAGACTGCGGCTGGCCGGCGTGAGCGCCATATCGGAGAAGTTCCCGGACCCGAGCCAGCCGCCCACCGAAACGAGCACCTTCAGCGCGGGGTTGCGCTGCTTCAGCTGCTCCAACGCAGCGAAGTTCGCTGCGTCCGTCGGCGAACCCTCCACCATACGGCCCTCCTTGATGATGGAAAATGCATAGTTGATGCGGGTGAGCTGCGCCGCCGCGATCTCATCGGGTTGAATGGGCCGATCCCGCGGAAAGACGTACGCAATGATCTCGGCAGGCGCGAGTTCAGACATGGCTTGGGACGGCATGTGCTGCGCGACGCAGAGGAGGGCCAGGGAGAGAACGCATCGCAGCTGGGGCGAAAGGCGGAGGACGCGGATCACAGGTTGTGCCTGGGTGGTGAGGGTTAGGGCCGTTCCGGCCACGCGTGCTTAGGATAACGCCGCATCAGTTCACGCCTCACCTGCGGGTACAGACGCTCCCAAAAGCCCGCCAGATCCGACGTGGTCTGCACAGCGCGCTGATTGGGCGCGAGCAGATGAATGACGACGGCGGTGTGCTCACGCCCGAGGCGCGGCGTTTCGCGCATGCCGAAGAGGTCCTGCAGCCGCGAGGCGATCCACGGCGGCTTCCCGCGTTCATAGTGCACCTTGGTCTGGCGCCCATTCTTCAAGTTGATGGTGGCGGGAGCGAGCTCGCGAAGCTGTCGCGGGTCCACGCTCGCTTCCACCGTCGAGATCAGCCCCTTCGCGGCACGCTCCAGTTCGGCGAAGCTATGCAGGCCAACGCACAGCTGTGCGAAGAGGTGCGACACATCGGGCTGCTCCAGTCCGGCAAACGCGATGCGGGCGCAAGCGGCCTCCAGCGCCTCACGATCCACGAAGCGCTCGAGACCAGCCTCCAGGGCCCTGGCGAACAGAAGCTTCGCGGCTTCGCCTTCATCCGGCCGGATCGCCACCGGCTCCTGAATCAGGAGCTCGTCGTAGAGCAGCACGCTGCTCGCCTCGACACGTTCCGCCTCACGAAGCCACTGGTGCCGCACCTCCTCCCGCACGCGATCCGGAAAGAGATCGAGCAGCCACTCCGGCTCGATGCGGGCGGTCAAGCGCACAAGCGGCAACGGCTTCTCCTGGCGGTCCTCCGCATCCACCACCACCATGAACTCGTACGGGGGCGGCTGGCCGGCGATCTCCGCCGCGGCCCCGTTGGCGAGCTGCACCTGATTGCCTGCCCGGAGGCGGGCGACGCGATCCGGAAAGCCGGAGAGCACCGAGAGCAACAGCGCCTCGTCGTTGTGCTCCCGCTGCGGCGATGGTCGCGCGATGCGCCGAAGCTGTTGAAGGTGCTGCAAGATCCTGGTGTCCGGCGTGCTGTGAAAGCGCTCAAGCGCCGTCAGCAGATCATTCTCTTCCAGCCGAGAGCCTGAGCCGAGCAGCGCCGCCGCCAAGCATCCCTCTTCGCCCACACCGCGTGCCACTGCCTCCACCAGCAGGCGGGCCAGGCGCGGAGGGAGCGGGTAGCGCGCGAGTTGCTGTGCCACATCGTCTCTCGCGCCGAGCCGATCAAGCAGCGACTCGGCATAGTGCAGAGCCGCCTTCGGTGGAGGGTCCAGCCACTGCAACTCGGCAGGATCGGGGACATGCATGGCACGCAGCGCGAGGCACATCTGCGAGAGATCGCTGCGCAGGATCTCCGGAACGTCGTGCTCCGGCCGGTGCGCAAAGTCTTCCTGCGCATAGAGCCGCAGCACGCGACCCGGACCGGTTCTGCCCGCCCGGCCTGCGCGCTGCCGGGCCGAGGCCTTGCTGATGCGTTTGATGTGCAGCGTAGGCAGGCCCGTCCACGGGGAGTACTCCGCCACGCGAGCGAGGCCACTGTCGATCACGGCGCTTACGCCATCGATGGTGATGGAACTTTCCGCGACGTTGGTGGCGAGCAGGAGCTTCTGCTGCGATCCCGGCAGCACGGCGCGGTCCTGCTCTGCCGGAGACAAATCGCCATGCAGCGGCAGCAACAGCATGCCGGCCGCGTCGGCGAGCGCCTGGCATTCGTGGGCAGCGCGGCGGATCTCGGCCGCACCGGGCAGGAAGACCAGAATGTGTCCGCTCTGCCCTTCGCCCTGGAGCCTCTGCACGGCCTGCCTCACCTGCACGTGCAGGGGCTCGGGACTGTAGGGCCGATGCTCGATGGAGAGCGGAAAGACGCGGCCATGCGATCGCAATACAGGGCAGTCGTTGAGGAACGCCGAGATCGGCCTGGAGTGTAACGTGGCGGACATCACCACGAGCTTTAGCTCAGGCCGCCTCTGCTGGAGCCGCTTGAGCAGGGCCAGGGCGAGATCGCTGTCCAGATGCCGCTCGTGAAACTCATCCAGCACCACGGCGTCCACATGGGGGAGCAGAGGCTCGGCGAGCAGCTGGCGGGTCAGGATACCCTCCGTCACAAAGCGCAGTCGTGTTTGCGCGCTGATGGCTTCGTCGAAGCGCACCTGATAGCCCACGGTCTGTCCCACTTGTTCGCCCAGCTCAGAGGCCACACGACGCGCCGCCATGCGCGCGGCCAGACGCCGGGGTTCTAGCACAACGATCTCGCCCGGCACAAGCGCGAGCAGCGCTGGGGGCACACGCGTCGTCTTGCCCGCACCCGGCTCCGCTTCAAGCACCAGGTTCGGCGCGCGCTGCAGCGAGGCCGTAACCTCCGGCAGGAGAGCATCGATGGGGAGCTGTGGCCAAGAGCCCGACAGCTTCATGTTGGCTGAGCACTCACAGAAGGCTCACGCTCCCTCTTCGCGAAAGAAGGTGATAAACATCCGGTCTTCGTGCCTTCAAAGAGCAGGGGCAAAGCGCGCCAGCTCCGCGCCGGTATGCCGGTCCAGCAGCACGGCCGCTGCGCCGCCAGCGGGCAGCTGCAGCTCGATCGCGTGACCCGTCTCCCTGTCGTGAACGTTGACGGTGCGCGCGACGGCATCGGTGGAGGCAAACAGATACAGCAGGGTGTCTCGCGCGGCGACCGGGTACACCAGAACGCCATCCCCCGGCTCGCCGGCCGTGCTGAACAGCGGCGCCACGCCGATCTGCTGCAGCACCGAGCGGTACAGCATGCCGGCGCCCCGAAAGTCATCGGCCAGCTCCGCCGGGTATGCCGACCAGAAGACCTTGCCTTTGCCCAGCGTCGCCTCGGCCAGAGCCGCTCCGTCGCTGAAGTGCACCGCCTCCAGGCGCGACTGCGCGGCCTGATTGAACCGCAACGGGATCTCCGCGCTGCCTGTAACCATCGTTGCGTCGCGAGAAGCCAGCGGCGTCACAACGCCTTGCAGACCGACGTCCTTGAGGCGATCCGTCACTGCCCAATGCGTATCGCGGTTCACGGAGCCGGTGATGAGGAGATTGCCGCCCGCCTGCACATACGCCAGCAGTTGCTGCCACGCGGCGTCGCCGAGCGCCTGCGGCGAAGGCAGGATGGCGAGCTGCGGATGGCCGAGTTGATCCAGCTGGTTCTCAGCGACCATGCGCGCCGCGACGCGGCCGTAGGTGCTCAGCGCATGCACGCTGGCCTGCTGCGCCTCCGTCTGCATGCCCTGCATCGCCGAAAACTGGGCGGCCTGGCTGGTGATGATTGCCACCGGAGGAGGCTCCAGGGCCGTCAGCCTCGGACCCGCTGCGTTCGCGAAGGCCGCAAAGGCGCGCAGCGTGGCGATCTGCGGCTTTTCTGTGCCATCCGCGCGGATGCCGCCCAGGGACACCTCGCCGTCTTCCATCATGAAGGCGTTGCTGAACCAGAGCCAATCGATGGCGCCATCGCCGCCGGCGAGCGACATGGCGAGCTTGCGGGCGTAGAGCCCGTTCTGGTCGGCGAGGCTGAGCCGCGCGAGGTCGCGCGGACCGGTGCCCGCCCCCACGCCAAACTCCTGGATGAGCATGGGCTTGCCGGGCTGCTTGGCCAGCAGCGTGTTCCACAGCAGATCGTCGTTCTCCTGCCAGAAGTGATTGCAGGTGAAGTCCACCGACGGGCCAAAGTAGGCCGCGAGCAGGCGTCGGCTGTTGCCGCCCTCGTCCTGCCCCACGGTAATCAGCTGCGACGATCCGGTGCCGCGGATCGCTGCCCGCACCTCCGCGACCCAGTGCGCGAAGACCTCCTGCTGAAAGAGGAAGAAGTCGTTCAGGTCCAGCGACGAGGACAGCGCGGCGCCGCCGCCGTACTCCGCTGCGGCCGGCACAGGGATCGGCGCACCGGCCGGCACGGGCATCTGGTTCCAGGCGAGTGCGATGTCGGCGTGGGTGGCGTACCTGCGCGCCAGCCACGCGTTCCAGGCCGCGAGCTCCACCCCATCGCCGTTGGGCTGCGCGGACCAGAGGTGCTCGCCGTAGCTGGGCTCGTTGATCAGATCCCACGCCAGAAAGGGTACGTCCTTGAAACGCGTTGCGAGGGCCGTGTACAGGGTGAGTTCGCGTTGCACGGCCTCGGGCGCGAGATACGCGTTGCCGCCGCCGAGGACATCCGGCAGAAACGCAAAGACGTTGAACTGCACCGGCAGGCGATGTGCCCGCGCCGTCATCAGGAACGCCTCCAGCGTACGCAGGGTGTGTTCGGTGGGTCGGGCGTTTTCATCCACCAGCGCATCCCATCCGCTCCACCAGCCACTGCGCAGCATGTTGATCCCGGATCGCTCGAACTCCGCCATATCGCGATCCCAGACGAAGGCGTTGGGGTGCGCGAAGAAGAGCCGCTGCACATCGCTGGACATGTAGGTGGTGCCGGCGACCACGATGGGCTTGCCATCGATGCGGAGATAGTCAGGGTCGGTGGAGAGGCGCGGGCCGGAACTCAGGTAGGTGAGATCACGCGTCCAGAAGGCGGTATGCGTAAGCGCGACGAGCCGCTTGCCTTCCAGGAGCCGCGCGTCGATCCGGTGAAGGCCCTTGCCCGGCATCACGGGCAGAACGATGACATCGTCATTTGCGATCTCGCGCAGATGTTGCACCACGGGCTTGCCCGCGTTCGTGGTCACAAGAAGCTCGAGGGTGCGCGGGGCGGCAGAGGCACGCTCGGCGTGAAGCGTGATGCGCAGCTGCGGCGTCTCTTCCGCTGTGTAAACCGGCAGGAGCGCCTCCACGCGGAAATCGATCTCGCCTTCTTCCGCGGAGCGGGCCAGGGTCTGCAGCAAGGCCGTTGCCTGGGCGCTGCCGGCGAAGTCCGGTGCGAGCGCCGCGTTCAGAAAGACCCAGCGCCCGTTTCCGAAGCGGCTTTGCAGATGATCGAGGCGCACCGCGGGCGCTGCCAGCCTGCGGCCATCGCGTTCGCCCCAGGCGAAGGCGTCGAGCCGCGCATCTTCGCGGCCCGAAGAACCGCCGCGCTCGCTGAGTCGTGTGTTGCTGAGGTGCAGGATCGGGCTGTACGCCGCCGTCCAGGAGAACGCCGCGGGCGGCTCTGCAATATCCGGGTTGGCCTGGAAGCGTAGACCCGCTGAGCCCGGCGTCTCCTGGTACTGGTCGATGCGCAGCGCGGAGCTGTACAGGTTGGTCTCGGCGCGCAGCTGCCATGTGCCGCTCTGCCGGTAGGCGGGCCGCAGGAAGGCCTTGCCACCCAGCACCAGCAGATTGCCGCCCCGGCTCAGATAGCCCAGCACTGCAGGCCAGACCTCTTCCGGGAAAGCTGAGCCGTAGGGCAACACAAGCAAGGTCGTGTCCGCACGCGCGAGTGCCTGCGGCAGGCCCGCGACCCCCACCACGGTTGCGTCAGGAAACGCGGCATGCAGTCGGTCCGGGGCGAAGGGCGCGGTGTCGGCGGTTGGGAAGCCGGGCTCTTCAAGGAGCGTCACCGTCGCGTGGGCGGCATGCGTGGCAAGCAGACCGAAGGCCAGGGACAACAAGAGCAGGCATCGCTGTGCAGACAGCATGGATCAACTCCAACGCAGCCGTATGAGGCAGTTCCTTTATACCGCGCTGCTTCTGTCAGCGTAGTGATGCTGCCGCCCCACGGTGCCCTCACGAGCTTCGCTTGCAAGGCTTGCGACCGTGCTTGGCGCTTGTTCTCCTTTCCCGCATACAATCCAACCTTGACACCCGTGCAGTGAAGGGAACGACAGACCCCGGGAGCTCTTCTTTGAACGCTGCGACCGTCAGCCCCGCACGCTATAACCAGTTCATCATCCTGATCGGAAGCCTGGGAGGTCTGCTCTATGGTGTGGACATCGGGATCATCTCGGCGGCGCTGCTATACCTGAGCAAGACCGTGAACCTCACCGTGGCCCAGACCTCATTTATCGTGGCCGCGGTGCTGGGCGGTAGCATGGTGTCTTCGCTGGTCGCGGGTGCACTGGCGGACTGGCTTGGCCGCCGGCGCATGATGATCCTCAGCGGCCTGATGTTTCTGGCCAGCGTCGGCATCATCTTCGTCTCGCGGAACTTCGCCGTGCTGGTCTCCGGCAGACTGCTGCAGGGGATGAGCGGCGGCGTCATCGCCGTCGTGGTCCCGCTGTACCTGGCCGAGTGCCTGGGGCCCAACAACCGCGGTCGCGGCACCGCGACCTTTCAGCTGATGCTTACGGTCGGCATCGTGCTCGCCTCGCTCGCCGGGCTGTACTACACGCAGCGTGCGGAGGCGGCGGTGACCGCGGCCGCAGGCAACGCGGTGCTCATTCGCGCGGCCCAGGATCATGCGTGGCGAAGCATGTTTCTTTCCACCATCTACCCCGGGCTCCTGTTCTTCCTGGGAACCTTGTTTCTTATCGAAACGCCGCGCTGGCTCTTTCGCAAAGGCCGGGCCGAAGCGGCCAGAGTTGCGCTGCTGCGGGTGTCTTCGCCCGAAGAGGCGGACCGGCAATGGGTCGAGATGGAGGCGCTCGCGGCGGAGGACACGAAGACGGCTCGCGGCGGCGGCGGGGACTCGCTCCTGCAGCGCAAGTACATCTTCCCGTTTGTGCTGGCGTGCATTGTGCTGGCCTGCAATCAGGCCACAGGGATCAACTCCGTCCTTGGCTTCATGGTCGTGATCCTGAAGCAGGCCGGACTGACGCCGGCGCGAGCCACGCTGGGGGACACAGGGATCAAACTGCTGCAATGCCTTGTGACCCTGGTAGCGGTCACGCTCGTCGATCGCAAGGGACGGCGCTTCTTGCTGCGTCTGGGCACGGGCGGCCTTGTGCTTTCCATGCTCGCGGCCGCGTATCTGTTCCATACCTTTGAGGCCAAGCGTGTAGACCAAAGCGCCCTGGTAGCCTCAGCCGTGCAGGGTAACAGCCTCACCCTACCCCTGCGCGCGCTTGACTCGATGCCTCCCGCGAGCGCGCAGCCCATGGGCCTCAGCGTGCTCTACTCGTATGGCGCCGGCGACAAGATGGTCACGGTGCTCAACTCCGACCCGGACCCCACCGTGCGCATTGCGCCGCAGGGCAAAGAGATGACGCAGTCACTCACCATTCGGCGCGCACAGCTCGGGCCTATCGCGTCGCCGGGCCTGGGCTGGCTCACCACGCTTTGCCTGTGCATCTATATCGCGTTTTACTCCATCGGGCCCGGCGTTGTGGTGTGGCTCACGCTCTCGGAGTTGATGCCGACGCGCATCCGGTCCATGGGCATGGGCATCGCTCTGCTGTTAAACCAGGGCGTCTCGACCGGGATCGCGGCGATCTTTCTTCCGTCGGTCGGGCACTACGGTTTCTTCGCGATGTTTCTCTTCTGGGCGGCCTGCACGGTGTTGTATTTCCTCACCGCGACCTTCCTGCTGCCGGAGACCAAGGGCAGAACCCTGGAGGAGATCGAGCACTTCTTCGAGCGCCCCGGAACCGCTGCCGCGTGAGCTGCCAACCACGGTGACGCTTCGTCCGCAGCCGGTCTCAGTACTCGATGATGTGCGGTGAGGGGTACTCGAAGGTGCCGTCGGAGCGGTCGACGTAGATGAAGGCGCGCTTCTGATCGTTCAAGGTAGCGCCGACGATGATGCCCGTACCCCAGAACCCGGTGCCGTCAGTGCGCGACTTCTCGACGTGGTGCGAGGTGATCGGACCGTTGACGGGGCTGTACTTGGTCCAGTCCTCGGTGAAGCGCTCGAGCGGGTAGCCGCGGTACTTGTCCGGATGCTGCTGCCAGTCGGTGTCGTGATTGTAGATACCGTAGGCCTTCGGGTAGTCCCTGGCCTCGAGCGCACTGTAGAACTCGCCGACGCGGTGCTCGGCGGGCAGGTCCGTGAAGAGCCAGCCGTGGCCCAGGATGTAGCCCAGCAGGGTGAGCACGAGAAGAAGCACCGCGAGCACGGCCGCGGCGATCAGCAGCGCCTGGTTCCGCCGGGCAGCACGTTCGTCGTATACGGGGGCGTCCATCAGGGCCATCGGTTTGTCGTCTCCTTCTGGTGTCTAAGCCACTTTGTCTTTAGCCAACTATGTCCTTAGACACCGGGATCGAGGGAAATGGGTTTCCGGAAGAAAACGGCAAACGCGGAGGCCGCGGTGTACGCCGTGTTGACGCGGCGTTTGTTCGGAGCCTGGGGCGTCGCTCAGAAGCGGTGACGAAGGCGTCGCGCGAGGAGCGGAAAGGCGTTGGGCAGGTGCTCGAACTCCGGGCCGGTGGGCAGGTCGTAGACGCTGAGCACGTCAAAGCGAAGGGGCACGACGTCGCGCCAGGGCTCGGGCAGGCGACCGCGGTAGGCCAGCGCCATGCGCCGGAGCATGCCCTGCTTGGCCGCATCCACCGCGGTTTCGGCCGGAGCGAGGCCCCGGGCGGTGCGGGTCTTGATCTCGAAGATGACGAGCGTGTCGCCGTCCCACCCCACCAGGTCGAGATCGCCTTTGAGCCGCGCGGAGCACCAGCGCCGGGCGACAATCGTATAGCCGCGCTCGCGGAGGTGGAAGAACGCAAGATCTTCGCCGCGTTCGCCGGTGACGAGGTGTTCGGGCTTCGGCTCGCGGCGGCGCTGGCGCGCCCACAGGGCAGCCCGCTGGTCGGCCCGCGCCCGCAGGCGCAGGTAGGCCCTGCGTTCCAAGGAGAGAAGGTGGCGCTGGAGCGTAGCGAGCATGGGTCCGTGCGGCGACTTGGAAAGCCGCCTGTCCGGTATACCCACCCGCTACTGGATTTGCACTAACCCGGAAGCCGTACCCGGAGCGCTTGACGACGCGACCGGCGGCGCCTCTTCGGGGTGCTGCGGCGCGCGCCAATGGTCGATGTAGCTGACCTGGTGCACGCAGGAGATGGTGCAGTTGGGAGCGCATCCCTTTTCGGTGAGGAACTCGCGCTCGATGTCGGTCTTCCTGTAGTCCGCCAGCGGCACGCCGGGATAGCCGCGCTGCTGCGAACAATAGTGCACCAGGCCGTTTTCGCAGATGTAGAGATAGCGCGAACCCGCCCGGCAGCGCCAGTCGTTGGGCTTGCCGTTGGCGATCGCCTCCTGAAAGCCGTTGAAGCGCGAGTAGGAGCGGCGGGTCAGGCTGCGCACCTCTTCCCACACCTTGCGCTCACGCTCGCCCAGCGGCTTCAGCTGGCCGGAGCCGTCATGAATGATGCCGATGGTGGACGAAAAGCCCAGTTCCAGCGCGCGTTTGGAGATCACCAGCGCATCTTCGGGGTTGCGGATGCCCCCGCCGACGACGGAGTTGATGTTCACGTGAAAGTCGGCATGTTCGGCGAGCATGCGGAGCTTGGCGTCGAGCACCTTGAGAGACTTCTTCGACACCTCATCGGGCATCAGGTTGTCGATCGAGATCTGCATATGGTCCAGCCCGGCCGCGTTCAGGCGCTGGATGCGGTCGGGCATCAGCAGATAGCCGTTGGTGATCATGCCCGCGATGGCGCCGTTATGCCGGATGCGACGGATCACCTCGTCGAGCTCGGGGTGCAGCAGGGGTTCGCCACCGGAGATGGTGATGACCGCCGTGCCCAGGCGGCCGAGGTGGTCGATGCGGCGGCGCATCTCGG
>CAXTWN010000037.1:4780-10037 GCA_964248055.1 uncultured Acidobacteriaceae bacterium | reverse complement strand
GGCACGATGTGCGCCATGTACGGGTGCGCCGTGTCCAGCAGGGCCGAGCCGATAGAGCTGAGCTCGCGCAGACGGCGCTCGGCGGCCAGCAGGCGGCGGCGTGCGGTCATGCGGCGCTGGGCGGGAGGAACGCCGGGGGTGGAACCAACGGGAGCCGCTCCCGAAACTGCGGTGGCAGAAGACATGCACCCAACATTTTACGCTGCCCCTCCCCCGCGCCTTGTTCACGCCTCGGTGCCCTGCAGGTGGCGGGGGTTAGATCCTCCCGGGACCGGACTCAATACGCCAGATAGGGTACCCGCGGCTCAGTGGCTAAGATCGACAGAGTACAGATCGCCTGTATGGACGCGGGTGCGAATGAGCGGGGCACCATCGGCCCCAAGGCCGCCCAGCACGTAGTCCACGGCGTTCGCTCCCGTCGCCGTGCCCAGCTGCACAAGCTCCTGCACGTGCCCGTCGGCTACAGAAACGCGGTCGATGGGCTGCGAAGGGCTGAGCGAGGCATGGAGGAAGATGGAGCGGCTGTCCGCGGCCCACACCGGATCGGCGGCAGACGGTACGGGGAGGGTGCGCCAGCTTTGCGCGGCGACGTCGAAGAGCTCGGCGCGGCGCTGGTCGAGGGACAGCGCAAGGATGTACCGGCCATCCGGAGACCAGCGCGGGCTGAACAGGCCATCGGAATCCGGCACGGGATGCACTGCGCCGGTCTGAAGATCGAGCACCTCCAGGAACCGTGAGCTCTCCTCGCCCATACGGTCGTTGGTGCGGCCAAACACGAGCGATTTGCCGTCCGGCGACCAGGACGGGTCGGCGGCATTGCGCGTCTCGTGCAGCAGCTGCCGGAGGTTGCCGCCATCCTCGTCGACCAGGTAAATGCTCCACGCCTTGCCGGGCGCTCGCGCCATCAGGGCGAGGCGCCGGCCTTCGGGCGACCAGCGCGCCATGAAGACCTCCAAACCTTCGGGGGTCAGCTGAAGCCGTTCGCCTCCATCGGCGTTGGCCCGCCAAAGCCGCTCGCTGGTATCGGTCCAGGCGACGGATTTGCCATCGCGGGCGTACTCCAGGCGCACCGCATCGGACAAAAAGCTGCGTTCCGGAACGAGCTTGCCGGTGGGCGTCAGCCGGTCGAGTTCGGAGCGCGCGTCGGAGCCGAAAAAGTACAGGCGGTCGCCGGTACGGCTGGCGACAGGAGCCTGAAACTGCAGGGGTCCGTACGTGACGCGTTGTGGGTTGGTCGTCGACGTGCCCGGCAAGCGCCAAAGGTCGTTGTTGCCGCCCCGGGACGACTGGAAGACGAACCAGCGGCTGTCGGCGGTCCAGGTGCCACAGCACTCGGAAGGCGGCTCGTGGAAGTCTGCCAGGATGCGGCGTGGGTTGCGGTCCGCGGCCGAAAGTTGCCACAGGCCCATGGTGTGCGCCAGCGGATCGAGCATGGTGAGACGTAAAAGTGAACCATCCGGCGACCAGCGCAGCCAGAAGTCCCGGGAGCGTGGCGTAGACCGCGGAGGCGCTTCCGTTCAGCTGTGCCTCGATAAGACGGTTGCCGTTGGCATACAGAATGTTGTGGCCGTCCGGCATCCAGGTCGCGTCGTGGGCGAGGGCGTGATACGCAATCCTTCGGGCGGACGGGCTCAGTTGACACTCCGGACAACTTCTGCTAGCGTCCGTGCACCTGAAATGCGAACACCTGGGGCACCCCGAATTGGAGGTTTGGCTTTGCTGCTTAACCCGTGTTAGGTGCCATCAACGAAGGGTGTTCTCCTTTCTACAAGTCGAGACTCAAAAGGAAGCCATTTCTTATGAAAATTGATAACGCTGGAAATCCGGTAAAGATCAAAGCATCAACGTCAAGTGCTATCTGTCGTTTTCTGGTTCTGTTGAGCCTGCTTGCGGCACACTCAGCCGATCTGACCGCCCAAAGGCCAGTTGGCCCGGGTAGGCCTTCCAGTGTACCCGCAGATTACCTCGTAACTCCGTTCGGCTACTTCCACCCTTCCTGTGTGAAGCGCTTGGCAAAAGGAGATGTGCTTCTGAGAGACAGCCGCTCTGTCAAACATGCGGATGGGAACTTTGATAGCCTGCCAACCTGCAATTACCCGCGCTACCTACGGAACGGAGAGGTTTGGCCCGGAAACAGCGGGAACGGACCGACAATAAATCACGCCTATGTCGAGGATGCAACTGTTACGACGAACACATCTTACGGCGAGTTACTCTCCAACTGGGTCGTGCCACCCGCTCCTTCGTCGAACGACGGGCAGACGCTGTACTTTTTCCCGGGCCTAGAAGACCTGAACCCCACCAAGACAATACTTCAACCCGTTTTGGGCTGGAACGGCGATTTCTCAGGCGCTTGGGGGATTGCTAGCTGGAACTGTTGCGTTTCCGGTATCACGTCCGAGAGTGTGCCGTATCGTGTCTCTTCTGGAGACACGATCTATGGTATGATGAAAGCCACCTGTGGAGCAGGAACTCTCTCCTGCGGTTCTTGGAATGTCACGACACAAGATCTCAGTTCCGGCTCCACCACAACGCTAAGCCAAACTTCTGCTGACGGGCAGACATTCAACTGGGCATTTGGCGGTGCTGTCGAGGTTTACGACGTTGCGCAATGCAGCGACTATCCTACGAACGGTTCGATCTCTTTCATGGGCTTATCGCTCTATGATTATAATTACAATCAGATTTCGAATCCCAGTTGGTCTATATACGAGAACACGAGTATAACGCCTCAATGTTATTACGGAGGGCAGAAAACAGGCACGCAGGTGAGCTTAAGTTATGGGCAAGCGCCACCTCCTCCTGTGTGCCAAGCTACCCCAAGTTGTACTGGTTCGGGTAACTACGCCGCCGCTTCGGTGAACCTTAGCTGCACGACCCCAACACAGATCAGCACCTCGGCGGAACTTTGCGGTCTGTACGGCTCGGGTAATTGCACCACCAACTACGGACAATCTGGCAACCTCACGTACTCGTCCGCGAGCACTTCGGGTACCGTTTATAGTGGTGCTACATGCTCTTTGAATTGGTGTATAGGCGGAACGTGTACTCAGAAGAGCATGGTGCCGTGACCGAACCTTGGGCGCCTTCCCCACGACAAGTCCACAACATCAACAAATAAGCTGAAATTGGGTCTCATCGCCCGGAAGTGCTCCTAAGGCAGGTGTGTAAGTCGCCACCGGAGCGGGGTGCATGAAACTCGCCTAAGCTCCTGCGGAAGACATGAGGCTACCTCAGTCTTATCCTCTGTACGCGCCGACTTGAGGTTCCGGCGTTGCCCAGTCTCCTACAGCCCGGACGGTTGCGCCACGTTCACCACGGTGCACGGCCTCGTGCTGACGCCAACCTCCGGTGGGAAGAATGGCCCGACCTCGGTGCTCAACGCGAGCGTCGATGACGGTGCCATCTTCAATCCGCTTACCTGCGCGCAGTTCGGCACGCTCGCCGCTCCCAATGTGATTCCAGCCAACCAGTTGAATCCCATCGGGATGAAGTACTTGAACTACTTCCCCGCTCCGAACCGTACCGCGATCAACAACGTCATCAACAACTACCAGAACCAGCAGGTAAGCACCACGACCGACAACGAGTTCGACGCGCGCCTGGACTGGCACATCGGCAGCCGCGACAGCTTCTTCGTCCGCGGTTCAACCGACACCTACGACTCCATCCTGACGACCGCGTTGCCGGGCATCCCCTCGGGCTACGGTTCCGGCAATAACGACACGCACCCGCGCCAGCTCGCCGCGGGCGAAACCCACATCTTCACACAGCACATCGTGAACGATGCGCACTTCGGCTACACGCGCGATTACTACTCTTATCTGAACCCTGACAATGGCACCCCCATCGACACGGAGCTCGGCATTCCCAACGGCAATCGCAGCGCCCTGCTCGGCGGCATCTCACTGATCGGCGACAACAGTACGCAGCTCTCGTACACCGGAGATGGCGGCCAGTATTCCGTACCGCAGTACTCCTACGAAGGCAACGACACCCTGAGCTGGGCGCGCGGAGCACACAACTTCAACTTCGGCGCAACGATCATCCACCGCGAAGTGGACTTCTTCCAGGCGGCCTACTCCGCCAAGGGATTTTTCAATCAGTACTCAGGCGCCTTCACCGGCTTCGACACCTCGGAGCTCGCCGGTGCCTTCGTGAACAACTACGACATCTCCAACCCGGGCTTCTTCCGCACCATCTCCTGGGAGACCGGCTACTATGCGCAGGATGACTGGAAGGTGAATCGGCGCCTGACCCTAAACCTCGGTCTCCGCTATGACCTCTATACCCATCCGTATGAAGCGAACAATCAGCAGTCCAACTACAACATTGCCACCAACACGCTGGAGGTGGCCGGGCAGAATGGGAATTCGCGCTCGCTGATCGATACGAACTTCAACAACTGGGCGCCCCGCGTCGGTTTCGCCTATGACCTGTTCGGCGATGGCAAAACGGCGCTGCGCGGCGGCTACGGCATCTTCTACTTCCTCGACCGCGGCGGCGTCGGCAATCAGCTGTCCAACAACCCTGACTTCAACGGCACCTCGGACTACAGCTCGTATGCCGGCTACCGCATCAACTTGAGCGGTCAGGCGCCGATGGTGGCCGATGCGGCCAATAAAAGCAATACCACCGCGGGACCGTACGCCGGCAACCTGCCCACTCTGGCGACCGGGGCTCTGCCCAGTTCCACCCCGACGGTCAGCCTCACCAATCCGAGCAATGTGACCCTGCTCGCGTATCCGGTGCACAGCCCAACCTCGACCGTCCAGCAATACAACATGAGCCTGGAGCAGGCGTTTGGTCCGTCCACCGCGCTGACGGTCGCCTACGTGGGCACCAAGAGCGATCACCTCTTCAACTCGGTCAACTACTCGGCGCCGCAGCTTGGCACCAATGTTTACTTCGGCCAGTCCCAGGGGGATAGCATCACGCTGAACGAGACGACCGGCACTTCGCGCTACAACGGGCTGCAAGCCAAGCTGGATCGTAAGCTCACCAACGGACTGCAGTTCACGGCGGCTTATACCTGGTCGCACACCACGGACGACACCATCGGACCGTTCTCCGAGACCGGCGCTGGCTCCGTCCCAACCACCGCCGCCGGACCACAGTTCAACCTGAACCGCGGCGACTCCGACGATGACATCCGCAACGTCGGCACATTCGCCATGCTGGCGGAGCTGCCCTTCGGTCACAAGAAGATGTTCGGCTCGCATGTGAACTCGTTCACCAACTACCTGATCGGCGGATG
>CAXTWN010000037.1:0-4770 GCA_964248055.1 uncultured Acidobacteriaceae bacterium | reverse complement strand
ATGGCAGGTCTCGCCCTTCCTGCAATTGACCAGCGGCTCGCCCTTCGATGTAACCATCGCCTCGAGCGCGAGCGGCGGTCCGTCGGTTCGACCGAATCTCACGGGAAGGGCCAATCTTCACTTCAGACCCACACCCGCCAACAACTACGACACCCTGAACCCCTACGTCTTTTCGGCGCCGGCGACCAATGCGGCGGGCTTCTACATTGCGCCGGGAAATACGCACAAAAATGAGTGGCGCGGGTCCAGCTACTCCAACCTGAGCATGTCGGTGTTCAAGGACTTTCCGATCCACGAGGGGGTGGTGGCACAGTTGCGCGGTCAGTTCTATAACCTGTTCAACTCGCCGGCGTTCGCCCCGCCCTCCAACACGCAGCTTCCTGCTGGCCTGCCGGCTCCAACCGGCGGTACCGCCTACACCTTCGCCAACCTTACCAACATTGACTACTTCAGCCAGCGCCTCACCGAAGTCGCCTTCCGCATCCAGTTCTAGGTCACAACCCGGAAAGTCAAGGTGGCGCTGCAGAGCTTCTGCAGCGCCGCTTCATCCTGCCCGCGTGGCGTTACGAACGAGCTCATGAGGTTGGCTATGAATCGCTCTGGTTTGGTGCTCCGCAACGTGATCGTCGGGGCCCTGTTTGCGGCGGCGGCGAGCATCGCGGCAAGCCGGCCGTTGCTGGCGCAAACGGAGGCGCTCCGTGTGGAGCGCATTGAACCCACGAACTGGTACAGCGGTCTGCCCGCGCCGATGCTTCTGGTGCGGGGCACGGGTCTGCAGCATGCAACCTTCCGCCTGAGCGATCCTGCGCTGCGGGTGCAGCGGGTGGTGGCATCCGGGAACGGCCATTGGGCGCAGGTGTTTCTGAGCCGTTCCCCCGCGCAGCCAGAGACGATCCAACTCACGGTGACCGACAACAATACAAGCAGATCGGTGCCGTATACCTTCGCTGCGCCGCGCTCTTCCGGCGACGGTATGGCTGGGTTCTCCGCGCGCGATGTGATGTACCTGATCATGACGGATCGCTTTGCCGACGGCGATTTGAGCAACGACGGGCCGGATGCCAGGAACGCCGCGAACAGCGCGGAGGCGCGGGCCGAACGCGCCAGGCCCCGCGGCTGGCACGGCGGCGACCTCCGCGGCGTGTCGAACCATTTGGATTATCTTCAACAGCTCGGCGTCACCGCCGTTTGGCTTACCCCGGTGTACGTGAATGATGAGGCCCAGGCGTACCACGGGTACCATGCGACCGACTACTACGGTGTGGATCCGCACTTCGGGACGCTCAGCGATCTGCAGCAGCTCGCCAAAGCGCTGCATGCACGCGGCATGAAGCTGGTCCTCGACACCGTTCCCAATCACGTCGGGCCGGGCCATCCCTGGGTGAAGGATGAGCCGGCGCCGAACTGGTTCCACGGCACCGCCGCGCACCACCTGGCCGGTACGACCAACTTCGACGCGCTCATCGATCCGCATGTGCCGGAGCGGGACAAGCTCAGCACGCTTGAGGGCTGGTTCGTAGACAGTCTTCCCGACATGAACACGGACGATTCCGCGGTCGCGCTCTACCTGCGGCAAAACGCCGTCTGGTGGATCGAGCAGACCGGTGCCGATGGGCTGCGGATCGACACCTTCGCATATGTCAATCGAGGCTTTTGGAGTGACTTCGACGGCGAGTTGAAAGAGCTGTTCCCGCATGTGACGGAGGTAGGCGAGGTCTTCAACGGCAACCCGGAGATCACCTCCGCCTTTGCCGACGGAGTGACGCGCGCAGGAGCGGACACCAAGCTCTACACGCCCTTCGACTTCCCCATGTACTTCGCTATGCTGGACGTCTTCGCCAAGGGCAAGCCGATGAGCCGGCTTGCCGCGACCCTCGCCGCCGATGCGCTGTACCCGCACCCGGAGCGCCTGGTTCCCTTCCTGGGCAATCACGACACACCACGCTTCGCGGAGCTGACGACCGACCCGAATAATCGCAAACTGGCGTTTGCATTCCTGATGACCAGTCGCGGTATGCCGCAGATCTACTCTGGTGACGAGATCGCCATGCCCGGCGGGAATGATCCCGATGACCGGCGCGACTTCCCCGGGGGCTTCGCTGCAGCGGGGAGCGACGCAGCAAACGCATTCACGTCACAGGGCCGCAGCCCCGACCAACAGGCCATGTACAGCTGGGTTGCGCAGCTTGCCGCCCTGCGCCGCGCGCAGCCTGCGCTGCAGTGCGGGGCGGAACAGATCCTGAGCACGGGGGCCGACCAGCTTGCGTATGCGCGGGTAGCCGATGCCGGCTGCACGGCGCAGAGCGGACACGCAGCTTCGGAGCGGCTGCTTGTGGTGCTCCAGCGTGGTGAGTTCCATCCGCTCACGCTGGACACGCAGGCAACGGCCCTCGCGGGCTGCAAGCCGGGGACACCGCTCCTCGGCGCAGCGCACATCACTGCCGAGGGGCAGCAGCTTGTGATCGCGCCGCAGACCTCCTTTGTGGTTGTGCCCTGCCAGTGATGGCCCTCCGGCCACGCTGATGCGGCACAACGCGCCGCGAACGGACAGACCAACCCGTACACTGAAGGTCTAGCTGGAGGAATAAGCATGCCACGCGAGATCAACTGGAACGACACGTTGGAGATCGGGATTCAACTGCAGGAGCAACATCCGGACGTGGAGCCCTTCTCTGTGCGCTTCACTGACCTGCACAAGTGGATCACCGAGCTGCCCGGCTTTGTGGGCGATCCGGGCAAGTCCAACGAAAGCCTGCTGGAGGCGATCCAGCTGGCCTGGAACGAGGAGTACGAGGACGCCAAACTCGGGTGAACGCGGCGCGCGGCGTGGGGCGACCCCCCAAGCGGCGAGGTCATCCTACTTTGGTCAAGGAGATCGCCGTGAAACTGACTCGCGCCACTGCCGTCCTCAGCCTCAGCCTCTTGTTCGCTGCCCCCGTCTTCGCGCTCCAGACCACTGACGCCACGCAGACCAATCAGCAGACCCGCAAAGAAACCAAGTCCGAACTGAAGCAGCAGCACAAGGCCGACAAGCGTCAGGCCAAGGCCGACAAGGCGGAAGAGAAAGCGCTCAACACCAAGCAGGCAAAGAAGGCCGCGAAGGATCAGGACAAGGCAAACGCCGCGCAGCCGCAGTAGCTCCCGTGAGCCCAGTCACGAGCCGCGACTCAGGCGACCGCCTTGCGCCGCAGCACCTGGCTGGGCAGCCTGGAACCCATCGCCCGCAGGCCGCCGTAGCTGATCGCCAGCCATACCGCGCTGCCGACAGCGATGGTGAAGAAGTCCTCGGAATGTGTGTGGGCGACGGGCATGCGCAGCACCACAAAGCCGGTGCCCACCGTAGCGCAGATCGCCGTCAGTGCCGCCTTGCCGATCTCCATGCCGTCCAGGTGCAGCAGGCTGACCAGCCGTCTGCGGTGCAGCAGCACGGCCAGGCTCAGGGTCTGCGTCGTGATGCCGAGGTCGGAGGCGATCGCCAGTCCCTGCAGACCCTGCGCGCGGAAGAGACCCCAGTACAGCGGGATGGAGAGCACGGTGAGCACCGTCCCCGTAATTGCGGGAGTCCTGGTATCGCTGGCCGCGTAGAAGGCGCGCGCGTAGATGCCCTGCACCGCCCAGACGCCCAACGTCACCGAGAGCACGGCAAAGAGCTGCGTCATCTCGCCGGCTTCGGCGCGGTTGAGCCGCCCGCCGCGGAAGAGATCCATCAACCACGGCGCGAGCGCGATCATCCAGCCCGAGACCAGCATCCCCACGCACAGCAGACGCGAGACGGAGCGCCCTACCGACGCGGAGAAGTCGTAGGCCTTTCCACTCTGAAACAGCGAGGCGAAGAAGGGCAGCGACGCCGCCCCGGCCGCGGGACCGATCACGTTGAACGGCGCGTTGAAGAGATCCTTGGCGTTGCCGATCAGCGTGATACCGCCGGGCCGGCCGCTGGCGAAGTAGTTCATGAAGATGCCGTCAAACATCACCAGCGAGACGCCGATCATCAACGGCAGGCTCAGGCGCAGCCACTCGCGAAAGGCCGGATCGCGGAAGTCGACGCGGGGGCGGAAGCGCAGCCCCGTGCGCACAGCGCCCAGGGTGTTCAACAGCGTGGAGCCGACGAACATGCCGGCCAACACGCCCACCGCCAGCGAGAACACGCCCCATTGCCGGTGCAGCAGAAAGGCGCCCCCGATGATGCCCGCGTTGTAGAGGACCGGGGTACACGCCTGGTAGAAGAAGATCTTGCGCACCTGCAGGCGCGCGCCCATGACGCTGCCGACAAAGATGAAGAGCTGCACCGGCAGGATGAGGCGGGTGAGCGCGGTGCACAGGGTGCGCGCCTCGTGGCCGAAGCCCTTGTACGCCAAAGCCACGTACACGGGGGCGAACACCTCGGCGAGCAGGACCCCCGCGCCGAGCACGAGGAGCATGTTGACCAGGATGACCGAGAGCGCCCGGTCAGCGCCGTCCTCGTCCCCCGTCTCGCGATAGCGGTTCAGGATGGTGATCAGCGAGATGGAGGCGGCGCCGCCGATCAGGAAGTAGTTCAGCAGGTCGGGCAGTTTGAACGCGGCGCGGTAGGCGTCCTGCTGGATGCCGGCGCCGAAGAGGGAGTTGATGTACTTGTTCCGCACCAGGGCCAGCACGCCGGAGAGCAGCGAGCTGACCATAAGCAGCAACGCCGCGGAGCCGACGGTGTGTCCTCCCAGGGGCCGCAGAAAGCCGGACCGGGAGCGGCCGGGCACTGCCACCTGCGAGGAGGAGGCCACGGGCGCTACT
>CAXTWN010000036.1:20824-23940 GCA_964248055.1 uncultured Acidobacteriaceae bacterium | reverse complement strand
TCAACGGGAGCACCACCAACGTTCTTGGGCAGCAGCCCGCGGACGGCACCAACATGCGCTACAAGTTCACCGGTCACGAAGAGGATGCCGAATCGGGATTGGGCTACTTCGGGGCCAGATACTATGCGTCCACGATGGGTCGGTTCATCTCCCCGGACTGGGCCGACAAGCCAACGGCCGTGCCATATGCGACCCTCAGCGACCCGCAGTCACTGAACCTTTACAGCTACGTAAGGAACCGGCCGGTTTCGCTCGCCGACCCCGACGGGCATTGGGCTACTCCCGACCCAACACCGCCAGAGGCTCAGCAAGAAAACTACAACGCCTATGCCAGTGGGGGTCAGAAGCCCCATCAGAGTAAATCCCAGGCCCAACAAAACAACGCGGCCGATACTGGAGATGCTTTGCCTACGGGCAAGCAGTTGACAATGGTTCAGACCCTAATGGGCGAGCAGACTAACGAAGCCTTGGTCGGGTCTAATCAGTATGGCGATGACAATCTGGGCGTAAGGCTGGCCCACCTACCGGTGCGGTGATTACGGACGCTACCCTGGATAAAGAAGCAAACCTCATGGCCGGTACGATGCTCAACCTTGGCCATATCGGTAATGCTAAGACGTATGTTGGCCTGCCCGCAGGCAAGCATCTGACAGCTTTAGCGAAGAAGGCAAAAGCCGGAAGCCCACTTTCCATTCAATTGCATAGAGATATCAACGCTGTCAGAAATGCGACTCCATCCGCTTATTCCCAATGGCGATTAGTCAACCAGGGCTTTATACGGAGTCGAGGCGACGCACTCAGAGTCGCTGGAACGGACTTTCTACCTTGAAGAGGCAAAAATGAAGAAGAACATGTTGGCTCTTTTGTACTTATTCGCGATGGTTGAATGTATGTCATCGCTTTCTCAAGCGATACCCTCTACCACTCGGCCAGCGGGTTTCCAATGGCTGGGTAGTCTTCCTCAAGACGAACTCTATTCGACAAGAATCATGACAATCGCAGGGAATCGTGGAGTCATTATCAAGGAGCAATCCACGTTGGTCTCAAACAACGGAGGCCATTCCTGGACGAGGTTGAGAAACACCGGCTCATCCGCAGATATATCGTCAGCTTGGTCCACACCGTCGTTGCAACTATTGCGTCTGTCCGACGATTCGCTCCTGGTTAGCGATGCACCTGGTGCGGAAACGAAAAAGATTCCCTTGAAGGAGACGAATGTTAGTTATCTGGCTGCTGCTGCGTCGGAAGCCCTTCAGCAGATAATCCTGGTCGGCGGAAGGAGCGTAATGACTACCGCACAACAATTGGCAATGCTGCCACAGTATGCACACGACCCTACGACCGCCTCACCGCGAATGATCGTTCCGGCTATTTCTATCAGTAACGATTATGGGAAAACCTGGCAAGCTCCGGACATGGAAAAGGCTGTCGGCTATCTCGATAGCGTAAAGGTGAATGAGAAGAACGAGGTCGCTTGGGGGCCGTATGCCGTATACGCTTCTACGGATTCTGGAAAGTCTTGGAGACTGATGAAGATGGACATTCCAGATGGAGAAGAGGAGGCGTATCCGGTTTCGGGAGCCATCGTTGCTGACCGTGTTTACATCAGCCTGAAAAACGGCATGCTGCTCAGCGGTGAGATCGACGGCCAATCGCTTAAATCGGTGGCAAGACTACCCAGTGCGATTGGTCAACTCACGTTCACGAGTTCATGTGTGGGGTTTGGCATATCCCCGTCCACGACGAATGATGAAGACGTTCTCATGGAAACGGAGAACGGTGGAGAGACGTGGACTCCTGCATTGCGAGCAAAAAAGATCGTGGCGTTGACAGCTTCTGGATCAGAAATCTATGGAGCTACCGATAATCGCGCTTTCCTTTTGCATTCGTCCGACAAGCTGCCGAGCGGCCATTGCGGCACTCCCCGCTGAATAATCGGCCCAACAACAGAACTCAACGCAGAGAAGAGAATCCGCCACTGAAGCTCACGCGAAGCGAAATATGCAGAGATATGGAGGAAGTCAGCCAGCCGACAAAGGTCTTAAAGTGAGCCCAGTCGCAGGTAGCTGTGGCGGCAGCAATCATTCCCCCCGACCCAACACCGCCGGAGGCTCAGCAGGAAGACTACAACGCCTATGCCAGCGGAGGTCAGAAGCCCCATCAGAGTAAACCCCAGGCCCAACAGCAGAGTGGTACATCAGATAGTGGCCAGAACTCCGAAGCGAAGCCAGATTCGTGGACTCCAGACAAGCCGTTACCAGCGGGTCCTTCGGGCCCTTAGCGACAGCGACTCGCTGCTCGTTCTAGCAGACGCAGTCCTCAACGGGCGATTCACGGAAACCATATGGTGCATCGGAAAAACAACTCTCTATTCGAAAAGTGTTATCCAACTGGACCGCGCACAGGCCGTTGTCAGATCAGGTATCCCCTTACCTTACCCGTGGTGGTGGAAACACTCTTATCGCTACGAGCCGTACTCAGCAGATCGTTAGCCGGGTGTCTCTCCGGGGCGGCCTAGCTGCTCTAGGAAGCCCGTGGACGCGCCGGTGGATGCTATCCGGGCCTCTGCATCGTCAGCTCAAAGAGCACGCTGCCTACGGCATCGGAATAAGGGTGACACGTCACCCCAGAATGGAACACGCAGAGCCAAGCTCGCAGGCTGAGGCCGAGTCCATAGCCGTGCTCCATGTTCGGCGCGATCTCCTGTTGGGGTTGCGTGACCTCCTTGACCAGTTTCGGTAAATGCGCACTACGGTGCGAAACACCCCGCTCCAGCGCCGCATTTAGGCCGTTTTGATCGTTTATGAAGAGCTGAGCATCATGCGCTCCGCGCGAGACAGCGACATAGCCCATTCGGTTGTACAGTAGATCCTTAGCAACAAGGTCCCTATCGACATGAATCAGCACACGATCGGCAGTCTGGCCCTGGCTGGAATGGCTGGTCACGGCATAGCCGTGGTCTAGATGCCGATGCTTCGCCGGGTCGATCTCGACGGAGCGGCTGTCATCCATCCGTAACGCCATTCGTCCCTCGCCGATGACTTCCACCGTGCCCAGCTCACGATTAGGCGCCCACCACTGTCGCGGCCCACATGGGCCGCGTTGGGCTTCTGGCC
>CAXTWN010000036.1:3001-20814 GCA_964248055.1 uncultured Acidobacteriaceae bacterium | reverse complement strand
GCTTCTGACCTTTGGCAAGGTGAAGCTGCAGAGTCGAGGTCTCCATACCGGCGCCGCTCAACTGCTGCGCCGCACGGCTGGTCGGCGCAAAACCCTCCACCCGGTAGCCGTCAGCCTCCGGCGCGGACTCGATGCAAGGAGGTACTCCTGGCTGTAGCCCTTGATCTCCGGCTGGCCGTGCTTGCCGCGCTCGATCTCATAGCCGAGGCCCTGCAGCCGGCTGGCGAGCTCCGTCCGGTAGACCGCCGTCGCAAACTGCTGTGAGCCGAACAGGCTCCGTGCGTCGAGCGACCGGGTCTGGCCATTCTCCCGCTCGGTGACGTTGAAAATGACGGCATGGGTATGGAGCTGCGGTGCGGCATAGCCGCCTACGGGCCGCGCGGTGTCATGCTCGAAGGTGGCGGCGGCGAACTTCCGCGTACGCTCCGGCGCGTTCACATTCCCGAGCCGGGCCTGCGTGTACCGCTCCAGTTCGCCCAGAGCCACACGCACACTCTCCCGGTGCGCCTCCCGGACCCGCTCATCGCCTCCGACCAGAGCAGTGAGCGAAACCGACTTCGGAGCTGAAAAGGTAGCGTCCCAGCCGGCCCGATGCTCGACCGAGGTCACCTCCCGGCCGAATTAGTTCTCATAGGTCTTCGCCGGCTGATGGCGCACCATCTGCTCTTGCGTCTCAGGGTGCTGGCCTTCGGTCAGACGGGCGAAATGCTCCGCGCCAACCGAACCCTGAAGGCCCCACTCCTGTGCGAGCTTACCCTGCCACTCGCTGTGGCCTTGCTGCTCCCGGCTCCAGTAGTTCGCTTCCTTGGCCGCGAACTCGCGGGCGTGGTACGTCCGGGCCTGACCACCGGAGAGTGGTTTAGAGATCGTGAGCATCGCGCGCTAGAAATCTTAAAGTCTCACCTCAGGCCAACCGTGTTCAACCGCTACTTTGCCGTCACCGGGCGCCACGGTAGAAGTAGAAGAAAAGCGTCCAATGCTGCTGCAGGCGATGGGCCCCCCTGAATCTTTCGCCAGGCGCGTTTGTCTGTGGTTTACCTCGGCCTTCGCAGAAGATAGATTTAGGCAGCTCCGAGGAACGAAATGACAAGATCAGAAAGCTCCCCAGCGTCCAACATCCGCCCTTACAGAATCGACGTCGGCACGGCTAGACTCGACAACATTCGCGACCGCGTTCGCGCGTTTCGCTGGGACGCCTGGAGTGAGCCCGCCGACGCGGGAGACTGGCGGTATGGTCCACCCATAGCCTTCATGCGTGAGCTCTGCGCCTACTGGCTGAAGCATTACGATTGGCGCCGGCAGGAGCGCGCCATGAACGCGTTACCTCAATTCATCACTCATATCGACGAAGTTGACATCCACTTTATTCATGAACGAGGGTCGGGTCCAAACCCGGTCCCTCTTCTCATTGCGCATGGCTGGCCCTACTCGTTCCACTCGTACGATGGCATCGTCGATCAGCTCGCCCATCCCGAGCGACATGGAGGACGTGTCGAAGACGCTTTCAGCGTCGTCATTCCTTCCTATCCGGGATACGATTTCTCGGGCCGTCCCCTTGAACCCATGGACCCGCTCGCTATCGCCTTTCTCTTCGACAAGCTGATGGCAAGGCTTGGGTACGACCGCTACTTCGTGCACGGCGGCGACTGGGGAGCCCACATTACCAGCCTACTGGGCTTTCACCTTCCCGACCGTGTCATGGGCATTCACTCCACCGCATTGGTTCTGCGCGAAGCGGGCGCTCAGCAACTCACGGGTGAGGTGCCGAGCGATGCCAGCGACGAGGAGCGGGCTTTCGTAGTAACAGAGTATGCGATCTGGCAGCGGGAAGGGGCCTACTCACAACTGCACGCGACTAAGCCAGCTAAGCTCGGCTACGCGATGATGGACAGTCCGGTCGGCTTGGCGGCCTGGATCGTTGAGGCGTTTCATGCGTGGTCCGATCGAAAAAAGCGCAGCTTCACCGAGCTGTTCACGTTAGATCAGTTGCTGACCGAGGTCATGCTCTACCTTGTGACCGATGCTTTTCCAACTTCGATATGGATTTATGGCGCGGCAAAGCGGCGTGAGATAACGACGCTTCCACCCGGCCAGGTGGTGAACGTGCCAACAGGGCTGGCAGCGTTTCGCGATCCTGTATTCCCGATGCCTCCTCATCAGGTTGCGCAACGATCGCACAACGTGGTGCAGTACACCGGAATGCCTTTCGGAGGACATTTCCCCTTCTACGAAGCACCTGATCTTCTCATCAAAGATCTTCGCGACTTTCGCAAACTCGTGCTGTCCGCTGTAGTGAACCGGACCTCTTCATTAGAAAACGGAAAGCCGCATACGGTGGAGTTGCCGCCGAACGATGCTCTGGGCCTAAACCGGCTTTCTGACTGACGCGAGCGGCGCTTTATCGTTACTTACCCCGCGCTCTTGGCTGTTTCGGGCACGATGGAAGCGCTTAGGCACATCTTGCCGGTAAAGTGTTTCTTATTGCTCAGAAGGTCCTGCGCTATCTGAATACCTTCGTAAAGACGACGGTGGTCAGCCTAACGCAATTAGAGGCTAGTACCCGGTTTAAGACGTAGCTTGACAAGATTCGCTCGACAGTGAGGTTTCGGAGTGAGAATGCTCAAATGCAACATGATGATGGCAGTAGTAGCCGCGGCTATGGCCCTGCCCAGCTTTGGGCAAACCGAACTTCAAATGCAGCGCCCTAACCGCGTTGCAGTTATGTGGCGACCGTTATCGCTCAAGAGCACGCTCAATGGGGTAACGTCACAGCCTTTTGTTCCGCATCCTGATGGCCTGCTGGAGTTCAACGAGAGCCTGCATTAAAGGATTCCAAGGTGCTGCTGATCACTGGTGCCTCGCGAGGTATCGGAATCTGGCCGGCTGTGCGGATGATCCTCGATACCGAGTACCTCAATAGTCAAACCATCCATGTGGACGGTGCTAGGTATATGACCCAATCGGACAGAGCCGAGCGCCATGCTTGGGGCGTTGCTTGCCGGCTTGCGGCCAAAGGAATTCCGATAGTACGTAGGGGCTGATCGAAGATGTGCACGCGAGCGAGCGCACTTTCTGCCCCTCAACATTGAAGTCTGGAGGAAGTGATCATGGAAAGACAAACGACGCCAGTGTGGTTGATTACGGGATGCTCGACAGGGTTCGGCAGGGAGCTGGCCAAATTGGTGCTTGATCGCGGTTGGAATGCCGTTGTGACGGCACGCAGGCCGGACTAGCTGCAGGACCTTACCGAGGGATATGAAGAGAAAAATGCATTGGCGCTCGCACTCGACGTGACGGATGAGGCGCAAGTGACCGCCGCCCTCGCTGCGGCGCAGGAGAAGGTCGAGCGGATCGATGTGCTGGTCAACAACGCTGGGTACGGCTACCTGGCTGCCATTGAGGAGGGCGAAGATGCCTAGGTTCGAGCGCTCTTTGAGACGAACTTTTTTGGCTTGGTGAAACTGAGTAAGGCCGTGCTGGCGGGCATGCGGCGACGAAAGAGCGGCACGATCGTAAATATCTCGTTTGTCGGCGGTCTGGTGAGCTTTCCCATGACAGGTTACTATCACGCGTCCAAATACGCGGTCGAAGGCATGTCGGAGTCACTGGCGATGGAGGTTGCGCCGCTAGGAATCAAGGTCATGCGCGTCGAGCCGGGGCCGTTTCGGACTGATTGGCCTGGCCGCTCTCTCCAGAAGTCGGACACGACTATCCCGGAATATGAGGACATCACGTCGCCGGTCCGGCAGATGTATGAAGATAGCCGGGGTAAGCAGGCTGGCGATCCTGTCAGGGCAGCCGAGGCGATCATCGCTGCAATGGTGGCAGAGCATCACCCTTACATCTACTGCTGGGCAAGGCCGCGCTTGAGAACGCTCAAAAGAAGCTTAGTTCGCTGGCGAAGAAGTTCGATGCCTGGAAGGAAACAACTCTGGGAGCGGACTTCCCGCGGAAGTCTACCCCCCAAAGCCCGCTGACTGGCGTGAGCCGCGTTTGTCAAGACTTGGCCTCTCTCAGGGAATCCGGCAGGGCAAGTGGACTCATCCCAACCCGCTGGAAGAGGGCCTGCATCTGCTCCGGCGTCCCTGGCTGATTTAAGTCAGCGGGCGGGAGCGTGCGTGAGCTTGTTGGAACTCCGAACTCCGTAACAACCTTCTCAAAACCACCCGGGAAGTAGAAGTTGAGAAGCCGTGTCTGGTCGGCTTCTACGCGAAAGCTGTGTACGCAGCCGGCAGGAATATATACGAGCGAGCCAGCCTTGGCAGTGACTTTCTTATCGCCCGCGATGAGCGTGATTTCACCCTCAAGGATGTAGAAAGCCTCGTCTTGCCGGTGTGTATGAGGTGGCGGGCCCCCGTGCAAAGGGCAAAGCTCTTCCATCAGCGAGTAGGAACCGCCGGTCTGTTCCGCGCTGGCCAGGATGGTCCATAAAATGCCCTGCGACCAGTAGGCGGCCGCATCTTTCACAGCCACCCCATACGGCTTGATCGAATTCGCCTCACACGGCGTGGTCGCCATGTTGTCCTTCGTGGGCGGATCTGCGAACGGAAGCCCGAGTACACCAATCTGGCCGAACTCCCGGGAGCACTCCTCCACCATCCACCGTGGCGGCAAGGGCAGCGAGTTAGGCTCAGGTGGCTTTCGCTCCGCAGCGGGTGTCGCGATGCTCATCAGCAGCATCTCGAATCCGCCGGGCGTGTAGAAGTTCAGCAGCCTGGAGTTCGGCTCGTCCACTGTGAAGCTGTGTTCGACGAGGCGAGGAACCGAGACAAAGGTTCCGGGTCCCGCCTCAACCGTCTCGCCCCCCGCATGGAACGTGCAGTGGCCCTCCAGGATGTAGAGCCCCTCATCCGAAGGATGCGTATGGGTGCATGGACCACCGATGCCGACGCCACAAACCTGTTCGATGAAGCAGAAATTGCCATCCGTCAGAAAGCTGCCTGCGAGCGGCATCCACAGGTTGTCGATAAGCCAAAAAGCCGGGCTGTTCTGGTTGGCAAGCACATACGGCGTAATCGGTTCGTTCATGAACCCCCCTCGGCTGACCGGGCAAAATGAAGGCAAGCCCACTTTCACCCGGAAGTTAGAATCTGACAATACGATGCAGCGGTGCGTCAGCTTTCTATGCGGCGATTGCTTAACTCTTGCTGAGGATTGCTGAGTGTTTTCAGGGGCATTCGAGCTAAGGAGATGGGAGAATGACCAGTCGGAAGCTAGTACAAGCCTCACCCGAAGGCTCCTCGAACAGCACCGGAGCTTTGTGGGCCGATAAATTTCGTTGGATTGGTGAATCCTGCCATTCGGAGTACGTGGTTTCCTCGGGAGCGGAGACGATCGGTAAGATCGTGCGCGCAGGCAGTTTTACTGCTCCGGAACACGCTCACCCGGAGGCTCAGTTCTCCTTGTTCCGCAAGGGCGCGTCGGCAGTGCTAGCTACACATAACGCCATCGGCAGATCCAATCAGACCTCCGTAGCACCAGGCTCGGTAGCGTTTATCCCGCATCACCAGCCACATCGCACGCATTGGCAGGGTGAAGGCGAACTCTTGAACATCTACTTCTCTCCGGAGTTCATGGAGAGGATGTCAGATAACGGCAGATATATGCTCGCTTTGCAGCCTTTTTCCTATCGCCAAGAGGCTACTGTCGCTGCGATAGGCCGGTGCCTTCTGGATGAGTTTGATCGTTCCGGCTCGATTACCTGTGAGTTACTAGATCACGCGAAATTTCTCATCGCCACAAGGCTGCTTCACCTCATGGATGCAAATCAAGCCAGGAAATCAAGCGGCACACTGAACGCCACGCGGCTGAAGCCTGCGTTGGAGTTGATCCACGCCCGCTCGGAAGATCACATTACTCTTGCCGAATTGGCGGAACTTTGCGGCGTAAGCATCTTCCATTTCGCTCGATCCTTCAAAGCACGATTTGGGTCTGCTCCCCTGGTCTACCAGCGCACTCTCAGGCTTCAAAGGGCTTGCAATCTTCTACGCGAGTCGCGTCTCCCAGTCGAAGCGATCGCAGTATCGGTTGGCTTCGAGAGCGCTAGCAACTTCTCCAGATTGTTTCACCGCGAAGCGGGGCTTTGTCCTAGCGCTTATCGCCAAGTGCACCAAAACGCCCGACCCAAAATCGCACGCAAGGAGTGCTAAATCCTAATGCGCTCACCGACAACACATAAGTCCCGCTAAGTCGCAATAGCGAAAGTCTGCCGCCCGGAATGCTGTGTGGGGCGTGTTCGGTTCGCTGTCTGGCGTGAGCGGCGTTTTCTCGGGACTCATGTCCAGCTCTTGCCGAAGACAACGACTTCGCGGGAGCGTCCACACCTGGGTTAGCGGGAAGGTGTACCTGAGCCTGGGAGAAGATGGCCCCCAGTGAACACGAGAAAGAGTGATCCACTGGAGGCAGCAACGCTATGATTTGTGAAAAGCAGTCAAGGAGGAAAAGATGAAAAGATTACCGTTTCTCGCTGTAGTCCTGATGGCATTCGCATTCGCCGCCCATGCTCAGGACGCGTCGAAAAAAGATGCAGCCAAACCTGCCGAGCCGGAGGTGAAGGTCGTGCTCGATTCCTGGAATGAGATTGGCCGCAAGCTTACCGCGCTGGCCGAAGATTTTCCGGAGGACAAATATGACTTCAAGCCGACACCCGCGGAACGGAGTTTCGCCGAGCAGTTGCTGCACGCGGCGGGGTCATGCTACTACTTCACGGATTCTGTGACGGGAAAGCCTCTCGCGGATCAAGGAAGCCCGAACCGCGCGCAGTACAAGTCCAAGGCCGATATCGTTGCCTTCATCAAGAAGGGCTTCGCCGATGGCGCAAAGGCCATCCAAACGGGCAGCGAAAAAGGCCTGAAAGCGGAGGTTGTCTATCTCCCTCAGCAAAAATCGCGTGTAATCGACATTGCGTACGGGATCATCGAGCATAGCGGTGAACACTATGGTCAGCTGGTTGTGTATTACCGCCTCGCAGGTCTTGTGCCGCCGGAGTCGCGGCCAAAGCATTAAAGCTTGAAAGCCAGGATTTCACCCTGTCGGTATATTTCGCCCAGTCTACAATCGAGTTGGAGAATGGGCTTGGTGACATCACTCCTGGAAACGGCGTTTTCGGAAACTGACATCGTTTGTAACGATAAGTCGCAAAGGCGGAAGTTGACTGCCTCAGACGCTGCTTGATTCGTCTTGGCTTCCTGACTGGCGTGAGACACGTTTGTCGTTACCAATCTCTGGCGAGAGCTTCGCCAGGTTGCGAATGAAATCACTGCGTTTGAGATCGTGCAAATGTGGCGAGTGCGTGCGCCTGGTGCTCGGCATTCCGAGCTTGCTTTCGGGCGATCACCCGGTCCCACAAAAAACCGAGCGGTCCAAAGGTCTCTATGACCAGCCGAACCTCGGTGTGGGTCTCGTCAATACGGATGAAATCGTGCCTTGTTCTCATTCTTCCTAACGGAAGCAGGGAAACGTCCACAAAGAGCGACGGCGCTTCGGCCGTCTCAACGCAGAGGGTCGTCTTAGGACCACCTTTCGGCTTTAGTGCGAAACGCGTTCCGTCGCGGGGCACCGAGCCGTCATGATCGATCCGCTCGATCTCGTTGTCCCAGGAAGGCCAACTCTGAAGATCGCTCAGCGCGCGGTACAGTGCCTCTGGTGAAGCCTCGACGATCGTGCTTTGTATGTGACGTGTCATACACCCTCCCGTAGAACGAAGCGTATGGGAGGTCAGCGTCAGATTCTGTCAGTAGGTCACATTTGTTCGGGGATGTGCTCACGCTGGCGCCACTCTGTCAAGAGCGCGCGGCGACGACGCGGATACCGTTCCATGGGTTCTGACTTGCTGATCCGGTCCACCCGGAAACTGCGAAAGTCCTGTCGTGCTTCGCACCACGAGATAAGCACCTGCACGCTGTCAAAGAAGGCAAACGCCACAGGCCATATGACACGTTCCGATTGCCTGCCCTGCGCATCTACGTACTGGATGCGCAACTTGAATTCGTTGCGTAGAGCCTCGCGGAGCATGGGCGGGCGCACAAGAACAGGACCGGGGCCAGCTAGGAAAGGCACATCTTCACTTCGCGCCTGTTGATCCGATGGGAGAACTGCTTCTATCTTCGCCAGCGCATCTTGAGCCGCCTTCGTGAGAGGAGGGTCTCCACGCTGTGCTGCCCAACGAAGACCCAGGACGATGGCTTCCAACTCATCGTCCACGAAGTTCAGGGGTGGCAACAAAGAGCCTGACTTCAGCAGGTATCCGAAGCCTGCCTCACCTGTGATCCTGAACCCCTGTTCGATCAAGGTTTGAATATCCCGGTAAACGGTTCGCACGGATATCCCGAGTTCTTTAGCGAGAACACGAGCCGTGACTCTCCGGCGATGCCGCCGCATTACCTGTACAAGATTCAGAAGGCGTTGGCTGCGATGCATACGCAATTCTACGCAAGGTCATGACGTGCCTACATAACTTAGAGTCCGTGGTCTCAAGTCGCACAGGCGGAAGTGTGGCGCTCTAGAACCTGCGATTGGAACAGACCGGATTGCTCAACTGGCGGGAGCGGCGTTTATCGGTAGCTTTGGTCGGACGACTGAGCGCGGTGTGCTACCTAACGCCAACAGTACCTCGCATGCTCTCGTATATCTTGTCCGAATCAAAGCCGATACCGTTCTTAAATACAACATCCGGCTTTTCAAGCATCGTAGGGTCTTTTGCCAGATCTCCCCGTAGCAGCACTAGATCGGCCCTCTTGCCGACAGTAATGCCTCCAATTCTTTGTCTTTGCCGAGAAAGACAGCGCCATTCATGATGTAGATGTGTACCGCTTCAGGCACAGAAAATCCGCTTTTCACCAATAATTCAAACTCTCGCTGATCACCCAGCCCAGCAAGTGTGTGTCCGTCTCCGGTCGGATCGCAACCGGCAAGAAGTAACCCACCCGCCTTCACGAAGGCCTGCTCAAACTTCATCTCTCTCTCCAGTAAATGATCAAATTGCGATTTCCGAGGCAATCCGTAGGCGAGGCTGTCGAGCATGCTGGTGAATGACTCAGGGGTAAGGAGCATATGAAGCCGAGCGTAATAGCTGCTCAGAAAAGTGGGGCTTGAGGACGGTTCAAATACAGCCAGTGTGGATGTGATGGCGACATGATGGGCCACCAGAACAGCAATTGCTTTTCGCGCTTCTGCGCCTTCAGCATCAACGTTCGCAGCCAAGTCCTGATCGATGGCCATCAGCTCTGCCCTGCCGCAGGTTGTGCCGTTGCGTTTAGCTGACAACTCGCTGTCGGGTGCCCCGAAGGGGCCGTGTTCAAGGTTGTCGATACCCATCTCGGCCGCTTCACGAAAACTAACCGAGCAAAGATGGCCGGTCACTTTCATTCCTAGCTTGTGTGATTCATCGATCGTCGCACGCAACTCTTCCGGCGTGATTTCGATGTAAGCCTTCATAGACGTGAATCCTACCGAATGCCAGTAACGGACAAACTCCCGAGCCTCGTCCGGCCCGCTTAGCTCGTGCATCTGCGGAAAGAGGGATGACTTGCCATTCACGTATGGGCCGGTAAGTTCAAGCTCCGGACCAGGAAGCGTTCCCTTGTCGATCAGCTGTTTGATATTGACGTCTGTGTAGGGCTCAATGCTTCCGGTCGTCCGGGCGGTAGTGACACCACTGGCGAGATAGAGTCGCGGAAAAGACGATCCAAGCGGGACGAAATATGGGGACGGCACGGGCGCTATGAAGAACATGTGCTCATGCATGCCGACCAAGCCGGGTATGAGGGTTTCCCCAGAGGCGTCGATTATTTGAGCTCCGTCAGCTACAACAGCTTTTGAAGACGGCGACACGGCGAAGATCGCACCATCTTTTATCACGACCGTTTGATCGACCACAGGGGCTGCACCGGTGCCGTCGATTACAGTGACATGCTGGATCACGACAAGCGAGCCGCTCTCGCGAATAACCGAGCTCAGCGTACCCTGTTGAGCGAGCGCGGGGATTGCACAAGAAGAAGATACCGAAAGAACAGCTGCCGCGAAAACAATTGATCCAAGAGTCATAGAGGACCTCACTCAAATTGGCTGCCAGGCAAGATGACCGAGACCTAGGCACTTCCGAATCATTGACCTAGTATGAAGCCATTCTTGCGTCAGCATTGACGAACTAACACTCATTTCGCGCGACACTCGGTGTAGAGAATACAGAGCAGCGGCAGATTAGATATATCGGGCTGCGTCAGTAACGGGAAGTCGGCTTCTCGGAAGCGATGAGCCCGCTTGCTTACGTCAACGGCGTTTAGCAGGACCTAGGTTCCGCGAAGCTGATTCAGAAGCACCAGCGAGTCAGAGCAGGCCCAGCGTTCAACGCATCTGCCATCTTGGGAACACATGAAACTTAGACCTGGCAGGTTGATTGTCTTACCGGTCGAGGGTATGCCCAAGAAGGTCTCTGATTGCGTCCCGGTGATCGTATAGCGGATCGCCGCTGTTTCTCCTTGCTCCACGATTTCGTGAAGTATTACTCGTGCGTCCGGGAACACCCGCCAAAACTCTTTGTAGAAGCGTTCAATGTTCTCTCTGCCGGGGCCGATGCCCTGGTAACCATGAACTACGGCCTCATCGGAGTAGAGGTCGCAATATGCCTCACGCCTCGATGGGTCTCCAAAACACTCGATTGCGTTCTCGCTAAGGGAACGGTTTGACATGAGACACCTCTTCGGCAGCATTCTGTGCTGTAAGAATAGCTCCCGTGAAGTCGCAATGCCGGAAGTGATGCCGACTGGCGAACTTATGCGGCTTCTCGGCGTCCGATAACGAGCCCCGCGATTAAACCAACAGAGTGTTCGTCGTCGGACGTAAGCAACTCACATAAACGGCTTACGTGTTCTTATAGCGTTACGCCTTGGGCGCATCGAAGGTCTCCTGAGCCGGGCGTCCCGGCGTAGCGGGTAGGCGTGTCAGTACAGCAAGGCAACGGAGGGTGAGGTGGTTGTGGCACTGGTGTCTACCAGCACGTACCGGTCCGGCGAGATCGAGTAGACCAGGAGAACTGTCCCATAGCACCACGCCTAAGCCGGCCTGATGATCCAGTGGACCTCGCTTTGCTTGATCCATAGATTTCAAGGCAAGCCGAGTCTGCAACTTCTGTGTGATGAGCCACAAACGTATTGCTTTCTGGGCCTTATAGTAACTAGCGCGGTTCAGAGCTTCTACGTCGCCGAGGTCTCTTCGAATGCGGACTACAGAGCAACATACGTCCACGCCTCCACTTCGTCCTGTTGGTGTCACCTTGGATGGTGCTTTAAGTATTGAACCCCGACGATCTTGGATCACCGAGCACTACAGCTCCTTCAATGGCCTTCGCGGCATTGCGGTGTCGCTCGTCTTCTTTTGTCATTACGGTCCCCTATTCATGCCGAGAGGCTTGTCGATAAGCCTCTTCTGTGGTGTCGACATCTTCTATGTGCTCTCGGGTTTCCTAATTACAGGGATCCTCTACGACTCGCGGCATGCTCCCATGTACATTTTGACTTTTTACGTTCGGCGCGCCCTAAGAATATTTCCTCTGTATTACGGCTTTTTTGTACTGGTCTCGCTAGTGACCCTGACGCATCATGTGCGTTGCCAGCATGGAATGCTGTGGTCTCATCTGCTATACCTGACAAACCTCGCCCAGGCTCATCCATTCTCATGGAATCCGGCATCCCTTTCGCTCGTCGTTCACCGTAGATTGTGGAACGTGGGTATCGACCACTTTTGGAGTCTCTGCGTCGAGGAACAGTTCTACCTGATTTGGCCGATCCTGCTCTGGTGTCTTCGCGATCGCGATACCATCTTGCGCTTTAGTGGCTTCGCAATTGCGTTCACGCTTCTGCTTCGCGTTGCCCTCTACTTCCATCATCCCGCCGAGGTGGCCCGAGATCATTACTTGTATTTCATTACGCCCACAAGATGCGATGCGCTGCTGATAGGCGCGTGGCTCGCGATTTGGCTACGCGGCGTATCTTTGAGCCGGCTTCAGCTTCGCCGTCTGGGATCTTGGCTGATCACAGGTTCTTCCGTCGTCTTGATCCTTGGGGAAGCCACGTTTGGTCGACACTGGGTGTTTAACGAAGTAAACCCCCTGCTTTGTACCTATGGTTACACAGTGGTGGATCTCGCGGCTGCAGGGTTGCTCCTACTTTGCCTTGATGACTCGTCCCGGATCTCCGCTTTGCTACGCAATCAAACACTATCTGGCCTGGGCAAGATTAGCTACGGTTTTTACTTCTTCCACAATCTTCCGCTTCCCACACTGTCCCATTTTTGTTCCGTCCATTCTACAGTCAAACCCTTGGGGCTCATCGTTGCTCTAGGTGCGTTTGCGCTGATCTACTTGCTCTCGTGGCTCAGCTTTACGTACTATGAACGACCCTTCATCGCTCTCAAGGATCTTTGGGCACCTGCGCAGCAGGGAAGAAGCATCTGGACTCCGATGCAGGCGAAGGTTGCAACCATCATAAAGAAAACCACGCCGCTTCGGGTCCTGCCACACCGTACCTGAGGCGTGGCGCGCTGGGCACGAAACCTACGTAAGCGAGTGCTTACGCTCCGATTTCTCTCTCTTCAGATCTGATGTCCCCCTTGAGGCCTGGAGCTACCTCGGCGCGGTGATGCGGACAGGGGCCACTTCGGGCCTCCGAACGGTTGCGTGTTTGGCTACGACTTCTCGACAGCGACAGAGGTGCTTTATTTGCGGCGCAATCCTGCGCTGACTCTCTGGATGGGGTGGATGCTGCTCTGAGGTTTGCGATCTCGAGCTGGGGTGATGCTCATCACGGAGAAGACGCGTTCGACTAGCGAGAGGGTCCGCCGCTTGCTGCTCCGCCGTCGCACAGATCGTGAACCCCTCATGAGAAGGGCCATCGCTATACCCTGGCTCGGACGGCCGCCTGCTCCGGCCCGGACGCTGGGAGGAGGACGGCATGGCAAATCGGGGCACCTTGGTCTGAGGCAAACGTTCTTTGGCCGATTCTCTTCGTATGTTCGTTCCCGGAACGTCCTGGATGATTTCAGTCCCTTACGGGTTACACGGCGAGGCCCGTTTGACTTCCCAGAACCGAGGCCATCTTTTCGACACCTACCGTGATTGCGGTTTCATCATACGCAGTCAAGCCGAATAGCAAGCCTGAAAGAACCGCATCGCTGCAGTACCCGGAGATGGGCGGGGTGTCCAGGCCGCGCCGTTGAAGCGTTTCGCTTAGGAGGTAGTCGTCGACCGAGACGTCGAGTGAGCCCGCGAGGTTCATGCCTCGCCCCCGAACCGAAAAGCTGAAAGGCAAGCCCTTCTTCTGTACGAGCTCAAGGAAGAAGTCCTGCCGCTGACGGTAGATCCGGCGGCAACGGCGCAGGTGAGCGTAAAATGCCCCGCTTTCTAGAAACCCGGTGAGCGTCGCCTGATCGAGCAACGGGCCATGGTCATCCACCGTCAGCTTCAGCGCAGCAAACGGTTCCATAAGCTCTGCGGGCAATACGGCGTAGCCCAACCTGAGACCAGGAAAGAGAACCTTGCTGAAGGAGCCGACGTAGATTACGCGTCCATGAGCATCGAGACTCTGGAGGCTCGGCTGGGGAGCGCTGGTATAGCGAAACTCCGCATCGTAGTCGTCCTCCACGATCCACAGGCGACGTTGCTGTGCCACGCGAAGCAGCTCCAGTCGCCGCGCCAAAGACATGCAGTAGCCCATGGGGAACTGGTGAGACGGCGTCACATAGACCAGCGCCGCATCCTGCGCCTCCGGGAAAGGAAAGCGAATGCCCTCGTGATCCACGGGTACAGCGACGATGCGCCCGCGGGCTTGCTCCCAGGAGCGCCGTGCACCAGGGTAGCCCGGGTCTTCCATGTAGACGCTGCGCTGCTCGTCGAGCAGTATATGCCCGAGCATGAAAAGAGCCTGCTGCGAGCCGCTTGTGATCGCTATCTGCTGCCAGCTGCAGCGAACCCCGCGGCTATCGCGCAGGTAGTCTGCCACCGCGCGACGAAGTTCATCCAGGCCCATGGAGAAGCGAGACTGGTATTGCAGCAGAGTCGACCCGCGCTTCAACACGCGAGTACGGTGGCGGTTCCAGATCTTCAAGGAAAAAAGCGAGACGTCCGGCTGAGCGGGCCGAAACGGTACCGGTGGGGTTGGCGCTTTGGGCCGCACGCGCCGCACGCCTGCCGGAACTTGAAGGGTCAGCGGACTGGAGCGAAACGCGCCCGTGGCAAAGCCTACCACAAAGGCGCTTCGCTCCTGCCCTTGCACATAGCCCTCCCCTTGCAGCAGCTCATAGGCCGCCACCACCGTGTTGCGCGAAACGCGCAGCTCGTCGGCCAAAGCGCGTGAAGAGGGAAGCCGCTCGCCCGTACGCAGCTGGCCGGTTTGGATCATTCCTTTCAACTGACCCGCGAGTTGAGCCTGCAACGAGCGCTTCTGCTCGCGGTCCAGAAGGATCTGGCCAGAGTGCTGCATCGGGGAACCTTTCGGAGGCAGAGTCGTCGTTGTGAGCTGACCGTCTGGCACCATCGTAACGAAAGATTCTGGCCCTTTACGCCATCCAGCTTTGCACGTAGGTTCAAGTTCATCCTTCGCTGCTTCTGTGTATCACCCATGGTCAGGGCGCATGTGCCGGCGCGCCCGTGCCTTTGCTTCAGTCCACCTGTCTTTGAATGGGAGGCATCGTGCGAAAAACTCTCCTGCTGCTGCTGCTCACGGGCGTCTCGGCGCCCGCCATCGCACAGGCGGATCTGGTCGCGCTGCACGGCAAGGTTTGGACGGAGAACCCGGCCCAGCCGGAGGCCGAGGCCCTGGCGATCTCGGGACATCGCATCCTCGCGGTCGGAACGGACGCCGAGATCCAGAAGCTCGCAGGGCCTCGCACGCAGGTACTGGACCTCCAAGGCCACAGAGTCGTGCCCGGCTTCAACGACGCGCATGTTCACTTTTTCTGGGGCGGCCAGGGTCTGGCCAGCGTGCAACTCACCGACGCGCCGAGTCGCCGGGTTTTCGTCGCCCGGATCGCCGCCTTTGCGAAGACCCGCCCCGCAGATGAATGGATTGTTGACGGCAATTGGGATGAACAAAAGTGGACCCCCGTCCAGCTGCCCAGCCATGACTGGATCGACGCCGTAACCCCCGACAACCCAGTGTGGGTGCAGCGCTCCGACGGCCACATGTGTCTCGCCAACGCCAGGGCCATGCAACTCGCCGGCATCAGCAAGAGCACACCCGACCTGCCCGGGGGAACCATTGTGCGCGACGCCGAAGGCAACCCCACCGGCCTCTTCAAGGATGCCGCGAAGGACCTCGTTGAGCGCGTGATCCCGCCGCCCTCGGACGCGCAGGTTGACGCCGCCCTGCTCGCGGCGCAAAAGTATGCTCTCGATAATGGGGTGACCAGCGTGCAGGACATGGGCTTCACCGGCTCCCATGCCGCCGATTGGCAGTCCCGCATCGTGCGCGGCTACCAGCGCCTGATGGCGGAGAGTAAATGGCATGTTCGTGTGTCTGCCCGATTTCCGCTCGATGAGGACGCCCGGTTACGGAATCTCGGGATCGAAACCAACTTCGGCAACGACACGCTCGTCATCGGCTCCGTCAAGGCCTTCGCCGATGGCTCGCTCGGCTCGGCCACCGCCTGGTTCGTCCAGCCCTTTGACGACCAGCCCGGCAACCGCGGCGCCCCCACCGAGCAGCTCTCGCATCCCGAGGAGTTCTTTGCCAAGCTCCAGGCGGCCGATCGGGCCGGCAATCACATCGCAACCCACGCGATCGGCGACAAGGCCAACGAAACCATCCTCGATCTTTACGATCGCCTGGAGCGGGAGGACGGTCCGGCCGACAGACGCCTCCGCATCGAGCACGCGCAGCACCTCCGCCCCGAAGACATCCCCCGCTTCGCCCAGCTGCATGTGATTGCCTCCGTGCAGCCCTACCACGCCATCGACGATGGCCGTTGGGCCGAGCAGCGCATTGGCCATGAGCGCGCTAGAACCACCTATGCCTTTCGCTCGCTGCTTGACGCCGGCGCCGTGCTGGCCCTGGGCACGGACTGGTTCGTCGCTCCTCTGAACCCCATGCTCACGATCTACGCCGCCACCACCCGCCGTACCCTCGACGGCAAACATCCCGACGGCTGGTTTCCGGAACAAAAACTCACCGTCGCCCAGGCCGTGCACGCTTACACCGTCGGCTCCGCCTTCGCTGAAAGCCAGGACGACCTCAAAGGCAGCCTCGCCCCCGGCAAACTCGCCGACTTTGATGTCCTTTCTGACGACATCTTCCACATGGACCCTGTCGGGATCGAGCACGTCACTATGCTCACGACCGTGCTCGGCGGCGAGATCGTCAAGCCATAGCCCGTAAGCCAGCGCAACCTCTTCCGTGCCTGCGGCGCCGCAGGCACGGGAGCACCAAAAGCGAGGAGAGCTTCATGTTTGTGCGTCCCTGTTGGGTGCCCAGATCGGCGAACGATACCCGCAAGATCATTGCGGAGAACCCCTGGGCGCTGCTGGTGAGCCAGGGTCCCGACGGTCCTCTCGCCACCAATCTCCCGCTGTTGATGGAGCAGCGCGAGAACGGGTCCGCAGAACCCCACGGAAATCTCGTTCTGGTCAGTCATCTCGCCCGCGCCAACGACCACCTGGCCGCACTGCAGGCGACCACGTCGCCCGTGCTCGCCATCTTTGAGGGTCCCTGGAGCTACGTCACCGCCAGCTGGTACCCCGACCGCCAGATGCCGTCCACGTTTTACTACACCGCCGTGCACTGCTACGGTCGCCTGGAGTTCCAGGATGAAGCCGCGCTCGACGGCTCCCTCGAAGACCTCGTGCAGCGCATGGAAAGCCCGCACGAGAAGGGCTGGCGCACCGGCGAAATTCCCCGCAGCGAGATCACCCGCCGCTTCGCCGGCATCCAGGGCTTCCGCATGATCGTTTCGCGCGTGGAAGCGAAGTTCAAGCTCGGCCAGGATGAGCCCCTGCGGGACGCCCTCGCCGTGGCCGATGCGCTGGCAACCCGCCGCTTGCCTCAGGACCTTGCGCTCGCCGGCATGATCCGCGAGCAAAACGCAGGGCGCAAATAACAGATTGCGGTACCGCAGAGTTCAAACGATTGCCCGCAGAAGCAGCACCGAACCAGAAGACGCATGAGGAGAGTGCCATGAAACGACGCTTGGTTCCATCGATTCCGCTAGTCTGCCTGTTCTTCCTGCTCGGGATGCACTTCAGCGCCCTGGCCCAGATTGAAAGTGGTACCGTGAACGGCACCGTGAGCGATCGCGGCGGGGCCCTGATCTCGGGCGCGCACGTCATCATCATCGATGTGGGTACAAGCACCGCCATCACCACGGAGACCAGCGCCCACGGCAACTTCCACTTTGCCACGCTGCGCCCCAGCCACTACCGCATCACCGTCACCGCGCCGGGCTTCAAGGAAAGCGTCATCAGTGACGTGGAGTTGCACACGCAGGACACCTTGTCGGAGGCGATCACCCTCGAGGTGGGCTCTACCTCCGAGGAGGTCTCGGTCAACGCCGAAGCGGACCAGATTGAAACCTCGGCTGCCGTGGCCACCACCGTCGATCGCAAGTTCATCGAAAACATGCCGCTGAACGGCCGCAGCTTCCAGGCTCTGATCGCGCTCACGCCCGGCAACGTCACGGCCAAGACCTACTACACCAATGCCGGGCAGTTCAGCGTCAACGGCCAGCGCACCGATGCCAACTACTTCTCCATCGACGGCGTCAGCGCCAACGTCGGCATAACCCAGGGCAGCAACGTCTCCCTCGGCACCGCCGGAGGCGGTGCGGCC
>CAXTWN010000036.1:0-2991 GCA_964248055.1 uncultured Acidobacteriaceae bacterium | reverse complement strand
GGCTATAACAACCTGGTCTCTGTGGACGACATGCAGGAGTACAAGCTGCAAACCGCCACCTTTGACGCGGAGTTCGGCCGCACCACCGGCGCCCAGCTCTCCATCGTCTCGCGCAGCGGCACCAACCAGTTCCACGGCATGCTCTTTGAATACCTGCGCAACGAGGTCTTCGACGCCAACAGCTGGTTCAACAACAACGAGGGCCTCGCGCGCCAGGCCGAAAAGCAGAACGACTTCGGCGGCGTCTTCGGCGGCCCGCTGCTGCATAACAAGCTCTTCTTCTTCGCCTCCTATGAGGGTCTCCGCCTTCGTCAGCCCGAGTCACGCATCGACGTTGTGCCCACCACCTTCGCGCGCACCAGCGCTCCGTCCAGCGTGGCGCCTATCCTTGCGGCCTATCCCTTGCCCTCCGCCGGTCAGGATCTTCCCAATACCTACACTGGCCAGTTCTTCGCCGCCTTCTCCAACCCTTCCACCCTGAACGCCACCAGCGTTCGTCTGGACGTAAGCCCCACCCCCAAGCTGAACCTCTTTGTCCGTGGCGACTACGCGCCCTCCAACGGCGAGCAGTACGGCGCCTTTGACTTCTACACGCGCTCTACCCTCAGCCACACCATCTCCAACCTCGATACGATCACCGCCGGCGCCACGTACATCGTCACGCCGTCGCTGGTAGACGACTTCCGCTTCAACATCAGCCACTCCAAGGGCGCCACCGTGGTCAATGCCACCAACTTCGGCGGCGCGGTGGCTCCCTCCGACAGCTATCTCTTCCAGCCGCAGCCGCAGTACAACACCAGCGACGCCGTCTTTGATCTCTTCTTCAACGACGGCACCTCCGACTTCTACGTCGGCAACGACGCCACCAACCACCAGCGCCAGCTGAACTTTGTCGACACCCTGAGTTGGAACATCAGGCGCCACACCGTGAAGTTCGGTGGCGACTACCGCCGTCTTACCCCCAAGAACGGCTACCGCCCGTTCGACTATGGCTACGACTTCGCCGATGTGAAGACGCTGGCCACCACGCAGATCCCGGTTTACGCCAGCATCGACAGCGCCGAAACCGTCGACCTTCGCCCCGTCTTCAACGACGTCTCCCTTTTTGCGCAGGACAGCTGGCAGATCGGCAAGCGGCTCACCCTGAACTACGGCTTGCGTTGGGATCTCGACCCGCCGCCCAGCGACGCCAACGGCCATCCGCTCTACACCGTGGACAACCTCGAAGACCCAGCCAACGTGACGCTTGCCCCCACGGGCACCCCGCTGTGGCATGAGAGCCGCACCAACTTCGGCCCTCGGCTCGGCGTAGCCTACATCGTCTCCCAGACCGCCGGCTATGAGACGGTCCTCCGCGGCGGCGGCGGCATCTACTACGGCCTTGGGGATGAGATCGGCGCGCAGGGCACCCTTGGCGCACCCTACACCACCTCCAATTACCTCTACGCAGCTGCCGGCAAGTACCCGCTCACCGAAGCGCAGGCCACGCCCTTGCCGTTGACCACCTCACCGCCGTACAGCCTCGTCTTCGCCTTTGATCCCCACCTCAAGGATCCCAAGGTCTACATGTACAACGTGTCACTGCAGCAGAACTTCGGCAACACCCGCAGCTTCCAGTTGAGCTATGTGGGCAACAAGGGCGTCGACCTGCTGCGCAGCGAACTCCTGCAACCCTCCGAAGGCGGCAACGCCAACTTCGGCTATCTCACGGCGTACTTCAACCACGATTACAGCAACTACAACTCTGCGCAGCTGCAGTTCAAACAGAATCTGCAGCATCATCTCCAGGCGCTCTTCAGCTACACGTGGTCGCACGCGCTCGACAACGGCTCCAGCCTCGCGCTCCCCAATCCCTACCACACCGTCTACGACCCCAACCTTGATTACGGCAACTCCGATCTTGACGTACGGAACAGCTTCTCCACCGCGATTACCTACGAGCTGCCCGGCACCTCGCATCACGGCGGTCTGCTCGACTACGTCACGAACGGCTGGGCCGCCGACAGCCTCTTTCGCTCCAACTCCGCGCTGCCCGTGAATGTGGAGACCGGTCAGTTCGGCGCCTTCGGCCTGATGTGGAACAACGACGCCGTCAACCAGCGGCCGGACGTCACCGGCCAGCCGTTCTACCTTTCCAGCGCCACCGCCCCCGGCCATCGCATCATCAATGCCTCGGCCTTTCAAACGCCGCTGCTCCCCGATGGCAGCCCCAACCTCAACGTCCAAGGCGACCTCCAACGCAACACCATCCGCGGCTTCGGCGCCTGGCAGGAAGATCTCGCCCTCCGCCGCACCTTTCCCATCCATGACACCCTCAACCTGCAGTTCCGCGTGGAAGCCTTCAACATCTTCAACCACCCGCTCTTCGGTGATCCCGGGGCCAACGACAGCGATCGCAATGCGCTGACCAATCAGTACTTTGGGATCTCGGCGCATACCCTCGCCGACAGTCTCGGCGGCGGCGGCGCGGATGGCGGTTTCAGCAGCTTGTACCAGATCGGCTCGCCGCGTTCCTTGCAGTTCGCTCTTAAGCTGCAGTTCTAACCCCTCTGACACGCAGGAGCGTGCCCCGCCCGTGCTTCTCATGGCGGGTCACGCTTTCGCCACGCGGGAGTGTGTATGTTCGTTCGCCCTGGTTGGTTCCGCTTCAGAAGGAGCGTCGTGCTCCTCGCAGCCCTTGCCGTCGGGCATGGCAGCGCCCAAACCCACACCGTACAACCCACCGACGTCGCCGATCTGAAGACCGTCGAGCAGCCGCGCGTCTCGCCGGACGGACGCTTTGTCGTCTACAGCGTCCGCACCTCGGTACCCGCCGGCAAACCTCACAACGAGCACATCTGGATCGTCTCCACCGAGCACGGCGCCACCGCGCGTCCTTTGCTCTACAGCGTCGGCGTGGACACCGCACCGGCCTGGTCGCCCGATGGCCGCCACATCGCCTTCCTCTCTAACCGTCCCAACCCGCTCGCCGCCCCTGGCTCGCCGTTTCAC
>CAXTWN010000035.1:932-24451 GCA_964248055.1 uncultured Acidobacteriaceae bacterium | reverse complement strand
GCGTGGCGGACTTCGGGGTGGGGGTGGTCACCTCGGTCATTCCGAACGAATCTGTGCCGCTGTACGGCGGCTGGAAGAGCGCAGGGGCCGCGACCTACACGCCGATCATGACGGGCACGGCGCCGGATGGGCTGGCGACGTTTCTGCCGCACAACGACGCGGCGGTGCAGCCCGGCGCGAGCTTCACCTACACCGTGTCGCTGCGCTTCACGCCCGAGGGCACGGCTGCCTTGACGGCGGATGCGACGGCGAGCTTCGCGGCGACCTATCCCAGCCAGATGACCTGGACGGATAAGCGCATTATCGGCACGGCGTACCTGGCCAGCTCACCCGCGGGCAACGGCGACATCACGCAGCCGGGCGGGTACCCGACTAATCCGCGGCGGTACTTCAACGATGCGGGTGTGGATATCAAGACGGCGGCCGGCTTGCAGGCGTTCCAAAACCGGGTCTTGGCGCAGGCGGCCTCCAGCGTCACCAACGCGCAGAACATGAGCGCGCAGGGTGTGATCACCTGGGACATCGAGGGCGAAGAGTACCCGCAGACGACGAGCTATGTTTGCTCGCCGGATCAGATCGCCGCCGTGGCGCCGGAGATGGAGAGCAAAATCTCGGACAGCACCTCGCCGTACTTCGGGCAGAAGCTGGATGACGCGTACTTCAAGACGATCACCGGCGCCGGGCTGCGGGTCGGACTTTGTCTGCGGCCCCAGGCGTTTACGCTGGGGGCAAACGGCACGGCAAGCCAGGTCTTCTTGAGCTCGAACACGGCGATCATCGCGAACCTGGAAACCAAGGCCCGGTATGCGAATAGCCGCTGGGGCGCGACGATCTTTTATGTCGACTCCACCGTGGACACGAACGGCGGCACGCTTGATCCCGCGATCTTTCAGCAGCTGATCACGGATCTGCCGAGCTTTCTGTTCATCCCCGAGGAGAGCACCACCCGGTACTACGCTTATACGGCACCGTTCTATTCGTTCATCTTTCACCGAACGCTGGGGACCCCGGCGGCGGTGTACAACGTGTACCCCAAGGCGTTCGGGGCGAATCTTGTCAACGATGTCGACCCGGGTCTGCTCGCCCAGTACACGCCGCAGCTGACGCAGTCGGTAGAGCGCGGCGACATCCTGATGGGGCATGCCGATTATTGGCAGACGAACGACCCGACGCTGGTGGCGATCTACAAGGCCGCGGACGTAAGCGCACCGACGCCGCCGACGCCGGTGGCGCCGGTGCTCTCGTGGCCCATCCCGGCAAGCATCACCTACGGAACGGCGCTTTCCGGCGCGCAGCTGGACGCCACGGCCAACGTTCCGGGGACCTTCACCTACACCCCGGCCGCGGGCGCCGTTCCCGGCGCGGGAAACATGACGCTGGTCGCGAACTTCACGCCGTCGAACACCGCGGCGTACACCGCCGCGAGCGCGACGGTGCATCTTGCGGTCGCGCAGGCCACACCGACGGTGAACTGGGCGGCGCCGGCAGCGATCGTTGCCGGAACGGCGCTTTCGGGCGCGCAGTTGAACGCGACGGCGAGCGTCCCGGGGAGCTTCACCTACAGCCCGGCAGCCGGTACCGTGTTGAGCGCCGGGAGTACACAGCTGAGTTTGACGTTTACGCCATCGGACAGCGTGGACTACAAGCCGGTGACGGCTACCGTCCCGCTGACCGTCACGCCCGTCGCGACGCAGAAGCCGACCGTCTCGTGGCCTGCGCCGGCAGCGATCACCTACGGTACGGCGCTCTCTGCAACGCAGCTGGACGCGAGTGCAAGTGTGGCAGGCAGCTTCAGCTACTCGCCCGCGGCGGGAACGGTGCCTGGAGCTGGCATCGCCACGCTTACGGCTACCTTCACCCCGGGGAATCAGACCGCGTACTCCACGGTGACCCGCACGGTGACCCTGAAGGTGAACCAGGCGACGCCTACGCTGCACTGGGCCACGCCGGCAGCGATCTCGGCGGGAACGGCGTTGTCCGCCGCGCAGTTGAATGCGACGGCGAACGTGGCAGGGACATTCACCTACAGTCCAGGGACGGGAACCGTGCTCGGCGCGGGGTCCAATGCGCTCAGCGTGGTCTTCACGCCGACGGACACGAGGGACTACACCACGGCCTCGGCGAGTGTGACGCTGCAGGTAAACCCGGCGGCCCCGGCGTCGGCGAACGTCGCGATCCTGTCGCCTTCGCCCCTGTCGTTGCTTTCGGGAACCATCAAGGTGGTGGGGCAGGTGAACGCGCCGCTGGACGCGGCAGGATCCTACTTGATGGTGGATGGAGCCGAGGTCGGCACGCAGCGAGTGACCGGCGCGCCCTTCGTCTACCCGCTGGACACCACGACGCTGAGCAACGGAACGCATACGCTCCAGCTTTGGGCGCATGACATCGCCAACAACACGACGATCTCGGCCCCGGTGGTGGTCTACGTCGTGAACGGCTTGGTGAACGAGCAGTTGTAACCACGCCGGGTTTGCGGCGACGTGACCGCCGCAGAAGCGAAGACGTGCAAAAGGCTCCGAACCGGGCGCCCGTTCGGTTCTGCGGGCAACATCATGCCCATGAGCGCAAGCTGTCCGCGTTGCCGATGTACAGCGCTCCCCTGCTTGCGGTACCGTGAGTCGGCGAGGGTGGTCCGATCAAGACGGCGGGACGCATAGGGATGGGGCTGGTGGGCCCGGGCTTCATTGCCGCGCACCACATCGACGCCGTGCGCCGGCTGGGGTATGTGGATGTGGTGGCCATCGCTGGGTCCAGCGAGGCGGCGGCGAGCGAGGTCGCGGAGCGCCTGGGTGTGGCCCGGGCGTATGGCGAGTATCAAGAGCTAATCGCTGATCCCGAGGTGCAGGTGGTGCATAACACCACGCCCAACTTCCTGCACCACCCGGTGAGTTTGGCGGCGCTGCGGGCGGGCAAGCATGTGATCTCGGACAAGCCCCTGGCGCTGAACTCGGCGGAGTGCCGCGAGCTGACCGAGGCCGCCGAGCAGGCGGGCGTTGTGAACGCGGTGACCTTCAACTACCGGGGCAATCCGCTGGTGCAGGAGGCGCGGGCGCGCATCGGAGCCGGCGAACTGGGGCCGCTGGCCTTCGTTCATGGCCAGTATTTGCAGGACTGGCTGACCGACGACCGGGTGTACTCGTGGCGTTCGGACCCGGCCAGGGGCGGCGCGAGTTCCGCGCTGGCCGACATAGGCTCGCACTGGTGCGACCTGGCGGAGTTTCTTGCCGGCGCTAAAGTCTCCGCGGTTCTTGCCGATAGGAAGACTGTGGTGAGCACGCGTTACAGGGCGGACGGTTCGGCGAAGGCGTTTGAAGGCGCCGCGGACGGCGAGTTGCACGCCGTCGAGGTCACGGGCGAGGATCTGGCGTCCGTGCTCCTTCGCTTCAGCAACGGGGCGCGGGGCGTGTTCTCGGTCGGGCAGGTGCTCCCGGGCCACAAAAACGATCTGCAGATCGAGGTGAACGGCCGGCTTGGTTCGCTGCGCTGGGTGCAGGAGCGGCAGAACGAGCTTTGGCTGGGCTACCACGATCGCGCGAACGCGGTTCTGGCTAAGGATCCGGGGCTGCTGACGCCGGAGGCGCGCGCGTACGCGCACCTGCCGGGTGGGCACCAGGAGGGCTGGGCCGATGCCTTCCGCAACGTGATCGCCGACATCTACGCCTGGATCGCGGCGGGTGTGTCTACCCGACCCTCGCCCACGGTGTGTACGTTCGCCGAGGCGTCGCATACGGTGGCGCTGATTGAGGCGATGCTGGGGAGCGCGGCCGCTGGCGGCGTGTGGCAGACCGTGGGAGACGCCGGGTGAGTGACGCGAAGGGGGTTACGCGATGAGTTCCGGGATGCGCGCCCGCCTGGCCGCGATGATGTTTCTCGAATACTTCATCTGGGGCGCGTGGTACGTGACGCTCGCCACATGGCTGGCGCGCGGATTGCACTTCAGCGGCGAGCAGATCGGGCTCGCGGCGGGGGCAACGGCCGTGGGGGCCATGGTTGCGCCGTTCCTGGTGGGGCTGGTCGCGGACCGTTTCTTTGACACGCGCTACGTGCTGGCGGCGCTGCACGGCATGGGCGCGGTGCTGCTGGCGCTGGCGGCGCGGCAGACCACGTTTGGCGGGCTATACGTGCTGGTGCTGCTCTACTGCCTGGCGTACATGCCGACGTTGTCGCTGACGAACTCGCTGGCGTTTCGCCAGATGCGCGATCCCAAACTCGAGTTTGGGCCCATCCGCGTGCTGGGCACCGCCGGGTGGATCGTGGCGGGGCTGCTGGTCGGATCGCTGGGGCTGGAGAGCACCGCACACACGGTGCAGATTGCGGCGGCAGCCTCGGCGGTCATGGCGATCTACTGCCTCACGCTGCCGTCGACGCCGCCGCTGGCGCGGGTAGCGACCCCGGGTGGGCGCAGCTTCTTTCCCGGCGAGGCGCTTGGGATTCTGCGCGAGCGGCCGGTGGCGATCTTTGCCTTGGCTTCGTTTCTCATTTGCATTCCGCTGCAGTTTTACTACGCGTTTACGAACCTCTTCCTGAACGAGGCCGGGGTGACGAATGCCGCGGGCAAGATGACCGGCGGGCAGTTCTCCGAGCTTGGCTGCATGCTGCTGATTCCGTGGTTCTTTCGTCGCCTGGGCGTGAAGGGCATGCTGATGGCCGGGATGATCGCCTGGGTGACGCGGTATGTGCTGTTTGCGTACGGCGGCATCGGGGATCGCGTGTGGATGCTGTGGCTTGGCATCCTGCTCCATGGCATCTGCTACGACTTCTTCTTTGTTACGGGGCAGATCTACATTGACCGTAAGGCATCCGCAGCGTTGCGGGCCGCAGCGCAGGGGCTGATCACCTTCATCACCTACGGCGTGGGGATGTTTGTTGGGTCGTGGGCCTCGGGTGCGGTGGTGGAGCACTACACCCTGGTCACGCCTGTGAGTGGGCTGGCGCACGCGTGGCGTCCTATCTGGCTCCTTGCGGCGTTTGCGTCTGCAATCGCGATGCTGCTCTTCCTGTTTACGTTCCATGAGCGTGAAACCGTGACCGCCCCGGCGACGCTGGGCGACAGCGAGGGCATGGTGGTGGACGCGCCGCTATAGAGCGTTGCGCTTTGTCGCTTGAATGGTGTTTGGCCGAAGGAGTTTGCATGCAGCTCGGGCTGTTTACGCCGGTGTTCAATAACCTCAGCTTCGCGGCGTTGTTGACGGAGTTAAAGCGCTACCCCGCCATCACCAGCCTGGAGCTGGGCACGGGCGGTTGGCCCGGGGACAGGCATCTGGACCTCGACGCGCTGCTGCACAACCCCGAGCGGCGCGCAGAGCTGCAGAGCCAACTGCGCGACGCGGGTCTTACGCTGTCCGCGCTTTCCTGCCACAGCAATCCCGTGCACCCGCAGCCCGAGGTGGCGCAGGAGGCCGATGCGCTGTTTCGCCGGACGCTGCGATTGGCGGAGCTGTTGGGTGTCGGTACGGTGGTGACGTTTTCAGGATGTCCGGGCGGCGGACCGGAGGATCACACGCCAAACTGGATCACGGCCGCGTGGCCGCCCGAGTACGCCGCGGCATTGGCGTGGCAATGGACGGAGCGGCTATTTCCGTACTGGCGCGCGGCCAACCAGGCGGCGAGCGACGCCGGGGTGAAGGTGGCGCTGGAGGCGCATCCCGGCTTCTGCGTGTATAACCCGGAGACGCTGTTGCAGCTACGCGCGGAGGCAGGCGCGGCGATCGGGATCAACCTGGACCCCAGTCATCTTTGGTGGCAGGGGGTCGATCTGCCGACCGCCATCGCGGCGCTGGGTGATGCGATCCACCATGTGCATGCCAAGGATGTGGCGATTCATCCCGCGAACCGGAACCGCAACGGCGTGCTCGATACCAAGAGCTACGCGCAGATGGCGGAGCGCTCGTGGCTCTTTCGCAGCGTGGGGTGGGGGCACGGCGAGCTGGAGTGGAAGGCGATCGTTTCGGCGCTGCGGCTGGCGGGGTATGACGGGGTGTTGAGCATCGAGCACGAGGACGCGCTCTTGTCGGTGCACGAGGGACTGTCTTCGGCCGTGGCGATGCTGTCCCGTGTGTTGCCGCGTGAGCCGCCTGTGGAGCCGTGGTGGCTGTAGCAGAGATGCCGCGGCACATCACGGCTGCCAGGTGATGGCGCGCGTGCGGTAGTCCTCCATCCTGTACCCGGGGTAGAGCCGCTGCCACAGCGATTGCATGCCGCGGTCGATGGCCTCACGCGCGGGGCTGTCCTTGCGTAAGGCGACACCATAGCCGGCCACACCGCCGTAGACGTCGTAGTCGCGCAACAGCCCGGGTGCGGTGAGAAGGACGCCTCGCATGTAGGTGTAACCGGGGTGCGGCAACCAGATCACGTCGGGCTTTCGTGCGAGCAAGGCCGCCGGATCGAACCCATTCAACGCGATCTGGCGATCGTTTAGGCCGGCCAGATCGATGACGTTGACTTCGGGTACGGACGCCCCGAGATAGCCGACCTCTGTCGCGGCCATGGTCGACCCCTGCGGAAGGCGTCGCGCGAGGTCATCTGTGACGGCGTAGATGCTTTGGTCTCGATCGACAGAAGGGAGATCTCCCGCGGCCGCGCGCTCGAAGTGCACAGGGCCGTACGCCTTGCCTCGTCGCTCCAGACGTTGATCCAGAGCGGAGATCGGGTGCGCGTGCAGCAGGGTTGCTGCCAAAGTAAGAAGAAGGAATCCGGCTATCAAGGCTCCGCGCACCGAGAGCACGGAAGGCCACGCGGATGTTTGTAGCTTTTCATCGAGCACCAGCAGTGCGGGCACGACCAGAAAGGGGAAGTAGGGCAGATAGTACCGCGAGTTGGATCCCATGATCTGCGTGACGGTGAGCAGGTAGGCGAACGAAAGGGCAACCGGCAACAGGAAGGCGAAGACAAGGCGTGCCTCCGCCCTGTGGGTGAGCAGAACCAGGCACGCCAGGTACACGGCGCATACAGAGAGCATCTGAAGGGCGTTGTTGGCTGGACTCCACACGCCGACATAGCCGCGGTACGCGTGCCGGCTCTTCATGAGGAAGCCGAGGGGCAGAGCTGTACCGAAGTAGAGCTTGCACGCCAAGGTCTCGATCGCGATCAGGGTGAAGAGGATGACGAGGAAGTCGCGACTCCGCCGTTCCAGTCCGACGAGCAGCAAAGGAAACAGCACAAGGATCAACAGTTCATCGGGCCTGGTCAGGTACAGCGAGAACGCGACCGCTGCCAAAGGAAAGGTCGAGCCTGCGCCGCGCGCCCAGGCGAGGACCGATCCGGCATAGAGAGCGGAAAGGGCCGCGCCGAGCATGGTCTCCATCCCGGTCTGCGGGTTGCCCCAGAATGGCTGTCGGAAGACCAGCGGAAGGGCGACCCAGGGCAGCACCTGCCAAAAGCCAGAAAGATACCGGGACTTTGCATTGCTGGAGACGGCCCACGTGGTGGCGAGAATGGCTGCCACGGCGCAGGTCCAGGAGCCCAGGATCAAGGCGCTGGCACCGGACACCGGCAGAAACGACAGCAGCAGAACCACGAAACCCCACAGGAGACTGGTCTCGCCGAAGGTGTGTACCCGGTCCAGGTTCCAGGAGATGCCCAGACCGGAGCGGATGTGCGTGGCGTAACGGAAGAACATGAAGGCATCGTCCATCGGCGTGCCTTCGCGGAGCGCGCCGCGCAGCACCAGGATCAGCTTCACAGCGCTCGCGACGATCGCGGCAAGGCACACGAGCTTCAGAACAAGAGCGCGGCTGCCGGATCCACGGTTGTAGCTTTCGGACACTCCAGACCTCTCTGCCATTCTGCGCCAAGTAGCGGGGGGTGCGACGGCTTGAGTAGTTCTGGGCCGAGGTGCCAAGCGTTCCCGGAATCGTGTAGTGTGACTGGCACAGGCGACGGAGAGATCGTTGATGCAGTCGGAGTGGTATCGGTCACACATCACGGTTCTGTGCACGGCAGTGCTGCTTTCCGGGCCCGCGCTGATGACGCGGCACAGCAAGCCCCAGACCCCGGCGCCCGCTGCCACCAGCGCGCCCGCTGCAGTTAGTACGCCTGCTGCAGCCAGCACGCCGACCACGACGAATGTGCCCGCTGCGACCAGCAAGGCCTCTGTGGCCGCTGCACAAGCCGCGACCAGCATGCCCGCTCCGGCCAGCACGCCCGTTCCGGCGAGCGCACCTGTACCAGCGAGCAAGGGACCCAAGATGAACTCGAGCGTCATTGACTCGGACGGAACCGCACGTGTGACACGCGTGGTGCCCGTGCCGACGACGATCAGCCCCGAGGCGCAGCACCTGCTGGCCCGGCCGGAGCGCGACGACGCGACCCCGCAGTCATTGGCGGAGCGGCGCAGCGGTACCGATACCTGGCAGGCACGGGCGGGGGCAGGCTTCCTCGCGGCGTATCCCGTGGCGGTGGAGCCCGTGACGATGGCGGGCGTGCCGGTGAAGGTGATCACGCCGGCGAACGTCCCGGAGGAGCACCAGAATCGTGTGCTGATCAACCTGCATGGCGGAGGGTTCAACTCCGATTCGGGCTCGCTGACCGAGTCCGTGCCGGTGGCCTTTCTGTCGCAGACCAAGACCGTGGCGGTGCTATACCGCTTGGCGCCGGAGCATCCGTTTCCGGCGGCCGTGGAAGATGCCGTCGCGGTGTACCGCGAGCAGTTGAAGACCCACAAACCCGGCGACATCGGCGTCTTCGGCACCTCGGCGGGCGCGATCCTGACGGCGGAGATGGCGGTGAAGCTGCAGCAGCTGGGCCTGCCGCTGCCGGGCGCGCTGGGTGTGTTCTCCGGGATGGGCGACTTCAGCCGGCATGGCGATTCCGAGGCGTTGTTCGCGCTGCGTGGGCTCTCCGGGCACCTGAGTGTGCCCACTCCGCCGCAGCCGGGACCGCACAATGAGTACGCCCGCGATATCGATCTGAAAGACCCCGTGCTTTCGCCGTTGTTTGCCGATCATCACGGCTTTCCGCCGACGCTCTTTCTGACCAGCACGCGGGATCTGCTGCTGAGCGGAACCAGCACGCTGCATCGGGCGTTTCTGCGCGATGGCGTGGACGCCCGGCTGGTGGTCTTTGAGGCGCTGCCGCATGCCTTCTGGAACGATCAGAGCCTGCCGGAGACCAGGGAGGCGGACGAGATCATGGCGAACTTTTTCAGCAAGAACCTCGGGCGCTGAGGCGCAGCAGACGTCCCCGTAACGCACCTACGCCCAACATGAGGATGACCGTTATGACCTACCGCACCCTGTCCACCCGCCGGCAGTTCCTGCTCCACTCGTCCGCGGCTGCCGTCGGGGGCGCGGTGGCGCTGCGGGCGCGCCAGGCTTCCGCGATGCCGCTGGGACTGCCGTTGGGACTTCAGCTGTACTCCGTGCGCGAGATGCTGGCGAAGGACTACGAGGGCACCTTGAAGCAGGTTGCCTCGCTGGGGTACCAGGAGGTCGAGGCGGCGGGATTTTACGGGCACTCGCCGGAGCAGGTGAAAGCGGCGCTGGCTGCGGCCGGGCTCCGCATGCCCAGCTCGCACAACAGCGCAGGCGATCTCCGCAATTCTTTCGACCAGACCCTTGCGTTCGGACAGGCGCTGGGGCTGAGGTACCTGATCTGCTCGTTCCCGGCGATCAAAAACCCGTCCCGGCTGCAGAATCAGAGCTTCCGCAGCCAGGTGGAGTCGTTCACGATGGAGGACTATCGCTGGAACGCTGAGCAGTTCAACGAGTGGGGACGCAAGGCCAAGGCAGCCGGCATTGTGTTTGGGTACCACAACCACACGATGGAGTTTGCGCCGATTGGCGGGGTGGTTCCGTTCGAGGAGATGATCCGGCTGACGGATCCGGAGCTGGTGACCTTTGAGATGGACTGTGGCTGGGTGACCGTAGGCGGGGGCGATCCGGTGGCGCTGCTGCGCAGGTACCCGACGCGCATCTCGATGCTGCACATCAAGGATTTCAAGGCCACAAGCAAGCCGGCGACGGTGGTCGATCCACCCGCGGCGGCGGAGTTGGGACAGGGCACGGTGCGCTTTCAGCCGATCTTTGAGGCGGCCAAAGGAGCGCGGATCCGGCACATGTTTGTGGAGCAGGAGGGGTTCGACATGCCGCCCTATCAGGCGCTGCGGATCGATGCCCGGTACATGCAGGCGGTGCAGGGATAGGGACGAGCTGCGCACGGGCGCCTTCGCTGAGGCACAGGTGCTTTAACGCTGCCTCGAAGTGTTTTAGCCCTACTTGTTTTGCGCCAGGTACTCTTCGATGGTGCTGACGCCGGCACGCCCGAGCACCTGGCCCAGGGTGTCCTGATCGCCGTACCCCTTGGCGAAATGGGGGCCATACTGCTGACGCAGAGCGCCGATGGTTGTGGTGGGCGAGGGCTGCGAGGCGGGGCTGGTGGGCTGGCTTGCCATGCTGTTGTCTCCGATCGCCGGTGCGCGTCAAGAGCAGGGATGCCGGTTGGCGAGGAGCAGTTGCAGTATCGCCTAGCATCGCCAGCCGGGAAATCGCCATCCCATAACGCATGATGACGGCGGGGAACGGCATGCAGCGCGGAGATCATTGGTTTATCACAGGCGCCTCGAGCGGCTTCGGCCGCCTTCTGGCGGAATATCTGCTTGGGCAGGGTGCGACGGTGGTGGTCACCGCCCGCAAGGTAGAGGATATCGACGACTTCACCACCAAGAACCCAAACGCGTTCATCCTGCCGCTGGATGTGACGAGCCAGGACTCCATCGATCATGCCGTGGCCCAGGCGATCGCCTACGTGGGCTACATCGATGTGCTGGTGAACAACGCCGGATACGGTGTGTGCGGCGCTGTGGAAGAGGTGAGCGAGAAGGAGTACATGCCGATGTTTCAGACCAATGTCTTCGGTCTGATCAACCTCACCAGGGCGTTTCTGCCCATGTTCCGCGAGCGGCGTCGTGGCGCCATCATCAACTTCTCCTCGATCGGCGGCTTGATCGGCTCGCCCGGCTGGGGCTACTACAACGCGACGAAGTTTGCCGTAGAGGGCCTGAGCGAGGCGCTGCATGATGAGCTGGCGCCCATGGGCGTGCATGTGATGGTGGTGGAGCCGGGGCCGTTCCGCACCGATTTTCTGGGGCGTTCGGGCAAGGAGGCGGCGCGCCGCATCGCCGACTACGAGACCACCGTGGGCAAGACGCGCGACTACTTCAAGACGCAGGCGGGCAAGCAGCCGGGCGATCCGCAGCGCGCGATCGAGGCCGTCGTGGCGGCGGTGAACGCACCGGAGCCGCCCAGGCATCTGCTGCTGGGCAAGATCGCGTTGCAGCGCTTCCGGACCCGGCTGGAGCAGTGGACGGAAGAGTTGGATCGCTGGCAGGACACAACCAACGGCGCAGACTTTCCGGACAGCGAAGATTCCTTGACCACACCGGCGTATGCCGGGGCGAAGGCCTGAAACGGGTCAAAGGCAGAGCCGGGAAAAGAAACGCACGCGATGGCCGTAAATCACAGAGCTTAACGGTAAGCTCCTTGACGGACGTGTACAAGGGCACAACAGGCGAGGGGACGCATATGGAACTCGGAATGATCGGACTCGGCAAGATGGGCGGCAATATGGCCGAACGTCTCCACAAAGCCGGGCACAAGGTAGTGGGATTTGATTTCTCGGCCGAGGCGGTCAAGCGGCTGTCGGATGCGGGATCGGTGGGCACCAGCTCACTCGAGGATATGGTCAAAAACATGACCGAAAGCCCGCGGGCGATCTGGATCATGGTGCCGGCAGGCGATCCGGTGGACCAGACGATCGAGAAGTTGAAACCGCTGATGAACAAGGGCGACATCTTCATCGACGGCGGCAACTCGAACTATAAGGATTCGCAACGGCGGTACAAGCAGCTCAAGGAGCAGGGCTACGAGTTCGTCGATGTGGGCACGTCGGGCGGCATCTGGGGCATCACCGAAGGCTACTCGATGATGGTGGGCGGCGATGAGGCGGTCGTCGATCACTTGAAGCCGATCTTTGAGGCGCTGGCCCCCGCGCCCGACAAGGGCTGGGGCCGCACCGGACCTGCCGGAGCCGGGCACTTCGTGAAGATGGTGCACAATGGCATCGAGTACGGCATGATGCAGGCCTATGCCGAGGGCTTCTCCATCATGGACGCCAAGAAGGAATTAAACCTCAACATCGAGCAGATCTCGCAGATCTGGCGGTACGGTTCGGTGGTGCGTTCGTGGCTGCTCGACCTGACGGCCGACGCGCTCAAGAAGAATCCGGAGCTGCAGGGCATTGCGCCGTATGTCACCGACTCGGGCGAGGGCCGGTGGACCGTGTTCGAGGCCATCGATCTGAATATCTCCGCGCCGGTCATCACGGAGTCGCTGATTCGCCGGCTGCGCTCGCGCGAAGAGAACAACATGACCGACCGCATGCTCAGCGTGATGCGCAACGCCTTTGGCGGGCACGCGATCAAGAAGGAGTAGCTGCGCCCCCGCCCGGCCGCCTTCCGTGCAGGGGATGGCGGCCGGGCAGGCGGGCTGTACACTGCCTACGGTGGGCGCGCATGATCGCAAACGTCGAGTTTTTCTTTCTGTTGGGCACGGTGCTTGCCAGGGCGATCTGGCAGAGGATGGACTACCACCAGCTTCCCGGTCGCATCGATACATTGAACGAAGATCTGACGGGTTGCATCGACCGGAGTAACAGCGAGTTGTCGACTCGCATTGACCGAATCAGCGACGATCTGCGGCAGTTCCTCCGCGAACTGGGCAGGCACGACAAGGCGATCGAAATCTGGAGCGCAGACCGTAGTCCGGGGGATCGCGCCCACTCGGATGTCAGTTTGAAAGGCAAGAGGAGAAACACGTATGGCAGCAGCAGCAGAAGTGGGCCAGTCCCTGACCGACCGTGAGACGGCCGGTGAGATGTCGCAGAACGAGCGTGTGCCCGACCCGTGCATCGTGGTGATCTTCGGCGCGTCCGGCGACCTGACCAAGCGCAAGCTGCTGCCCGCGCTGTTTCACCTGGAACAGCAGAACCTGCTGCCCAAGGATTTCGCCGTGGTCGGCGTGGCGCGGCGTGACCTTTCGGCGACCTTCGCGCCCGATATGCAGGATGGCATCCTGAAGGGCGGCGGCGTGGATGCGGGCGACTCCAAGCTGAAGCCGTTCATGGAGCGCGTGAAGTACTTCGCCACCAACTTCGACGACGACGCCGGCTTTGAAAAGCTGAAGGCGTTTCTTGCCGAGCTGGATGGGCAGTTCGGCACCAGGGGCAACCGGCTGTTTTACCTCGCGGTGGCGCCAGAGTACTTCGCCGACATCGCGCAGCGGCTGGCCAAGCACGGCATGACCCAGGCCACGGGCAAGGGACAGTGGATCAACGTCATCATCGAGAAGCCGTTTGGCGTGGACCTCGAAAGCGCGCGCACGCTGAACAGCGAGATCAACAAGGTGCTGGGCGAAAATCAGATCTTCCGCATCGATCACTACCTCGGCAAAGAGACGGTGCAGAACATCCTGGTCTTCCGCTTCGGCAATGGGATCTTTGAACCGGTGTGGAACCGCAACTTCATCGACCATGTGGAGATTACGGCGGCAGAGTCGATCGGCATCGAGGGCCGCGGGCCGTTTTACGAGACCGCCGGGGCGCTGCGCGATGTGCTGCAGAACCACGTGATGGAGGTGCTGAGCTTCGTGGCCATGGAACCGCCCGACAACTTCCGCGCCGACGCGGTCCGCACCGAAAAGCTGAAGGTGTGGCGTGCGATCGAGCCGATTCCGGTGGAGAACACCGCGCGTGGGCAGTATGCGGCGGGCACGGTCGACGGCAAGGCGGTGATCGGCTACCGGCAGGAGGATCGCGTGAACCCGGAGTCGAGCACCGAGACCTATGCCGCGATGAAGCTGTCCATCGAGAACTGGCGCTGGGCGGGCGTGCCGTTCTACATCCGCGCCGGCAAGCGCCTGGCCAATCGCGTCACCGAGGTCACGGTTACGTTCAAGCAGCCGCCGTTGCACCTGTTCAAGTCCAACGACAACGACGGCCAGGTGACACCGAACGTGCTGAAGATGCGCATTCAGCCGGACGAGGGCATCACGCTGATCTTCGGCGCCAAGATTCCCGGGCCCACGACCAACGTAAAGCCCGTGGAGATGCACTTCAGCTACGCCGACGCCTTCGGCAAGAGCTCGGCGAACGGCTATGAGCGGCTGCTGCTGGACGCCATGCTGGGCGACGGCACGCTCTTTGCAGAGCGCGAGGGCGTCGAGGCGACCTGGGCGCTGATGACGCCAATCCTGGAGGCGTGGAAGGCGACGCCCCCAACGGACTTCCCCAACTATGAGGCGGGGACGATGGGGCCGAAGTCGGCAGACGAGCTGCTGGCCAAGGATGGCCGCAGCTGGGCAAAGCTGTAACGCAGAGAGCGCGGAGACCATGCCACAGCCCATTACCGTCACCTACCAGATCTGGCCCACGGCGCAGGACCTTGCGCTGGCCTCGGCGCGGCACTTTGCGGAGAAGGTCGAGGCTGCCGTGGCGCGGCGCGGGTTGGCGCGGGTGGCGATCTCGGGTGGATCCACTCCCCAAGCTGCCTTCAAGCTGCTGGCCGACCCGGCGCAGCCTTTCGCGACGACCATCCCCTGGGACAAACTGCAACTGTATTGGGTGGACGAGCGTTCGGTGCCGCCCGACCATCCCGAGTCGAATTACGGCGTGTGCAAGCGGCTGCTGCTGGATCAGGTCGGCATTCCCGCGGAGAACGTCCACCGGATGGAGGGCGAGCTCGACCCGGAGGAGGCGGCGTCGCGGTACGAGAGCACGCTGCGCAACACGATGAAGCTGGAAGGAGCGGAGTCGCCGGCGTTCGACCTGCTGCTGCTGGGCATGGGCGATGACGGGCACACGGCGTCGCTGTTTCCGCACACGCAGGGGCTGTACGAGTTGGGTCGCCTGTGCATCGCCAACCACGTGCCGCAGAAGGACACCTGGCGGATCACGCTGACCTCACCGGTGATCAATCAGGCGAGTGAGGTCGCATTTGAGATCGCCGGGCCGGCGAAGACGGCGGTGGTCGCCGAGGTGTTCACCGGGCCGCGCGATCCGGATCGGCTACCCTCGCAGATGATTCGGCCTTCAAACGGTCGCCTGCTGGTGCAACTGGACGAGATCGCCGCGGCTACGCTACCGTCGTCCACTGAGCTGTTTGCCGGGCCCGGGGGCGCTCGTCGCGTCGGCACGCTCGAGATCTGACCCCTCGCGCACGAGGGCAAAGGAACACCCATGATTTTGGCGGGCGACGTCGGCGGAACCAAGGTCCATCTGGCTTTGTACAACTTTGCCGAAGGCCGCCTGGTGCCGGTGCGGGATGAGAAGTTCCCCGCCGGCGAGTATGCCTGTCTGGACGATGTGGTCCAAGCCTTCCTCTCCAAAGGCAGCGAGCGGAAAGAGGACATTGTGGCCTCGTGCTTTGGGTGTCCGGGGCCGGTGCGCGATGGCCGACTGAAGCTGACCAATCTGCCCTGGACGCTGGATGCGCGCGATCTGCAGCGCTCGCTGGGCGTCGAGCACATCTTCCTGATCAACGATCTGGAGGCGAACGGGTACGGCATCCCGGAGCTGACCAAGGACAAGATCTTCAACCTTCACGACGGCGATACGAGCGCGGTGGGGCACCGTGGGCTGATCTCGGCGGGCACGGGGCTGGGCGAGTCGGTGCTGGTGTGGGATGCCAAGCTGCGACGGCACACGCCGATTCCGTCCGAGGGCGGGCACGTCGACTTCGCCGCGCGCAACGAGCGCGAGATCGCGCTGCTCCACTATCTGCAACGCACGCTGAACGGCCGGGTGAGCTTTGAGCGCGTTGTCTCCGGCCTTGGCATTCGCAATGTGTATGCCTTTCTGCGCGACGACCAGAAGATGGACGAGCCTGCGTGGTTACGCGAGCGCATGAGCAACGAGGATCCCAATGCGGTGATCGGCACCTGCGCCGAGGCGGGCTCAAGCGAGATCTGTGTGGAGACCATGAACCTCTTTGCCGCGGCGTTCGGCGCGAAGGCAGGGAATCTGGGTCTGACGCTGCTGGCCTCCGGCGGGATCTATCTGGGCGGCGGCATTGCGCCCAAGGCGCTGAAGGTGATGCAGAACGGCAAATTCACCGAAGCGTTCCTGGACAAGGGGCGCATGCGGCCAATTCTGGAGGCTATGCCGGTACGCATCATCCTGGACGACACCTGTGCCCTGCTGGGCGCGGCCGCGTATGCGGAGGCGCGCGCGGCGGAGCTGTCCGGGCGCTCCGAGCGGGCAGCTTCCATGCCTGCGTAAGCAAAATTCCGTGTTGTTTCGGCACAACTCGCCTGACGCGCGTGCGCCTTTTGTGGGACTTACGGGGACCGGACCGCGCCCTAGACTAGGGGCCACGGCCTCCCGATGCTCCGGTTTCGCGCTTCGCTCCTTGTGTCTGTCCTGTTTGCGGCGTCGCTGCTGAGCGGCTGTAGCGCGGGTATGAGCGTGATCGGGGGCCCGATCGGCGGCAGCGGGTCTACGGGCGCAACCGGGGTCACCGGCACCACGGGTGCAACGGGCAGTACAGGAGACACGGGCAGTACAGGAGCCACGGGGAGCACCGGCAGCACGGGTTCGACCGGAGCCACGGGGAGTACGGGCGCGACCGGGAACACCGGTTCCACAGGGAGTTCGGGGGCCACAGGAACCACCGGGACGACGGGCAGCACGGGGGCAAGTGGATCGACGGGCGCTACCGGCACCACGGGCACCACTGGCGCAACGGGCAGTACAGGAGCCACCGGCACGACGGGCGGTACAGGGACTACGGGCACCACTGGCATTACAGGAGCTACCGGCAGCACCGGGGCTACCGGAGCTACCGGCAGCACAGGCTCCACTGGGACCACGGGCAGCACCGCAGCGACCGGCGCCACTGGCTCTACTGGAATCACGGGCACCACCGGAGTTACTGGCGTCACTGGGACGACAGGCGGAACGGGCAGCACGGGATCCACGGGCACGACGGGGAGCACGGGCACGACGGGAACGAGCGGCTCTACAGGAAACACCGGCACGACGGGAAGCACGGGCGCTACCGGCAGCACCGGCACGCCGGGAAGCTCCGGCAACTCGGGCGCCGCTGGGTCGACTGGAAGCACCGGCCCTACGGGCAGCACGGGCACGACGGGAGACACCGGCACCACAGGCAGCACCGGAAGCACAGGCTATGTGCCGCCGACGGGCAGCTTCGTCGGGCTTGCGTTTTCCGGGAACGTGCTCGCCGGAAGTACGCCCATCGTCGGGGCAGAGGTGCAGCTTTATACCACCGGAAGCGCCGGCAACGGCTCCGCGGGGACGCAGCTTCTGGCCTCGGGGCTGATCACAGATGCGAACGGCGCCTTCCGCGTCGCGGCCGGCTCGTATACCTGCCCGGTTGGGGTTTCGGTGTTGTACATCATCGCAACCGGGGGGCAGGTGGGTTCCGGAGCGGCGAACAGCGCCACGTCGCTGATTACGGTACCCGGGGCGTGCCAGAGTCTGAGCAACGCAAACTTCATGGTGAACGAGCTGACCACAGCCGGAACCGTCTTCGCGCTGCGACCGTTCCTGGCCACCGGCGGGCAGCTGGGCAGCTCGGCGACCAACGCGAGCGGGCTCAACCTCGGCGTGGCGACGCTTGGGAGCCTGGTGAATCTTTCCGCGGGTACGGCTCCCGGAGCGGGCTTCCCGGCCAACGGCGCCGCACCCTCCGCCAAGCTGAACACCATCGCCAACCTGCTGCACGGCTGCGTAGCGGCCGACGTGTCCGGCGGTGGGACCTGCGGGGCGCTCTTTAACGCAACAGCCACCACGATTCAGCCGCCAAACAACACGCTGGATGCCGCGCTGAACCTGGTGAACAATCCGGGAGAGAACGTTCCGGCGCTGTATGGACTCAGCACGGGCTCGTCTGCGTTTTCGCCCGCTCTGGCCACGGCGCCGCCGGACTGGACGCTCCCCGTCTCTTTCACCGGAGGCGGCATGAACCAGCCCGCCACGGTTGCCATCGACGCCGTCGGGAACGTCTGGGTGGTGAACTACGCGGGGGTGGCCAGCCTGTTCAGCAACACCGGTGTGCCCACCTACGCGCAAGGCATCGCGAGCTATGGGTTGCAGGAGTCCTACGGGGGCGCCGTGGACGCCAACGGAACGATGTGGATCACCAGCCAGCAGAACAGCGATTACAGCATCAACAACGGGATGGGGTCGGTGACGCTGCTGAACACGTCCGGACCGGCGCTGCCCGGGAACTCGCTTTATAGCGCAGGAGGCTTAAACTTCCCCCTGGCCATCGCGTTCGACAGCACCAACACGGCCTGGATCGCCGACTACGGCGATAGCTACGTCACGCTGTTGAGCGATAGTGGTGTGCCGCTCTCCGGGGACTCCGGCTACACCAGCAGCCAACTCGCCTTCTCCAGCGCGATCGCGGTCGACTCTCAGCGCAACGGCTGGGTCGCAAACTTCAGCAGTGACAACGGGACGGTGACCAAGGTGACGCCGGATGGCTCTTCATTTACGAGCTATACGGTGGGCAATGGGCCGGCGGGCGTGGCCATCGACGCCGCGGACAACGTGTGGACAGCCAACTACTACGACGACAGCGTGGGGCTGGTCTCGGGAGGGCGGGTTCTCTCCGGGAACGGCTATGTCGGGGGCGGGTTAGACCATCCGGACGGCATTGCCGCCGACGGCAGCGGGACCGTGTGGGTCGTTAATCACCGGGCCCCGGGGCTCAGCCAATTGGCGGGAGCCTCGACCACGCTGCCAGGGGCGATCCTATCGCCGGTGGCAGGATGGGCGCCGGATACCGGCATGAGCGAGGGATTCGGGGTGGCAATCGACGCGGCCGGCAACGTATGGGTGAGCAGTAACGGCGACGACCGGCTGATCGAGTACGTCGGGCTGGCGACCCCGGTGAAGACGCCGCTGATGGGGGCTACCCGGATTCCGTAGAGAGTTTGTGGGCGGGAGGTTCGGGTTGCTCGGAGGAGATCCCGCGAGGATCTCAGCTGAGGTGGTCTTCTGACGAGTGTGTTGCGGCTACGAGCAAATGCGGGGGCCTCTCCGCTGCGCGAACGGTCAAGCCGTTCGCTCCGGTCGAGATGACACTCTTTACTAGACGCTGACCGTCTGCCTAGACGCTAGCCATCTGCCTACGCGTTGACCGTCTGCCTACACAATGACGGTTCAGCTACGGGCTGACCGTTTTACACCAGGCGGAATCGTTCGCGCATGAGCCGCTGAAAGCGGGGCCGCCAGATCAGGTCGTAGGCGAGTTCCTTGCCGGGAAACATGGCCAGGGCGGCGGTGCGCGCGTCGGCGACCATGGTCGCGGCGTCATCGTAGCTCAGGGTGCCATCCTGCGCGATCACCCCCATGACCATGTTCATCATCATCTGCAGGCGGCGGAGGAGCTTGGCCTCTTCCTGAGCCGCGGCCTGAACCGCCACCGTGGTCTGCGGCAGAGCGGAAGCCTCCACGGCGACGACGGATGCTGCCGGCTCGACGATGCCTTCGTCGCTTCCGCCACTCACTGCTTTGGTTTCGTCCATCCGCACCTCCGCGGGTAGATCAGTTATACGCCGGGCTGGGATCGATGCTGCCGTCAGGGGAGAGCAGAAAGGTCTCCGCCCCTTCCCGGTCGGTCCGGAAGGTTTGGATGTGCGCGGCCTCCAACCGTTGCAGAACCTCATCGCGCGGGTGCCCGAAGGTGTTGTGCCGGCCGACGCTGATGACTGCCGCGCGGGGCGCGACGGCGGCCAGAAACTCCGGGGTGGTGGAGGTCTTGCTGCCGTGATGGCCAACTTTGAGCAGGGTGACCGGGGCCAGGCGGCCCTGGGCCAGCATCGCGGCTTCGCTCGGCGCCTCCGCGTCCCCTTCGAGCAGCACACTGGCGCGCTGCCAATCCAGGCGCACGGCGAGCGAATCGTTATTGCGGGCCTGCCCCGGGTTGGCGTAGCCCGGCTCCGGTGCGAGCACGGTGGCCTGCACGCCGCCCCAGGGGAAGCGATCGCCGGCGGCGAAGTGGCGCACCGGGATGTTGAGCGACCATGCCTCGTGCAGCAGGGCCTGGAGGGCGGGCGCGTCGCCGGGTTCCGTGCTCAGCCAAAGTTCGCGGGGCCGCAGATCGCGCAGGATCGCGGGCATGCCGCCGATGTGATCGCTGTGGGCGTGGGTGATCAGCACGGCGTCCAGACGGCGAAGATGCCGCCCCCAAAGATACGGCGCGACGACCTCCTCCCCGACGTCCCAGCGCGTGGTGACGCGGCCGACGAGACCCCCGGCGTCGACGAGCAGGGTTCGGCCCTCCGGGGAGACGACCAGCAACGAGTCCCCCTGACCGACGTCGATGGCCGTGACCTCAAGCCTGCCGGGGTGCCAGCCCGGAGGAGAGGGCCAGAGCACCGCGAAGAGGAGAAGCGCGGCAGCGGCGGCGCCGGCCCAGGCGAGCCGGGTTTCGCGGGCGCGCAAGGCCCAGCAGGCAAACACAAGGAGCATGCAGAAGACCACAACGCTTCCCGCAGAAGGGGAGGGAACGCGCAGGTCGCCGAGGGCCGCGTGCCCGAGACGGTCGACCAGAGCGCGCACCAGGTGGCGCAGCAGCGCGGTCGCGGCCGACGGGATCGCCGCCAGCGACGGCGTCACGAGCCCGAGCAGGAAGGTGACCACGCCGGAGACGGCCAGCAGCATGGCTACGGGCGCGACGAGAAGGTTGCCGGGCATGGCGAGGGGGACCGCACGGTGAAAAAACGCAGCCATGGGCAGCGTCATGCAGAGCTCGATGGCGGCGGAGAAGAGGAAGGCCTCCGCCAGGAGCAGCCCGCCGCGCACCGCAAGCACCGGCAGCGCGCGGGCGTACCGGGTGCCGGTGAGGTCGCGGCACAGTCGGCCCCAAAGGCGCAGCTGCACCCGGCGCGCGGCGACGGCGGGCGAGAGAAAGGCGTCGAGTTCGACGGTATCCAGCTGGTGCGATGCGGCTCGCCAGCCGCTCAGCAGCCGCTCGCTGACCGGCAATCCCAGCCCCATAACGGCGAGGATCACCAGTGCGGTCATCTGGAAGCTGGGTTCGAAGAGGGCGCGCGGCGTGCGCAGGAGGATGAGCAGCGCGGCGGCGCCGAGCGCGTTCAGCCCCGAGCGCTCGCGGTCCAGGGCCCGGGCTAGAAGGTACAGGCTGCTCATCGTCAGGGCGCGGGGGGGGGGCGCGCCGAAGCCGGTGAGCAGAGCGTAGCCGGCCGCGAGCGCGATGGTAAGGATGACCGCGGAAAGCTCCGGCAGGCGCAGCGCGCGGCGGAGCAGCCAGAAGATCACACCCGTGAACAGCGCAATATGGAGCCCGGAGACGACAAACAGGTGGAAGGTGCCGGTGCGCTCGAAGCCGGCGCGGAGATCCGAGGTGAGCGCGGCGCGGTCGCCGAAGAGCATGGCGGCGAGCATCGCGGCGTCGGGCGCGGTAAGCCGCAAGGGGCCGGGCAGATGCGCGATCACGGGGCTGTGGGGCAGCTGCTCCAGCCGGGTCGCCGCCCAGCGTTGCGCGGTCTGCAGGCGACAGGTGAGCGTGGCGGTGCCGGAGCCCACAACCTCCAGTTTTGCCGCCGGTGAGCTTGCCGTGACGCCGATGCCCTGCCCGAGGAGCCAGTCCGCGTAGGAGAAGGCGCCGGGGTCACGGTAGACCTCGGGCACGCGCAGGCGCAGGGGAAGACGTATCTGGTCGCCGCAGTGGAGGGCGGGCGGCGGGCCGAAGAGCGTGATGCGGACCCCGCCTGCGATCGGCTGCATGGTGGAAAGGTCGGGGGTAACCTCCTCGACGGCGTCGACGGCGAGGTCGACGGTCGCACCGGGATCGCCGGACTCACCCTCCCAGCCGCCGGGTTCCACTAGCCAGGGCGCGGACGGCGCGGTGGGGGCGGCGATGTTGATCTCCGCCGGGCGGAGGCTATGTACGGCGACGACCCGGCCCTCCACGGTTCGGCTGAGGCCGTCGGCGTAGGTCTGCAATGCGGTCTGGCGCGGTACCGGCGCCTGCGTCTGCGCGCACCAGCAACCGACCGCCGTCCACAGCGCGAGCACCGCGAACCAGCCGACTGTCGCGGTGCCGGACACAGCGAGCGAGGCCAGCAGCAGCAGCGCGAACACCGAGGCGGCAAGCACGGCGGGGGCGTGCCAACTACGGGCGAGAACGATCCCGGCGGCGAAGGCCAGGGCGGCGAGCAGGAGCGGCATGCGCCGGGCGCGCAGGGGTTCCACTTGCCCGCGGGCTGCTTGGCGGCTCATCCAGAATGTGGCAGCACCGACAGCCGGCATGAGAAGAACTACCCTTGTTAGCCCGGATTTGGGATGAGGCGGGTTGGAGTGAATCTGGTTGGCGGGCTTACGTTACGGGAGGGGTTTGTGCTGTGAAGTCATCGGCCGGCCGGGGTTGGAGAGGATGCGAGCGAAAAGCAGGCCTTCCCCCTCGGCTTCGCTTGGGATCAAGATGACAAGTCTGGCCTGGAGACTCGTTTCGTGAGGCGAGCGAAAGCAGGTCCTTCCCCCTCGGCTTCGCTCGGGATCAGGATGACAACTCAAAATTGGCTTACGGTGACTTAGGCTAAGCGGGAGATGATGTGTGTCGTAGGATGGCGAGGGTCTCCAGGTGATAGGTCTGCGGGAACAGGTCTATCAGGTGAAGTGCGGCGATGCGATACCCCGAACGGGTGAGTTGGGCGAGGTCGCGGGCGAGCGTGGTGGGGTCGCAGGAGAGATACGCGACCTCCGCGGGGCGCAAGCGTAGCAGTGAATTGCAGACCTCCTCGCCGGCACCGGCACGCGGCGGATCGAGCACGATCAGATCGGGGCGGGCGCGTTCGAGCACAGCCCGCCGCAGGAAGTCGAGCGTGGTGGCCTGCACGGCCTGGTGCTGCGGTCCGATGCGGCTGAGCGCGCGTTTGAGGTCGCCGGCGGCGGTGGGATTCGCCTCCACGGCGGTTACCGCGGCGAACTGGCGGGCCAACCGCCTTGAGAACAGGCCGACGCCGGCGAAGAGATCCCACGCCAGCGCGCCCGAACGACCGTTGCAGACCAGATCGAGGAGCATGGGTAAGAGAAAACGGTTCACCTGGAAGAAGCCGCCCCGGGTGATCCAGTAGGTTTCGTCCGCGATCGCATAGGGCAGCCCCGCCGCACCCCAGGCAGCCAGCGTCTCGAGGCTGCGGCCCGAGCGTGGGTCGGCCCGAAGTGCGCCCGCACCGGTCAGCTCGGGAAGGCGAGTGCGGACGGTCTCCATCGCGCAGACGAAACTGTTTTGGCCGAAGGGGGCGCTGCCGGGCAGCAGCAGGCTGAGCTGAAGTTTGTGCTGCTCGCCGTCGGTGAACAACTCGATCTCCGCCGCGGCGCGGAGCCCGCGGTAGAGGTCGCGGTCTTCCTCGGAGGCGGTGAGCAGGGCTTCCACGGCGCGCCAAAGCAGCGGAGCCGCAATGGGACACATGGTCACGGGCAAAAACTCCCGGGTGCCCCGGATGCTGTAGCCCACCTGCAGGGTGCCGTCC
>CAXTWN010000035.1:0-922 GCA_964248055.1 uncultured Acidobacteriaceae bacterium | reverse complement strand
GCGGTAGCCATACTCCTCGGGCGAGGGCGAGCTGGTGAGTTCGGCCCCCGGATCGCCGGCCGGGCCTGGCGCCTCGACCCCAGCGCGTTGAAGGGTCTCGCGCAGGATGGCGCGCTTGATGGCAAGCTGCGCCGGATAGGCCGCCATCTGGTACTGGCAACCGCCGCAGACGCCGAAGTGAACGCAACGTGGGCTCACACGGTCCGGGGACGGCTCCAGCACGCGAAGCGGGGTGGGTTGGGGCCGCGTCGCCGAAGCTTCCGGTTCCGGAGAGTCGCGGACCCACGTGACCTGCTCGCCGGGAAGCATGTAGGGAACGAAGATCACCTCCCCGGCGCCCGTCCGGGCGAGGCCATCGCCGCCATAGACTGCCTTCTCGATACGGAGCGGCTCAGCGGCTTGCGGCTCGCCGTTCATGCCGGAACCTTACCGGACAGGCCATTATCCAGCCTCGAAGTGTCGGGGACAGGCGAGGCCGAATCATCCGCAAGGGGCATATAGAAGAGGCTGAGGCGAGGCAGCCCGCGAGCTTCAAAGAGCTTTTTCTGCACGAAGCCGTCGCGCCCCGGGCGGGCCTGCACGGCACCCAGGCGCGCGCGGTAGGGGGTCAGTTCGCGTTCGGCGGTCTGGCGCAACGCCAGCAGCTCCGGTTCGGGGGTGCCGGCGACCACAGCGGCATGCAGCCGCTCTTCGAGCACCGTGAGAGAGCGGTCGATTTCATCCAGCGCGGGGTGCTGTCCGCTGCGGACCTCGGCCGCAAGGGTGCGCAGTCGCGCCGCCGTCTCGCGGAGCACCGTCTGCAGAGCGGGTGGCGCCCCCTGCGCAGCGGAGGCCTCCAGAGCCGCGGCGTTCGCCTCGGCAAAGCGGGCGACGCGCTCGGCTTCGAGCCGGGGGCCGGTGGCGCGGAACGGCCGGGTGCAGA
>CAXTWN010000034.1:14946-24451 GCA_964248055.1 uncultured Acidobacteriaceae bacterium | reverse complement strand
GAGCTGGGCGACGGCGACACGCTCGTCGTGCAAGAGGTGGTGCTGGCAACCGGCAAGCATGATCTGCGTGGGTACAATCGGCCCCGTGGCCCGCAAGGCGATCTGGTGGCGATGAAGATGTACTGGCGGCTCCTTCCCGCGCAGGCGGCCGCGCTGGGGCACAACGTCGAGCTGCTGTTGCATCCGGGCGGATACACCGGGCTGGAGCCTGTGCAGGACGGCTCGGCGAACCTCTGCTGCCTGCTCCAACGCACACGGCTCAATCAGCTTGGCGGCTGGGAGGGCCTCCTGCGCTTGCTGCGCGAGACCTGCCCGCAGGCGCGGGAACGGCTTGCCGGCGCCGAACCGCTGCTCGCAAAGCCGCTTGCGCTGTCGGCGATCCCCTATGGCTTCGTGCGCGCGGCGGCGGTGGGTGAAGGCGTGTGGGCGGTCGGCGACCAGGCCGCGGTGATCCCCTCGTTCACCGGCGACGGCATGTCGATTGCGCTGTACAGCGGTGTGCGCGCCGCCGAAAGCATTCTGCGCGGCGAAGCTGCCGCGGCGTTTCAGCGCCGCCTGCATCGTGACCTGCGCTGGCAGGTGGCTCGAGCGACGCTGCTCTCGCGCGCGCTGCTTCGCGAGCCGAGCAAGCGACTGCTGGTGGGTGCGGTGCGGGTGTGGCCCGGACTGCTGGGAGGGGCTGCCTGGTCGACGCGTCTGCCGGTTAACACAAGGCGCGTTCTGCAGAGTGCCGGTTAGAGTGCTGATAGATTGATCGTCTGATCACAGCCCACGAGGTACCCGCTTTGCTCGACGTGCATCCTCCTCACGAAGCCGTCCACGGCTGGCGCGATTTTCTGCTTCACATTGTGACGATCACCATCGGCCTTCTGATCGCGCTCGGGTTGGAAGGACTGGTGGAGTGGCAGCACCACAAGCATCTGGTGCACGAGGCCGAAGCAAGCCTGCAACGGGAGATCGAGACCAACGCCAAGGGCCTTCCCGACGCCCTCGCCGCCCTGCACAAAGAGCAAGGCGAGCTGAAGCATGACGTCGACGTGCTGAACTACACGCTGAAGAACAAAAGAGCGCCGCCAAACTCAAGCGCCACGGTGAATTACCATATGACCGACTTCGATGACGTCAGCTGGCGCACGGCGCAGGCCAGCGGCGCACTGACGTTCATGCCGTACGCGCAGGCCCAGCAGTTTGCGGATATCTACGACACGCAGGAGCAGCTGAGCGCAGCGGAGAGGCAAGCCGCGCGCGATGCCATCCTGGCGATCGGATCGTTCAGCACTGCGGATGACAACGACCCGGATCCCTTTGCCGGAGCAGCGGGCGAGATTCGGGACAAGGTCGAGGTGCTCAGTGGCCAACTGCTCTTGATCGACAGCCTGTATGCGGCGCTGGACAGGCACTACCAGCAGTACCTTCACGGCGGCCATCACTAGGGCAAAGTGCAAGGCAAAGTGCAGCCCCCGGGATCGTCCAGTTTTTCGCTTGCACGGCTTTGGGGCCGGTGTATGCTGCTGGGCATGAGCGCCCGGATCGCTGCTGTTGACGCCTATATTGCGGGGGCGAAGCCCTTTGCGCAGCCTATCCTTTCGCATCTCCGCGATGCGATACACCGTGTCGTGCCTGGGGTAGAAGAAGAGATGAAGTGGTCGCGGCCGTTCTTTCTGTACCGCGGCGTGATCCTCGGGAACCTGTCAGCCTTTAAGGAGCACTGCTCGTTCGGCCTGTGGGGCCGCGACATGGCGGAGAAGCTGAAGGCCGGCGGCATCGCGTCCAAGGACGGCATGGGCTCCTTCGGCAGAATTACCTCGGTCGAGGACCTGCCGCCGTTACCCGAGCTGGAGGGGTACATCCGCCATGCTGCCGAGATGATCGGCTCCGGTACGCGGACCAAGTCGATCCATCGCGTGGCCAAGCCGGCACGTGGCGAGGTCGCGGTGCCGGAGGCGCTGGCGCAGGCGCTCGAGACGAACAAGGCCGCGGCGGAGGGCTTTGCGACGCTCAGCCCGAGCTGCCGCCGCGAGTACATCGAGTGGATCGACGACGCCAAGCGGGACGAGACCCGGGCCAAGCGGGTGGCCACCGCGCTGGAGTGGATCGCCGCCGGCAAGGGACGGAACTGGAAGTACGAACGCACGGCGTAGACCACAAACGCAGCCCGTGACGATGGAGCGCACCGACGTGCTCTTTCGTTTCCATGCGCGCTGGCTACACTAGGCAGCGATGGTTCGGGGCTCCCAAACCGCTGTCTCGCCGGACTCTGTTCTGCCCTTGACGCCGGAGCCGTTTCGCAAGGCGCTCGGTCTCTGGTACCGCAGGCATGCGCGCGTGCTGCCCTGGCGCGGCGTGCGCAACCCGTATGCGACGTGGCTGTCGGAGATCATGCTGCAGCAGACGCGGGTAGCCACGGTGATCGAGCGCTACAGCGAGTTCCTGCGCCGGTTTCCAACCCTTGCGGATCTCGCGGCAGCGCCCGAGGACGATGTGCTGGCGCTGTGGAGCGGCCTGGGCTACTACCGGCGCGCGCGCATGCTGCACCGTGGGGCGCAGTTCGTCACTCGCGAACTTGGGGGTGCTTTGCCCACCACGTCCGCCGAGCTGCGCACCCTGCCCGGGGTGGGCGAGTACACCGCGGCGGCGATCGCGTCGATCGCGTTTGGGGAGAGCATCGCCGTGCTGGACGGCAACGTGGAGCGGGTGTTGTTCCGCATCCTTGGCCTTCCGGAGGATAAGTCGGCTGGGGCGCGCGCGACCCTGCTGCGGACCGCCAACGAGCTTGTGCCGCCCGCGCTGAAGCGCCGGGACAAAGGGAATCCGCCGGGCGACCACAATCAGGCAATGATGGAGCTTGGAGCCACAATCTGCCTGCCGCGCGCGCCGCTCTGCCTGCAGTGCCCGGTGTTTGCCTTCTGCCGCACCCGCGGCGAGCACCCGACAGCGGCCCGCACACCACTGCGCAGCCGCCGGATCGCCTGCCTTCTCGCCACACGCAAGCGAGGGGTGGCGACCGAGGTGTTGCTGGAACGGCGCTCCGCACAGGCCACGCTGATGCCCGGGATGCTGGAGCTGCCGCCGTTGCCCACCGAAGCCACCGCGGGCCGCGAGCCGGTGCTGCGGCTTCGCCATAGCATCACGAACACGAACTACTACGTGGAGGTCTTTGCAGAGGCGGCTGCGGGCGGCGAACCTTTGCACGCCGCGGGTGAGTGGACACCCGGCGAGACCCCGGAGGCACAGATGTCCCTTCCCGAGGTAGCACCGCGTCCCGGGCCCACGCTGGTGCGGGCTGGGACGGCGCCTGCCGGGTCCGGAACGGCGGCGAGCGAGTTCGGAGACGTGTTTCGCCAGGAGGCCACCGAAGCGCCTCAGGATGTGAGTGCCCTGCGCGCTGCGGTGCCGGCGGCGGCTTCGGATCTTCGCTGGTGCTTCACGCAGCGATTGCACGATCAGCCGCTCACCGGATTGGCTCGCAAGGCGCTGCAGCGGCTGGGACTGATGCCCATGCTGCCGGTGCGCGTGGGCCCGGGGACAGGTTCGGTGTGATAGCTGCAAAAAGCGACCGGTGAAAACCCAGACTCGATGGAACCTGCTGTCAGCCGGTCCTATACTGCGGAGGCGAGTGCGGTTATCAGGTGCCGAACCCCGGCCCTGTGCATGAACCCGTGCTGGGAGGCGTTCTTGGTGCCGATTCGACCCTTTGTTCTCGTTGTTGCCGGCCTGTCCGTGGCCTTGCAGCCCCTCATCGCGGGCGCGCAACAACCTGCCGCCGGTGAGCCACCGCCGCTGCTGCGTGCCGAAGGCGTGGTGAGCCCGGAGCGGATTCGCGAGACCGATCGCTTTATCTCCTCGGACCTGTTTGAGGGCCGCTACCCCGGGTTGCGCGGAGGGCAGCTTGCCGCCGAGTACATCGCCGACCAGTTCGCCTTGGCCGGGCTTTCCCCGGCGGGCGATCACGGCGGCTATCTGCAGCAGGTGAACTTTGTCGGCATGAAGGTGAAGCCGGCGGACACGAACTTCACCGTGACCTACACCCCCGGTGCTGCGAACCCGCCGGAGGCCACCGGCCCCAAGGTCCTCCCCTTGCAGTTCGGTCAGGACTTCGTGGTGTCCAACCAGACCCTGACCCCGACGGCGGTCTTCAATGCGCCGATCGTCTTTGTGGGCTACGGCGTCACCGCGCCCGAGTTTCATTGGAATGATTACGCGGGCGTGGACGTGAAGGGCAAGGTGATCGTGTGCATCGTGGGCGACCCGCCGTCCGATGATCCGAACTTCTTTGGCGGCAAGGCCCTGACCTACTACGGCCGCTGGACCTACAAGTTTGAGCAGGCGGCGCGCATGGGCGCGGTAGGCGCGCTGATCATCCATCGCACGGACCTGGCCAGCTACGGCTGGGACGTGGTCAAGAACTCAAACTCGGGCGAGAAGACGTTTCTGCGCGACGACACCAACCCTCGCCTGAAGGCCGCGAGCTGGATCCAGCTGGATGTGGCGCGCAAGCTGTTTGCCATGAGCGGCATGAGCCTGGACCAGCAGTTTGCCGCCGCCGGACAGCGTGGCTTCAAGGCTGTGCAATTGCCGCTGCAGTTGCAGGCCGAGATCAGCAGCACGGTGCGACCCTTCCAGAGCCCCAACGTGGTAGCCATGCTGCCCGGCGAGAGCGTGCGCGCGCACCAGCCTGACCAGGCCGTGATGTACACCGCTCACTATGACCACCTCGGGATGGTGCCGGACAAGGCCGGGGACAACATCTACAACGGCGCCGCCGACAACGGTACCGGTGTAGCCATGCTGATCGAGATGGCGCGCAGTTGGAAGGCGGCGGTGGACAACGGTCTGCAGCTGCCGCATTCGGTCATCTTTGCCTCGGTCACGGCCGAGGAGCAGGGTCTGCTCGGCTCCGAGTACCTCGGCCAGCACCCGCCGGTGCCGGCCGCGCAGCTCGCTCTGGATATCAACTACGACATGCTGCTGCCGCTGGGGGTGCAGCGCGAGGTGAACGTCAACGGCGCGCAGCGAACCAGCTTCTACCCCACCGTGCAAGCCACGGCCAAGCGCTTCGATCTCGCGATCGTCCCCGATCCGCGGCCGGAGGTCGGCTCCTACTACCGTTCGGATCACTTTTCGCTCTCGCGCGTCGGCATCCCGGCGTTTTCCATCGACGCGGGGACGCTGTACGAAGGTCATGATGCCGCTTGGGGCATCGCGCAGGAGAAGGCGTTCAACGACAACGATTATCACAACTTCTCCGACGAGTTCCGCCCCAGCTGGGACTTCAGCGGAGATGCCAAGATGGTCCGTTTCGGGATGGATCTGGGGTGGCAGGCGCTCACCGTACCGGGATCGATCCGGTGGAATGCGGGCGACGAGTTCGCCGCGGCGCGCAAGGCCTCCGGCGGGCAGTAGGCGGCTTGGGGACAAACGTTTCGGCGGCGGGGTAACGGCTAGGTAACGGTTATAGCTGCGTAGGCTCCACGACCGTCTCCGCCGGCGCGCTTTCGTTGCCTTTGGGGTCGATGGAGGTGACGCTGTACCGGTAGCGCACGCCGGGCAGGGCCGTCGTATCGTGGTAGCCCGGCGTCACCTCCGGCTGCGCGGTGAGGCGGGCGCGTGGGCCGGCGGTCTCACCGCGGGGGCCAAGTGCCTGACGGTACCCCAGATAGCCGGCGAGACGAGGGTCGGAGACCGGCTGCCATACCAGATCGACGGCGTACCCCGGAATCCTGGGCGCGCCCGCCTTCGGGGCGGCCGCGACGGTGTAGCCCAAGCCGGTCATCCCCTCCGGCCGCGGCGGGGGGTACACATCGCGCCAGGTAAGCCCGACGGGCGAGGTCGCCGCGCTGCGGAGCACCAGGGTGCGGCCGCCGAGATGCACGGTCTGCTGCCGAACGGCGGTGTACTGGTAGGGCGTACCCTCGACGACGCTGGTGTCCAGGGTGACTCCGATGTCGGTGCCGTCCGGGTTGGCCTGCAGCCAACTCACGCCCGGCTCCCCGTTGCGCTTGTGAGCGGCTCCTTTCGGCAGCAACCGTTCCTCGCGCCCAGGCTCGCCGGCTCGCGCGGGCTTTGGCGCGGGCGGCAGGACAGGCTCGGTTCGCTCGAGGATAACTTCGCCGGCACCGGGGACCGCAACCCAGCGCAGGGCGATGCCGAGTCGGGTTCCAGTAGCGACGATGCCGGCTACGGATGGGGGCGCGGGGCCGGCGACCGTGTAGGTGGGATCGGACAGCCCTGCCGAGTGTCCCGCGGCGTTCCGCAGTTCGACGCGGTAAGCGATCAGCCGGGGCGAGCCGGAGAGCAGGTCGGGCGGGAGATGGTCCGTCCAGAGCACGGCGGTGGGGGAACCCGCGGTTCCGGATACCTGGAGCGGCCTCCGTACCTCGTCCAGGTCCACGGGGGTGCACGCGGCGGAGCCGGGCATCTGGCGGCAGAGGCCGCCCTGAACGGTCGACTCACGAGGGGGTTGTCCATCGGTGGTGCGTGCGGGCACCGTAAAGCGCAGCACAACGGTGTCCCCCGAGCGGGTGGCCCCAAGGTCGCACACACGCGGCGTATGCTGCAGGGACGGCGGCCGGGGGGGGCCGGGACTCGCGCAGCCGGCCAGGAGGGTCAGTACGACGGGAGTGAGCCGACGCGGCGCCCCGGGACGCGGAGGCCGCTGCCGCCACAGAGACTGCATGATCTGAGCCTAGCATCGTCAATCAGCGCGCAGCCTGGACGGCAAACGGGGGTGTCCGACAAGGCTACGCCGCAGCGTCAAAGGAGCCCGGCGCTCGATTCCGTGCGGCGATCTGATGTTTATAGGGCGAAGCATCTTTCGGTCCCACTCAAACATCTTTTCTCGTGTGAGCCGGTTTGGAACCATCTGTTCCTCGGCTTCCGGCGTAACACCCTCGGAGCGCACACGTGTCGAAACAGATATCTCAGTCGGAAAGCCAGCTGGTCCCTAACCACCTTTCGCTGCTTGGGAACGATGGGCGCGAGCCGAGCGTCGACGACGAACTTCCCGGCATGGAGGTGGATGCGGAGCTCTCGCCGAGCGGTGCGGGAGGAGGCGACGCCGGTGAAGCGGGAGGGGTCGATCCGCAGGTCGCCGAGGCCTTCATCGAAAATAAGCGGATTGGCGACCGGATCAAGCACCTCCGGCAGCGCAAGCAGATGGGGCTGGTTGAACTAGGCCGCCACACCGGGCTCTCCGCGAGCTTTCTGTCGCAGCTGGAGACGGGGCGCGTCGTCCCAACGCTGCGCAACCTGGCGCGCATCGCGATGGTCTTCTCCAAGGACCTTAGCTACTTCTTTGAGCCGGAGCGTCCGGAGCTCTTTCGCATCCTGCGCGCCGACGAGCGGCAACGGCTGCCCCAGACCGGCGTCGAGGACCCCGGGTACTTCTTCGAGAGCCTCGGACACGTGCCGCTGGACGGTGGGATTGCACCCTATGTGGCTGAGTTTCTGCCCTCCAGCGATCGTCGCCAGCCGCGGGCGCACGCGCACGCCGGTGCCGAGTTCCTGTATGTGCTCTCCGGCTGTCTGCGCCTCACGCATGAGGGGCAGGTGGAAGATCTGGAGGACGGCGATGCGGTCTTCTTCCATGCGAGTACCACGCACAGTTACGAGCGGGTGGGCACCGGCGATTGCGAGGCGCTCATCCTGACCATGCAGGAGCATCCGCGCGGCCACCACACCGGCTCACGGTTTCCCGCGCGCAACGGCAAGACAGTCGCGGCCGGCAAGCGACGGCGGTAGTTCGCCTGCCCTAGCCTAGCCAAGAAAGAGCTGTTCGACCTCGATCCAGTCGTTGACCCGGCGGAACCCGGACACGAAGGCGTTGGCGGGGGCGCTGAAGAGGATGCCCTCGCCGCGAAAACGCCGCAGCTGGCGGGGGTTGTCGTCGATCAGGTAATCGCCGCGGAGGATGCCCTTGTCCCCGCAGAAGACGATGTGCGACGGCCGGATAAAGGGAAAGTGCTGCTTCAGCCAATCGAACTTGGCGGTGAAGCTGGTGGGCACCTCCATGGCCGCCGTAGCGATGTAGACCTCGTATCGCTCCTGCAGCCGCTCCAGCACGCGCTGGGCGTGCGGCATCACGGGCAGGCCGGCGAAGAAGTCCTCCGACCGGATGTAGTGTTCAAGGGTCTTCAGGCGCTCGGGCGGGACGTAGTCCCAGATCCAGCGGCCATGGAGATCGCTAAGCGTGAGCTTCTCGTGGAAATCGCGATTGTAGCGCTGGATGTGTTCGCCCAGGGCATCCGCGATCACCTCATCCATGTCGACACAGATGATCTTGCGGCCCATGCCCACATACGCGTCGAGGCTCACCGTGCGCCTCCGGGGCTCGCTACCGTGTTGGGCCTGGCGCTCGCCTGTGCCGCCTGCGCGGCTTGGAGCCGTTCGCCCGCTGCCCAGGTTTGCGGATTGTCGCGCCGGGGGTCCCAGAAGAGCAGCCGGCCGCAGCTTTCGCAGTGAAAGATCTCGCTCTCGTGCTCACGGCCGATCAGATCCTGCCATCGCTGCGGGCGCACGCCCATCTGGCAGGCGGCGCACTTGCCAAGGGTAGCCGTCCCGATAGCCTCCGCGACCGCCGTGCCTCGTGTTCGGGCGAGCTTGTCATAGGTCGCAAGCCAGGGTGGGGCGATCTGCGCGCGTAAGGCCTCGCGCTCTCGCTCAAGCCCCGCGACGGCCTCCGTGTTGGCCAGCTTGACCTTGGCGGCGCGTCCCTGCTCGCTGCTCAGGGCTTCGGTCGCGCGCGCGAGCTTGGCGGAGGCGGCCGTCTGTTCCGCTTCCAGCGCCTCGGTGCGCTCCATGGACGCGAACTCCTCGTCCTCCAGCGTGCCGATCGCCGCTTCGGCAAAGGTGATCTCGTGCTCAAAGGCGGCGACCTGCTGGGCGCTCGTGGCGCCGTCCAGTGAGCGGCGCACGCGAACCAGCTTGCTGCGATGCGTTTCGATCTCCAACTCCTGCCCGCGACGGAGCTTTTCCTCGCCGGCCAGGCGTTCACGGCAGCTAGCGAGCGCCCGTTCGGCGGCGGCCAGAACCCCTTCGGCGGCCTTCACCCGGCGCGGCGCCTCGGCCAACTCGCTGCGGAGCCGTGCCAGGTCGAGGTCCTGCGCCTGCAACACGATCAGGTGCTCAAGATCCGGGTTCATCGTGCAGCTTGTTCCTCGTGCGGAGATCGGTGAGACGCGCGTCCACAGGAGCCTAGCACCTTCGGCCTGCTTTGGTCAGACCGGGTGCGTGTTACCGAAGATTGCTGGGACGCAACCCACGGCTGTTGGGACGCTGGAACAGGGAGGGCTACCTCACGCGGCGGAGGACGGAGGTCATGTGCAGTTGCTGGCCGTCCTTGGTCTTCACCGTCATGGTTTGGGTCCACACCTTGCCATCGGCGGAGAGCGAGCTCAAGGTGTCCACGGTGGTGCCGTCCGGCTCTTCGAAATGTGAGGTGTTGCTTGTAAAGCTGGCGTTCTCGCCGGCTTGACCGAAGACCGGACGCAGCTTGCCGTCGGGTGCG
>CAXTWN010000034.1:3157-14936 GCA_964248055.1 uncultured Acidobacteriaceae bacterium | reverse complement strand
CTCCCAGGAGTAGTCGGTGACGGCGCCCTGCGGATCCACCTCACGGAGCTTCCATCGGAGCTCGGTGCCGGAGTACGCGAGGATGCTCAGTTCCTGGAGCCGGGGCGCCGGCTGTCCGCCAAGGTCGGAGGCGGCGGGGTCGAGCCGCCACACACTGGGCGCCGGAATAAAGGGGAATGTCTGGGCCGGGGCCGCGGCGCTGAGTACGGCGAAGAGCGTCGCCACGCATACGGCACGGAGTTTCATCGTAAACCTCCCCTGACCTGCAGCGATCCCGGAATGAGACCAAGGGTACGCGCGCCGTTCCGTGAGGTAAAGCCCCGAATGCCGAAACAAAGCTGCTCGCTCCAGGTTCGGACGCATCTCTGCAGGCCGACCGTGGCTGCCCTTCAACCGATTCCCACACCCGGCGAACCCGGTCGCCTAGGCATCCCGGGGGATGGGTCTCGCCCTCACACGGAGAGCATCACGTCCGGCCGTTCCAGGGATCCTGACGCGCGCGTGCGGAGCTGTGGTCCGGCACAAACGCGGTCCGAGCGGCACTCCGGGTGAGGCACGGGGGCACACCATGGAGTTTCATATCGCGCGTTCGCTTCGGGACAGGCTGGAAGTGGGCGATCTCCTGTTCAGCTACACCGGGAATGTGGTCTTCGCCAACCTGGCGGCGAGCCGCCGGCTGGCGCTGGCGCTGAACAAGCTCCGCGATCAGGAGAACGGCGGCGTGCCGGATCCCAAGCGACAGGTGAACGCGGGCGCGCTGTTTGCCATGGGGCTGATCGACGAACTGAGCCATGCGATGGTCGCGCGCTATCGCAAGGAGACTGACCCGGCGGTGCTCACCGAGGCGTTGCGGTGGTTCAGCGCGCAGGCCGGGGAGAACGAGCTGGACAAGCTGCTGCGGACCTTTACGGAGCGCTTCCCCAACAAAGAAATCTACTCCGGCAAGGTGAGCGTCGACGAATGGCTGCAGGGCGCGACGGAGGGCCTGCCGAACCGCGAGGCAGCGTTCGAGGAGTTGCTGCTGCTGTACCTCGCCAACGCCAACCCTGCGTTCAAGCCCTTTCGAGAGCTCTTCGACGACACGGACCTGCGCGAGACCACGGCCTACCAGGGCGTCACCGCGGAGCTGCCCAGGTACTTCGCGACGCGCCCGCCGGTGGCGCCGGAGGTGGGCAGCCTGCTGGACGCGCTGGAAGGGCCCATGCGCATCAGCCCCGAGTCGCTCACCGCGCAGCTGGACTACATCCGTGACCACTGGGCGAAGTACATCGATGCGGATCTGAAGCAGATCCTGCTGGCAATCGACACGGTGAAGGAAGAAGACATCGCGATCTGGATGCGCTTCAACCCGCCCGGACCGGACTTTCACCGCCACGGCGCACCGGGGCGCGGCGGCGAGGGCTTTGTCGGGGATGAGTATGTTGGGTTCGAAGATCAATGGGAGATCGGGCCGGATGGCGTGCGGCGGCTGCGGCCGGGGGCGCGCGGCTATGCCAGCGACTACCAGGCGCCGCTGAACGAATACGAGGCGTTTTCGGCGGACCAGGCCTGGATGCCGACCGTAGTGATGATGGCCAAGAGCACCTACGTGTGGCTGGAGCAGCTTTCCCGCAAGTACGGTCGCCACATTCATCGGCTGGACATGATCCCGGATGAGGAGCTTCGGCTGCTGGCGGACCGCGGCATGACGGCGCTTTGGCTGATCGGGCTGTGGGAGCGCTCGGTCGCCTCGCAGCGCATCAAGCACCTGCGCGGGCAAAGCGATGCCGTGGCCTCGGCCTACTCGCTCAAGGAGTACAACATCGCCGAAGACCTCGGCGGCAATGGGGCCTACCAAAACCTGCGCGACCGCGCCGCGCGCTATGGCCTGCGACTGGCGAGCGACATGGTGCCGAACCACATGGGCATCGACTCGCCCTGGGTCGTCGAGCATCCGGAATGGTTCATCTTCCGCTGGGAGAGCCCGTTTCCGGCGTACAGCTTCAACGGCCCGGATCTAAGCGCCGACTCGCGGGTGGAGATCAAGATTGACGATCACTACTACGACCAGACCGATGCCGCGGTGGCCTTTCGGGTTCGCTACAACAGTACAGGCGAGACGCGGTATCTGTACCACGGCAACGACGGCACCACGTTCGCCTGGAACGACACCGCACAGCTCGACTACTCGAAAGCCTATGTGCGCGAACAGGTGATGCAGACGATCCTGCACGTCGCACGCATGTTCCCCATCATCCGCTTTGACGCGGCGATGGTGCTGGCCAAGCGGCATGTGCAACGGCTGTGGTTCCCGCTGCCGGGCGTGGGCGGCTCCATTCCGTCGCGTGCGGAGAACGCGATGAGCGATGATGAGTTCAATGCGCTGATGCCGGCGGAGTTCTGGCGTGAGGTGGTGGACCGCGTCGCGCAGGAGGTGCCGGGGACGCTGTTGCTGGCGGAGGCTTTCTGGCTGCTGGAAGGCTACTTTGTGCGCACGCTGGGCATGCACCGCGTGTACAACTCGGCCTTCATGAACATGCTGCGCGACGAGGAGAACGCGAAGTATCGCAGCTACCTGAAGAAGACCATCGAGTTCGATCCGGACATCATGAAGCGCTATGTGAACTTCATGTCGAATCCGGATGAGCGGACCACGATCGATCAGTTTGGTTCAGGCGACAAATGCTTCGGGGTGGCGACGCTTTTAGCCACCCTGCCGGGCTTGCCGATGTTTGGGCATGGCCAGATCGAGGGCTACACGGAGCGCTACGGCATGGAGTTCAAGATGCCGCGCATGACGGAGTGGCCTGACGAGCATCTTGTCGCGCGGCACAACGCAGAGATCGCGCCGTTGTTGAAGAAGCGCTACATCTTCGCCGAAAGCGCGAACTTCGTGTTGTACGACTTCTGGACCGGGTACGGCACGGTGAATGAGAACGTCTTTGCGTATTCGAACCGCAGCGGGGATGAGCGTTCGATCGTGCTCTACAACAACGCGTACGTCAGCACGGGCGGCACCATCAAAATATCGGCAGCGTCGATGGACAAGGGCTCCGGCGAGCTTCGTCAGCGCACGTTGAGCGAGGGGCTCGGGCTTTCGGGCGACGATGGCGCCGTCTTCGCCTTCCGCGACCATGCGCGGCACCTTGAGTTTCTGCGGCGTGCCAGCGACCTTCGCGACAACGGCCTCAGCATCGATCTGCGCGGCTACCAGTACGCGGTTCTGCTGGACTGGCGCGAGTTTCGCTCCACCGCGGAACAGCCGTGGGATCGGCTCTGCGACGCGCTGGGTGGCCAGGGCGTGCCGGATGTGCAGCGAGCGATGGCTAGATTGCGCTTTCAGGCGCTGCATGCCGCGCTGCGGCGTGCGCTGTGCCGCGATCAGGTGGAGGCCTTCCAGACCGCAGCCGAAGACGCGCTGGTGCAGAGCGGCAGCTCCGCCGCGCCGAGGCTCGAACCCACTGCCGTTGCCGACGAAAAGGGCGAGCAGCCGCGCGTGGAGGAGGTACTTGTTGCCCCGGAACGGACGTCCGCCTCAGCGAACGAGCAGAGCTCGGCCGTCATCCCGAACGGGATAGCGAAGACGCTCACCCCTGCGCACTTCCTGGAGCGCGCCAATGAGTTCTATTGGCGCATGACCGAGGTGCTGCCGGAGGCGCGGCTCAAAGAACTCGCGCCGGACCCACAGGCGGGCGCAGAGGCGTACAAGCGCAGTGTAGATCTGCTGATGAAGGCGGCGGTCGCGCTGCCGGGCGTGGCGCGTGGCTTCTCGGCCGCATGGCCGCCCGCGGTCCGCACCATCGTGCCGGGTGCGGCACCGGGTGTAGCGCTGGAGCGGACCTGGGCACCGCTGATGGCCTATGTGTTGTTGCATGCGCTGCCCGGCACAGGGGACGTAACGACGATCGTGGATGAGCTTGATCTGCGGGCCGCTCTCGCGGAGAGCTTCAGCGAGTTGGGCATAGATGGCGGGGACAGCTGGCGCGCGGCAGCCAAGGTTCGGCTGCTGTTGGCGGGCCGCGCGCCCATGGAGGCCGTCGGCACGGAGGCGTTCTGGGCGGATGGCGATGTGCGCTGGCTGGCGGGCGTGAACGAGAGCGAAGGCGTGCTGTATGCCAACAAGGAAAGCGTGGAAGAGCTGCTGTGCTGGATGCAGCTGCCGGCTCTGCTGGGCCTGGCGGGCAACTTGGGAGGCGATGACGCCGTTGCGACCCCGGCCGCGGAGCTGGCAGAGATCGAAGGCGCGCTCCGTGCCGAGTGCACGCGCTTGAGCGATGCCGGATACAAGCTCCGTACGTATCTGGGAGTTGGTGCGGGCGAGGATCTGGATGAGGAGCCAAGCACCGATACAAACCCGGATTCAGTCGCGGAGACTGAAGCCGAGCCGCCCGTCGCGGAGGCCGAGGAGTTGGTGAAGTAAGACACACTCCGCGCTCCCATCGCAGGGCTGGCGCATCTCAAGTGGTATGGCCTCGCCCCCCAGCTTCGCGCCCGCGAGCCCGCAACAGGAAGGGGAACGCGACCCCACGGGCGCGCCGGAGACGATCTCTCCGGATCGGCTGCCGCCACCGCCCGCGCCCTTCGTCTCCAGGCGCAGGGGGCTGAGCATCTGGGAGCTGTTACGTCCGCATCAGGCCCAGCTGTGGCTGGGTCTTCTTGCCATCACGGGGGAGAGCGTCGCCGATGTTCTTGGCCCCTGGCCGCTGAAGATCGTGCTCGACAACGTGATCGCGCACAAGAGCTCGCATGGATGGCTGTTTCAGGTAATTCGCCGTACCTCGGGCACGGACGCCATGCATATTCTGCTGTTTGCCTGCGTGGCCATCCTGGTCATTGCGCTGCTGGACGCGGTGTGTACCTATGGCGAGAAGTACGTTACAACGACCGTCGGGCAATGGGTGACCCATGATCTGCGGCGGCGGCTGTACACGCAGGTGCAGCGGCTGTCGCTGGCCTACCACGATCAATCGCAGACGGGCGACCTGATCAGCCGGGTCACCTCCGACATCGATTCGATCCAAACCTTCATCGTCTCCGGCCTGCTGAGCATCGTGGTGGACGTCGCGACGATCGTGGGCATGATCGGGGTGATGCTGTACCTGAACTGGCGATTGACGCTGATTGCGATGGCCGTGGTTCCTGTGCTGTTCGCCATCGTGTACACCTACACGCGACGCGTGAAGAAGTACTCGCGTGAGGTGCGCAGGCACGAGGGCAAGATGCTCTCCGTGGTGCAGGAGGTGCTCGGGTCCATCCGGGTGGTGAAGGCGTTTGCCCGCGAGAACTACGAGGTGCAGCGGCTGGAAGGGGAGAGCCTCGAGACCGTGGAAGCCGCGTTGCGCGCGCGGCGCTTGAAGGCGCGGCTGGTTCCGGCAGTAAGCATTGTGACGGGGATCGGCACGTGTCTGGTGCTGTACTTCGGTGGGCGTCAGGCACTGGCGGCGGGGGTTGCGGGCGGCGGCACGATCGTGGTCTTCCTGAGCTACATCAAGAGCATGTACAAGCCGATGCAGGATATCTCCAAGATCATGGATTCGTACTCCAAGGCGGATGTGGGGTACGAACGGATCAAGGAGGTGATCGAGAGCGAAGGCGAGATGCGTGACGCGCCTGACGCGAAGACGGCGCCTCGGCTGCGCGGCGACATCGAGTTCGATCACGTCAGCTTCGGCTACGCGCCCGACCGCCTGATCCTGAAGGACATCAGCTTGCGTGCGAAGGCCGGCACAACCGTGGCGCTGGTGGGACCGACCGGTTCGGGGAAATCGACCCTGGTGAACCTCATCCCGCGCTTTTATGACACGACTACGGGCACCGCGCGCGTGGATGGCATCGATGTAAAGAAGCTGAAGCAGAAGAGCCTGCGCGATCAGATCAGCCTGGTGATGCAGGATACGGTGCTGTTTTCCGGCAGTATCTGGGACAACATCGCCTATGGCCGCCCTGAGGCGACGCACAACGAGATCGTTGCGGCCGCCAGCGCCGCGAATGCGCTGGAGTTCATCGAGAAGCTGCCCCAGAAGTTCGATACCACCGTGGGGGAGCGCGGCATCATGCTTTCAGGCGGACAGCGTCAACGCATCGCCATCGCGCGCGCGATCATTCGCAACACGCCCATCCTCATCCTGGATGAACCGAGCTCCGGCCTCGACGCGCAAAGCGAGCAGTTGGTCTTCGATGCCCTCGACCGGCTGATGCACGGCAAGACCTCGATCGTGATTGCGCACCGCCTGTCCACGATTCGGCGTGCCGACTGTATCTACGTGATCAGGGACGGACGCGTTGAAGAGAGCGGCACGCATGACGAGCTGATGCTGCACGAGCACGGGCTGTACCGCCATCTGCACGATGTGCAGTTCAACAAAGAAGAGTCGGCAATGTCGGTCTAGGCTGTAGAAGCACGAGGTGCGTGTGGCGGTGCGGATGGGAACAGCCGGATGGTCTATCCCGCGTGACCAGGCCCCCGCGTTTCCAGCAGACGGTTCGGGTCTGGTCCGCTACAGCCACGTGCTTGCGTGCGCGGAGATCAATTCTTCGTTCTACCGGTCGCACCGTGTGTCCACGTACATGCGTTGGGCTGCGTCGGTGCCCGAGGACTTTCGCTTCTCCGTCAAGGCGCCCAGGGCGATCACGCACGAGTGTGCGCTGAAGCCCACCTCTGCACAGATCCGGTCCTTTCTCGACGAACTCAGCCCGCTCGGCTCGAAGCTGGGGGCGGTTCTCCTGCAGCTCCCTCCACGGCAGCAATTTGATCTTGCGACGGCCCAAAGTTTCCTTGGCCTCGTTCGCGAGGTGTATTCGACGGGCGCCCTGGTCGTCGAGCCTCGGCATGAGAGCTGGTTTGGTGGGGAAGCAGATGCATTGCTGAAGACGGTTCGGGTAGCTCGCGTCATTGCAGATCCGGCGCGTGCTGCGGAGGCGCGCCATGCCGCGGGCGATCGAGCCACGCGGTACTATCGGCTGCACGGGTCTCCGCGAACCTACTACTCAAGCTACGCGACTGAGTTTCTCGAGCGGATCGCAGAAGAACTGGTGCAACAGCAGCCGAACACCGAGGCCTGGTGCATCTTCGACAACACCGCATCAGGAGCCGCGATGGCGAATGTCCTTGAGCTCAAGCGACTCCTTGCGGCGATGTCCTCTGCTCCCCAACGGCACAGCACAGGGTGACGCTAAAGCGCTTTCAGCTGTGCAATACGATCTTCCACGATCTTGACGAACTCTTCCCGCTGATCGTCCGGGAAGTTTCCGGCGCGGAAGGCGTCTTCGAGTTGCTGGTGCGTGAGTTGCGCCAGCAGGCCGCCGATCCAGCGCGCGTCCGCGAGGGGGATGTCGTGGCCGATCCAGTCCAGCGCCTCACGGCGCGCGGCTTCGCCCATCAGAACCGGACCCTGACGCAGGATCAGACCGCCGGGAAACATCGGCGTTCCAAAGCTCACCTCTTTATCCGTCTTCTTGGTGATGAACTTCGAGTGCTCGTAGCTGGCGAGGTTGCCCTTGTCGGTGTCGTGGTGGACGTGCTCGCTGTTGGACGCAAAGGTGGCCCCTATGTCGTCGACGAGAAACAGCTGTCGATCCTGTTTGCTGTCGCTGTACACGGCGTTGTTCACGTCCTTCAGGTCCCAGTTGTTCATCACGGCCATCATCACGCGCAGGCCGTTGAACTCCTTGGTGCCTTGGAAGGGGTTGTCCTTCCATCGCCAGTCCGCGATCTTGGTTTGACCGCCCGGCTTGCGTGCGAAGCGTGCATCGGTGACCTGCCCGTTCTGCACCAGGTCAGCACCGCGCCGCAACGCGAGGTTCGCGACGGCGGCTGACGGTAGGTTGTAGTCCTCGTTCACAAAGTACCCCACGGCCCAAAGAAGGCGCGAGGCCACCACCTCAGGACGCGCCTCAGAGCCAAGCTTCACGCGCCACTTCTTTCCGTCTGCGTCGCGCACATCGAACTTGGGATTGGTGCCGTTGCGGTCTTCGCTGAGGAAGGTGAACGGAGGTTTCGGCTGATGGTCCTGACCGCCACGGCCGAGGTAGAGATCCTTCTGCGCGACGTTGCCCGGATCCTCCCACAGCACGGGATTGTGGATCTGCGTCGGCGCAAGAGGGTGATCCTTGCTGCTCACCGGATGCTTGCCTCCGTGTTTCGCATCCGGAGACGCACTTTGGGCTGCGTCGTCCTGTGCCGCTGCGGGCAGCGGAGACTCTACGGTGCAGAGAAGAGACAACACGGCGAGCGAAAGGAGGAGGCGGGAACTACGGGACGGCATGGGAGGATCGTTCTCCGAACAGATTCCAAACAGTTCTGAAAGATAGACGCCGGGAAGCACGCCGGCGGCGTGGCGTGGACTCGCAAAGGTCGGAAAACATCTTCCGTACCTCTGCACGCATCCTTACTGGCAGTATCTGTGTTGGCAGTGTCTGTCGCCACCGGCAGGCGGGTCGCCGTCATCGAAGGGCTCTCGTGAAACTCCTCGTCCAGCCGGAAGACGGCATCCAGCCCCTTGTCGACGCGTTGAACGGCGCCAAGAAGACCATCCAAATCCTGATCTTTCGTTTCGATCGCGCGGAGATCGAACGGGCGCTGGTCGACGCGGCGCACCGCGGTGTCTCGGTGACGGCGTTGATCGCGCACACCAACCATGGCGGCGAGAAATATCTCCGTCGCTTTGAGATGCGGCTGCTGGAGCAGGGCATCACGGTTGCGCGCACGGCGGACGATCTCGTGCGGTACCACGGCAAGCTGTTCATCGTGGACGGCAAGGAGTTGTACCTGCTCGCCTTCAACTACACCCACATGGACATCACCTTGAGCCGGTCCTTTGCAGCGGTGATCAAAGACGCAGATATCGTCAAAGAGGCGCAGCGGCTGTTTGAGTGCGATGTCAAGCGAACACCGTATGTCTCCGAGAACGAAAGCCTGCTGGTAAGTCCGGTAAATGCGCGGCAGCGCTTGAAGTCCTTTATCGCCGAAGCGAAGAGGCAGCTGCTCATCTACGAGATGAAGCTTTCCGACCCGGAGTTCATCCGGCTGCTGAATGACAAGGTGACCCAGGGCGTGGAGGTGCGCGTGATCTCACGTGGCGCCATCAAGAACTCGTCCTTGCCTGTGCGGATCGCGCCGATGCGTCTGCATGTACGCGGGATGATCCGTGACGGACATGACGCGTTTCTCGGCAGCATGAGCATGCGCCGGCTGGAGCTTGGCGCCCGGCGCGAGGTCGGTGTGCTATTCCACGATCCCAAGTGCGTGAAGCAGATGATGGGGGTCTTCGAACAGGATTGGGCGGCGTCTTCGCCCGCCTTCGCCAGCGATCTGCTGAGCGCTGCCCTGGACGCTCCGGCCAAGAAGGTCGCCAAGGTGGTGGCGCGGCAGATTGCGGTAAAGCCCGTGATGGAAGAGCTCCTGGACAAGATGATGGACAGCAGGAACGACCTTCCCTTTGAACCGGAGGAGATGGCGCAGACGGTTCGCGATGCCTTCCGCGATGAGGTGCACGATGCGGTCGTGCTGGCGCTTCGCGAGGTCGTGACCGGCACAGGCCAGGAAGGCACGCTGGAACAACCCGGGCCTCACGAGGAGAAGCATCACCACTCGCTGGAACACCCGGAGCATCGCCGCAAGCACTAGCCTTGTGGGCGTTGTCGTCGTTCACTCGGTCGGCGTGTCTCTTCGAGCGTGTAGGTCGGCTCCAGCTCCGCACCCCAGAACCGCTTGTACTCTTCTCCGCCGCGCAACAGATCAACACGGTCAAACCCGTGCTCGCGGGCATACTGCCACGCCGCATGGAGCAGCAGGGTGCCGGGACTGAGATCTCCCGAACGCATATCCACACCGATCAGGTAGAGGTACAGACTTCGCGGCCGGCGCTGCGGGGCATCCGCCAGGGCGTACAAGACGCCCAGGACCTGGTCATTGAGCGTCGCGCGGAACAACCGCAGCAGACCCGCTCCGAGCAGCAGCGGAATGGCTTCGCGATGGTGCGCGAGCACGCGCGGGTCGGCCAGCACGCCGCGTTCGCCGCGCGCCTCCCAGCGTTCCCGGTGCAGTCGCGCGAGATCCTCGAAGTTCGCGAGTGCATCCTCGGGCGTGCTTGCCACCGAAAAGCGCAGCGAGCCGAGGGCCTCCGCACGGCGGCGATACCGGCGCACATTCCCCGCCACCTTGGCGGGCAGTTGCCGGCCCGTGCGCAGCGTGGAACATGGCTCGCCCGCTGTCTGCGCGATCCGGCCCGCCCCGGTATGCGCCGCCGCGGCGGCAAGCAGCGGCGATCCTCCACGCATTTGGGCGAAGACCAGGCGATCCCAGCAGCGCAGCGTGGTCCTCGCGTGGTCCAACAACACCTGTGCGAGCGCCGCGGGGTCGCTGTCCGTGCAGAACAGACCATCGAGGTAGTCCGTCGTACCTGCCCCCAGCAGCAGAAGCTGCCGCTCCCGGCGTTCGGGTTCCTGGTAGACGTACAGGGGCAGCAGAGCGAGCAGCCCTGCGTCGTCCCGGAGCACCAATGTGTGGAGTTCGCCCTCTGGCCCAAACTGGCGCCACCAGGGAAGCAGCCATGCCGGGTGCTGAAACGGCGTGGCCTGAGAGTCCGCTTGCCAAAGCGTCTCCCAGTCCGCAGCAAGGGCCCAGAGATCCTCGTTGCGCGAGATGTGCTCCAGGCGCGAGCTGGTGGTTCGCTGCACATCGCTCTTTTGAGCAGGGGGTGCTGTTCTACCTTCGGCAACCCCGCCAGGTACGGGCGAGATGTCCCGCATCGTCTCGCGATAGAGCTCCTGGTAAGCCTGCAGCATGCGGGGCAGCCCAAATCGCTCTTCGGCCACCTCTCGGCAGACCTGACGGTTGAGCGTGGGCAGCCGGGCGATGGCGTCCGCCATGGCGCGTGCCGCCTCAGGGCCCGAGCCGAGCGCCGGATCGAGAAGAAAGCCGGTCTTACCGTCCTCGATGATCTCCGGTACGGCGCCGGAGGCCATGCCGATCACAGGAACGCCCGCCGCCAGCGCCTCCATGGCCACCAGCGAACTGGTCTCCGGCGCGAGCGAAGGCAGGAGGAGGCAGGCTGCCCGGGCGAGGAGCCGGGTTTTGGCCGCACCCGTAACCGAACCCAGGAACCGGGCTTCGGCAGCGTGGAGCTGGGAGGTTTGGGCCTGGTATGGCGTTTCCGAGCCGATAAGCCGCGGCGCGATCTCCTCGGCAAAGTAGCGCTGGTGCTCCGGATACGGGAAGACCGCCCCCGCGAGCAGAGCGGGCATGCCGGCGAGGGCAGCGGCCTGGAAGCCGACATGCAGATTCTTCTCTGCACAGACACGCGCCAGCATCACCGCATAGCGGCCCTTCGCACGAAGTGTTTCTCGGGCGGGGAGTGGCACGCCGTTCGGGATGACGCGGATGCGGTCGCGAACAGGCTGCGGGCACGCCTGCCGTTCTGTCTCGGAGACGCAGAGGAACTGATAGCTGGAGGGCAAGCTCCAGATCGACTCCGGATACCAGGCTGGCGGAAGATGCAGGGTCACCAGCACCGGCATGCTGGCGGGGATTCGGTAGCGATGAAAGTCAAGACCATGCATGTGCACCAGCGCGACCGGGGCCGTCGCGAGGGCCTCGTCGATGGCCCTCTGCACCCTCGCTTCCACTTCGGTACGCAGGGCGTCGGTGATCTCGCCGTCGGGCACAGCCACGGGGAAGAGTCGCCCGTGCGGTCGCGAGGCGGCGTGGGCGACCACCAGCGACCGGAACGGGATCTCAGCGAGCGCGGCCTCAATCTGCGAAAGAACGACCTCCGCGCCGCCCACGGCTTCGGGGCCGATC
>CAXTWN010000034.1:0-3147 GCA_964248055.1 uncultured Acidobacteriaceae bacterium | reverse complement strand
TATGGGAAGGCGACGCTCAGGATGGTGGGCGGGTTCGTGGCGTCCTGCCCAAGGGTGCCGGGCTCTGCTGCCGGGCTCTGACCCTTCATTCGGCGGCCGCGCCCAGCGAAACGACCTCATCAAGCCCGTCTCCGCCATGCCGGGGATCATCTTGTGCAAGGGCAAGCTGCTCGGCAGCCTCCGCCGCGAGCGCGCGGAAACGCTCCCCGGTCATCCCCCACGGAAACTGCTCGTACATCAGCTGACCCCCGTGTGGTGCCTGGGTGAAGTCGTACGCCGGGGCGATGCGAAAGCTCTCGCGCTCCACACCGAATTGCGCCAGGGTCTCGGCCTGGCTGGCGAAGCAGGCGAGGCGGGCGCGTTTGTTGGCCTGCTCCTGGACCGACAACTCCCGTACCTGCGTCGCCGGGGAGGTCCAGCCCTCCAGAAAGGTGCCCGTCCGCATCGCTCCGTTCTCGCCCGCATGGTAGTACGGCGACTCCACAATCACAGGGCGCACAACGGGCGTGCTTCTCTCCTTGTTCGCCGCACGCGACAACAGATGTACCGCCGCATGCACCGCGAAGGCACAGGCGTCGTGGTCGGGATGGCCGCCCTCGTAGGGGTGCGTGAGCACGGCTTCCGGCTGAAGGGCGCGCAGCACCCCGAGGACGAAGCGCACAAGCGCGGCCAGGTGCAGGGAAGCCGTCTGGTCTGGGACGGGAAAGCCCCCGTCCGGATCCACCAGGGTGACCGCCGCCGGCGAGAGGCCGGCGTGGCGCAACGCCTGGTAGAGCTCCGCCCGCCGTTGCTCCCGGTACGCCTCCAGTGACGCGAAGCCATGATGGCGTGCATCTGCCCCGTCCGCGGGAGCGCCGTCGGTCACGGTGATCAGGCGCGCGTCGCTGAAGCGCTCCAGCGCTGCTCCCAACGCAAGCACCTCGTCGTCCGGATGGGCGAGCACCGCCAAGAGCCGTGGAAGGGGCAGAGGACTGTTCGCCGGAGCGGCAACGCATGCCAAAACAGCGAGCCGAGGCTGGAGCGAAGCTGGCGACACAACCCGTCCAGTGTCACTCATGACCGGCGCGAGGCCCATCTTTGTGCCGGTAATCGCCTCGTCCACGGTGCCATTCTGAAACCGCCCTGAGTAGCCGTCCCGTTTTGGGAAGCGCCTTTGGCGAAAAAGTGGCGAAAAGACTCATGTACCGCAAGCGCCTGCCGATGAACCGCCTAGCAGATGTGTGCAGCCGGCTCCCGAGCTCGCTGCACGCGCAATTCACGGAGTGTGAGATGGCAAAGCGGCAGAAGTGGGAGACCAACAAGCAGCGTACCGGGTTCTGGAGAGCGGCGTTCGAAGTTCTGTTTGTGCTCGCGTTCGTGGTGCTGTTCTGGACCGTGAAGGCGAAAGCTCAGGGAGGAACGCCCATCACCTTTTCGGGGATGACCGCCGTCGGTAGCGGATCGCAGCCCGTGACGGTAACGTTGACCGCCCAGGTAAGCGGCACGATCAACGCCATCTCCGTGCTGACGAGCGGTCTGCCCAACCTTGATTTCTCGCTGGCCCCGGCCAACCCGCTGCCCTCGAACGCCTGCGTCGTGCACGCGTCGCTGACCGCCGGGCAGACCTGCACGGTCAGTGTCGAGTTTTCGCCCCGCTATCCCGGTGTGCGGCAGGGGGCAGTCGTGCTGCAGACGACCAACATAAGCACCAACACCCCGGAGGTGCTGGCCAGTTCGCTGCTGAGCGGCATCGGGCAGGGCGGTCTGCCCGTGCTGGTGCCTGCGGAGATCAACACGGTGGCGGGTGATGGAGAGCTGGTCTATCACGGCGACAACGTTCCCGCGACCGCGGCCCCGATCTATCTGCCCAGCGGCCTGGCCGTGGATGCGGCCGGCAACCTGTTCCTGTGCGACTCCAGCAACAACCGCATCCGCCGGGTGGATGCAGGCAGCGGTGTCATCACCACCTACGCGGGCAACGGTACGCCCGGTGCTCAGGGCGATGGCGGGCCAGCCACCAGCGCCCAGCTTGACGGTCCTTCGGGTGTGGTCCTGGACGGTGCCGGCAATCTTTATATCGCCGACACCAATAACAACGTCATCCGCCGCGTGGACGCGGTGACCGGCGTGATCACGACCTTTGCCGGCAAGATGGGCGGCTCCGGCTATGCAGGCGACGGGGGGGCCGCGGCCAACGCGACGCTCACATCGCCCGAGGGGATTGCTCTGACGCCGGCCGGGGATCTGGTGATCGCCGATACCGGGGACAACGCCGTCAGGCTGGTAACGATGAGCGCGGTGCCGACCATCTCCACCCTCGCCGGCACAGGCGTGGCGAGCTATAACGGCGATGGCATTCCGGCGACGCACGCCTACCTGAATGCGCCGTTCGGTGTCGCCGTGCGCTCCGATGGGGCGGTCGCAATCGCTGATATGACCAACCAGCGTATTCGGCTCGTCATCAACGGGCAGATCTCCACCGTTGCCGGCGACGGCCAGCGCAGCTTCACCGGGGACGGAGGGCTGGCCACGCAATCCGAGCTGGACAACCCTGTCGCGATCGCCTTTGACCCGGCAGGTGACCTGTTCATCGCGGACTCCGGCAACAACCGTGTTCGCGTCATCTTCGGCTCCCCGGGCGTGATCAGCACGCTGACCGGCAACAGCAGTGAAGAGTTCAGCGGCGACGGCGGTCCGGACAACCAGGCCAGCCTCTACAACCCCTATGCGTTGGTCTTCGATCCCAGCGGCAATCTTTGGGTCTCGGACAGGCTGCACAACCGGGTTCGTGAGATCACCGGCTCGAAGCTGGGCATTACGTATCCGACGATGAAGGTCGGCAAGGTCTCGGCACCGGTGACGGGATCGCTGTACAACGGCGGCAACACCACGCTCACTCTGCATGCCCCCGTGCTGAACCAGGCACATCTGGACCCTGCGACCACCACATGCAATCAATCGCCCATGGCGACGATGGCCTTCTGCAACATGGGCATCGAGTTCGCCCCCACGCAGGTCTCGCACAACGACACCGGCTCGGTAACCTGGCCCTCGGATGCTCCCAACGTCACGCCCGTCGATTACCTGAACGGGAATGTGCTCAGTGTGGAGCCGACCACGGTGGCGATCACGGCGAGCACGAAGATGATGCCGGCGATTGCGGCGACC
>CAXTWN010000033.1:0-24617 GCA_964248055.1 uncultured Acidobacteriaceae bacterium | reverse complement strand
TGCCAAGGGTCCGTGCGCCAAGTCGGGAGTTGGGCTTGCCAAGGCTCTACGCGCCAAGTTCGGGAGTTGGGCTTGCCAAGGGTTTGTGCGCCGGGATATACACGCGCAGTACGACACTTTTCATTTGCAATCACAAAGGACCGGGAGCACGCATGCACCGCAGGATCTTCGTCGCACCTTTTCTGTTTGCCGCCCTGCTGGGATCGCCGTGCAGTACAGCCCTGGCACAACGTCCGGAGGCGGCGAACATGGCGGACCGGCCGTGGATGAACACGGCGCTCACGCCGGATCAGCGTGCGGATCTGGTGATCAAAGAGCTGACCATGGCGGAGAAGATCCAGCTGGTGCACGGCATCGGCTGGGGGCCGCTGCGGCCGGGCGCGTCGGTGCCGCCGGACAACAACGGCGGTGCGGGCGAGGTGCTGGGGATTGCGCGGCTGGGGATCCCGTCGCTGCAGCAGGCGGACTCCGCCGTAGGCGTGCGCATGGCCGCGCCGGAGAGCCGGTATGCGACACTGCTGCCCAGCGTGCTGGGGGCGGCAGCGAGCTGGGACCCGGACGCCTCGCACCTGTACGGCGATGTGATCGGCCGCGAGCTGCGCGCGCAAGGCTATAACCAGTCGATCGGCGGCGGCGTGGACCTGGCGCGCGATCCACGCAACGGCCGGTTGTTTGAGTATCCGGGGGAAGACCCGGTGCTGGCGGGGGTGACCGTTGGCAACCTGATCGCGGGCGTGCAGAGCAACCAGGTGATGGGCGACATCAAGCACTACGCGCTGAACGATCAGGAGACCGGGCGCACGGTGGTGGACGCGCAGATCGGCCACAAGGCGATGCATGAGAGCGATCTGCTGGCGTTTGAGATCGGCATTCGTATCGGGCATCCGTCGTCGGTGATGTGCTCGTACAACAAGGTGAACGGCGACTGGAGCTGCGAGAACGATTATCTGTTGAACAAGGTGCTGAAGGGTGAGTGGAAGTACCCCGGGTTCGTCGTCTCCGACTGGGAGGCGACGCACACGACGGTGAAGGCGGCCATGGCGGGGCTGGATATGGAGCAGCCCAGCGATCGCTGGTTTGGGCAGCCGCTGATGGACGCGGTGCAGAACGGGGAGGTGCCGGCGGCGCGGCTGGATGACATGGTGCACCGGCTGCTGCGGTCGATGTTTGCGGCGGGCGTGATCGACCATCGGCCCATGCCGCGCACCGTGGTGGACCCGTTCAAGGGACGCGATGATGCGCAGCACATTGAGCAGGAGAGCCTCGTGCTGCTGCGGAACCAGAACGGCACTCTGCCGCTGAACGCAGCGAGCGTGCACAGCATCGTGGTGATCGGCGCACATGCCGACGTGGGTGTGATGTCGGGAGGCGGATCGGCGCAGGTGGACGCGCCCGGGGGCAATGCGATCGCGCCGGGACAGCGTACCCAGTGGGGGCAGGCGGTGTACTTTCCGTCGGCGCCGCTGAAGTACATCCGCGAGCACGCGCCGGGGGCGCAGGTGCAGTTCGATCCTGGTACGGATGTGAACGCGGCTGCGGCCCTGGCCGCCAAGAGCGATGTGGCCGTGGTCTTCGCGGACCAGTACATGAGTGAGGGCGGCGACGCGCCGACGCTGGCGTTGCCGAACAATCAAGACGCATTGATCGCCGCGGTGGCAAAGGCGAATCCGCACACCGCTGTGGTGCTGATCACGGGCAATCCGGTGAGCATGCCTTGGATCGACTCGGTGGCCGGCGTGATGGAGGCGTGGTATCCGGGGATCGCGGGCGGACAGGCGATCGCGGACCTGCTGTTCGGGACGGTGAACCCGTCGGGCAAGCTGCCGATCACCTTCGCCAGGACCGAAGCCGATCTGCCCCACGATCGCATCTTCGGCATGACCTACAACACCCCGGCGAACGGCGGGCTGCCGGAGCACTGGGTCGCCGAGGAGAAGAAGGCGACCTTCCCGGCGCAGTACACCGAGGGCGTGCGCTTCGGCTACAAGTGGTTTGAGTCCGAGGGCAAGCAGCCGCTCTTTCCGTTTGGCTTCGGGCTCTCCTACACGAGCTATCGGTACTCCGATCTGCATGTGGACGGGGCGGCGAAGTCGGCCACCCTCACCGTATCCAACGTTGGGCAACGCGCGGGTACGGAGATCGCCGAGGTGTATGTGCAGCTGCCCAAGAAGAGCGGCGAGAACTTCAGGCGGCTGGCAGGGTGGCAGCGCGTCGAGCTTGCCCCGGGGCAGAGCAAGACGGTGACCGTGGCCATGGAGCCCTTGGCGCTGGCAAGCTGGAACGAGGGCAACGAGAGCTGGGAGTGGATGCCCGGCGAGTACAGGGTGTCGGCGGGCGGATCGTCGCAGGAGCTACCGCTGACGGCGACGATGTCCATGCGCTAAGCGCCCGAGCAGGGCTGCAGGATGAGGCTCACCAGAGATCCCAGACCTCGTCTTCCCAGAGCACGGAGTGCGCAGGTTTCTGGGGATCGTAGTGCACCAGGGCTTGCGCGCTGCTGAGGCCGGCAGAGGCGCTTTGAGCCAGGCTCTCTTTGACGCAGTTCACGTGGTATTCGCCCGTGTATTCTGCGCTGTCGACGGTGTAGGTGTACTTGAAGTACACGCGCCAATAGTCCACACCGTTGGTGCCGCCGGGTTCAAACTCGGTACGCACGTCGCTGATGTTGCCAGCTGCGGTCGGCCAGGAGCGCGTGCGGTGGACGCGCCATTTTTCCAACTCCGTGACCACAGCGTAGTAGACCGCCAGCAGCACCAGGACGAGCCCGATCGCGTGTGGGGCACGGAGCTTGTAGGGAAGGTAGCGCAACGACGCAAAGGCGAGCGCGAGCATCATTGCGTAACAGCATACGCGGGGCCGAAGGTACGTACGCCTTGAGAGCTCGAGCTATGGCGCTGTGGGGTGGTGGCCAGAGACGGGATCGAACCGCCGACGCCGGCCTTTTCAGGGCCGCGCTCTACCACTGAGCTATCTGGCCTTCCGCAAGGGAAGATCCGCGGGCGTTTGGACCCGCGGGACGCGTTTCGACTCACCTGCCTGGACGGGGGAGGAGACGGCCGCGCTGTGCAGAAATGCGCAGGGACCTTCGAGAACGACTGCGCCAGTATAGCAATCTTGCGCGCCGGGGCAAACCGCGGGGCAGCGGAGCGTGGGCCTGGCGGTATGCTGAGGCATCCGCTTGCTTCTAAGGTGCTCGATGCCACTTCCGTTTGCCGTCTCTGCCCTTGCGCTGCTGTTCCAGGTGGTCGGCACGCCCCTTCCGCTTTCGGCGCAACCTGTGGTGCCGGAGAACAAGCCCGCCGCGCATAGTCCGGCCCCGGCAACGAGTGCCGGGGAGGCCCGGGCGACGCGTGCGTTCAATGCCGCCAAGGCGCTCGGCAAACCGGAGCTGTATGCCTTTCTGAAGCCCATGCCCAAGGGCGGAGAGCTGCACATGCACCTTTCGGGCGCGGTGTATGCGGAGACGTTTATTGCGGAGGCGGTGAAGCAGGGACTGTGCGTCGCGCCGGTGGAGCATGGGACGCCCGCTGTGCCGGAGGGGCAGAACGCGGTGCAGCTGGTCGCGCCGGCGGCGGACAAGAGCTGCGCCGCGGGGCAGGTGCCGGCGGCCGAGGCGGTGAAGCGGCAGGAGCTGTACGACGACATGATCGACAGCTTCTCGATGCGGGCCTTTGTGCCGAGCGAGGGCATCGATGGGCATGATCAGTTCTTCGCAACCTTCGATCGGTTTCGAGGCTTAAAGGGCTACACGGGCGATTGGCTGGATGAGGTAGCCACGCGCGCCGCGGCGCAGAACGAGCAGTACCTGGAGGTGATGGATACGCCGACGTTCAGCCATGCGGCGGCACTGGGGTACAAAGTGGGCTGGCCCGAGGTAGATGGGACCGAGTACAAGTCCCAGCTTGCCTCTTTGCGCGATCGTCTCTTCGCCGCCGGGCTAAAGGACGAGGTCGCCATCGATCGCAAGGAGTTCGGAGATGCCGCAACCCTGCGCAGGGGTCTCGAACACTGCGACGGTCCTGTCGCCGGCATCGCTCCTCCAGCCTGCGGCGTCCAAATCCGCTTCCTCTATCAGATTCTTCGCGGCTTCCCGCCGGAACAGGTCTTCGCCCAGACGCTGCTTGGCTTTGAGGTTGCGCAGGCGGAGCTTGATTCGGGTCATCCGCAGGTGGTCGGGATCAACTTCGTGATGCCCGAGGACGGCCGGGTCTCCATGCGGGACTACCATCTGCAGATGCTAATGCTGGATTATCTGCATTCGGTGTACCCCAAGGTGCATATCTCGCTGCATGCGGGGGAGTTGGCCTTCGGCATGGTGCCGCCCCAGGGCTTGAGCTTTCATATCCGCGAGGCCGTGGAGCTTGGGCATGCGGAGCGCATTGGGCATGGGATGGATGTGCTGTATGAGAACGATCCCAATGCGCTTTTGCACGAGATGGCGGACAAGCATGTTGCCGTGGAGGTGAACCTGACCTCGAACGACGTGATTCTCGGCCAGAGCCGCACGGATCATCCGCTGGCGGCGTACCGGGCGGCGCACGTGCCGGTGGCGTTGTCGACCGACGACGAGGGCGTCAGCCGGATCGATCTGACGCATGAGTACGTAAAGGCCGCGGAAGAGCAGAACCTGACCTATCCGGATCTGAAGCGCGCGGCGCGCACGACGATCGAGCATGGCTTCGTGGGCGGCGAGAGCCTGTGGGCGGCGCCGGACGAGTTTACCCGGACGAAGGCCGTCTGCCCCCTGCCGGGGAGTGCGACGTCCGCTCCGGAGGGCGGTTGCGCCGGTTTTCTGAACAGCAACCCACGCGCGGCACTGGAGTGGGAGCTGGAGCGCAGATTCGCCGCGTTTGAAGCGTCCGTGCGGTGAGGCGGGCAGGCACGCCCGCGTGAGGAGCGCCATCGCCGGCTAGGGCGCGATACACTGCCGTGACAAAGATCAGGAGAGCCGTGGATGTTGGGAAAGGCCGTTCTCGTGGTGTTGCAGACCCTGCTCTTTCTGTTGCTGTTTGCGGCAGGAAGCTTTCTTTTGCCGTTCTTTCCGTCACTGCCGACCTGGCAGGTGCAGACCGGCCCGGGCCGGTTTTTCGTGCTGGACGGGCTCGTGTTGGGGATTGGGGTGTACCTGGTCATCCTGCTGCTGGAGGCGGCGCGCAAGCGGCTGCGCGGCCCCGGCGGGCTGACCACGCTGGCGCTGGTGCTGGCCCTGGCGCTCGGCCTGGCCATGCGCTTCGGCATCAAGACCCTTTGACCTGAATCGGCACACTTTCCCAGACCCATCGCACGGAAGCGACACAGACAGGCGCCTCATGGACCCTTTAGGGTGCTTTTCATGTCGATTACGGGCTACAGGCTGACCGTTGCAGGTTGTGATTTGGTAAACTTTCTGCAGAAGACTTGAGTCTCAGCGAAAAAGTTGTGCCCGCGCGGTGTTCCCGGCGGTTGCTTTTCTTTGAGGAATGAACTCGAGTCGGGCGCGTCTGGCCCGTATGTGAAGGAATGAACTCCATGGCTCTTGCCCGCTCGCCCCAGGCCCCCTACCTCGACCTGTCTCAACGAACCGTAGCGTACTTCTCGATGGAGATCGCGCTTTCCAAGGACCTGCCGACCTACTCGGGCGGGTTGGGGATGTTGGCCGGGGACACCCTGCGTTCGGCTGCAGACACCGGGGCGCCGATGGTGGCGGTCTCGCTGGCGCACCGGTGCGGCTACTTCCGCCAGCAGCTGGATGAGCACGGACAGCAGACCGAAGCCGACGTGCCGTGGTTTCCCGAGACGCGCCTCCCTGAGGTGGCCGGCACGGTCACGCTGATGCTGCAAAGCCGGGAGCTGACGGTGCGCGCCTGGCGATTTGACGTGGTCGGCGTCACGGGTCATATCCTGCCGGTGTTCCTGCTGGACACCGATGTGGAGGGGAACGATCCCTACGACCGCACCTTGACCAATCACCTCTACGGCGGCGATACCTATTACCGGCTCTGCCAGGAGGCGGTGCTGGGTCTGGCGGGCATCCATCTGCTGCACATGCTGGGCTGCCGGCCGCAGGTCTGCCACATGAACGAGGGTCATGCGGCGCTGCTGACCATTGGGCTGATGGAAGACCATCTCCGCGGCGTCCCGCTGCGGGATGCCAGCGACGCCGACGCGGCCTTTGTGCGGGAGCACTGCGTCTTCACCACGCACACGCCGGTGCCGGCGGGGCACGACCAGTTTGGGCTGGATCAGATGTACCGGGTGCTGGGACACGAACGCGCCTCCTGCATCGAGCGGTTCGGCTGCCTCCATAACGGCCTGATGAACATGACCTACCTGGCGCTGCGTTTTTCGCGCTACGTGAACGGCGTGGCCATGCAGCACGGCAAGGTCTCGCAGGGCATGTTCCCCGAATACCGCGTGCATTCGATCACCAACGGCGTGCATGCGGGAACCTGGGTTTCGCCGGCGTTCCAGCAGCTTCTGGATAAGGAGATCCCGGCCTGGCGCCATGACAATCAGTACCTGCGTAACGTCTATGGCATCGACCCACAGGTGATCGAAGCGACGCACCAGGTGGGGCAGCAGCGCTTGTTCGCCACGGTGAAGGAGCGCACAGGCATCGAGCTGAACCCGAACGTGCTCACCCTGGGCTTTGCCCGGCGTGTAGCCACCTATAAGCGGGCCAACCTCCTGTTCCGCGACGCCGAGCGGCTGCATGCGGTTGCGGAGCGTCTGGGCGGCCTGCAGATCCTGTATGCGGGCAAGGCCCACCCCGCCGATAACGCCGGCAAGGCGCTGATTCGCGAGGTGTTCTCGGCAGCCGGACGGCTGAACGACTCCAAGCTGCGCATTCTGTACCTGGAGAACTATGACTGGGATCTGGGCGAGCAGCTGACCGGCGGCGTGGACGTGTGGCTGAACACGCCCCTGCGGCCCTATGAGGCTTCGGGGACAAGCGGCATGAAGGCGGCGCTGAACGGTGTGCCCAGCCTGAGTGTGCTGGACGGCTGGTGGATCGAGGGTTGCGCGGAGAACATCACCGGCTGGGCGGTCGAGGACTTCGACGACGAGGAACGGGAGGCCGATGCGCTCTACACCAAGCTGGAGCATTCGGTGGCCCCGATGTTCGCCGATAAGGCTGCCTGGGCGCGGATGCAGCAGCACTGCATTGCGGTGAACGGCACGTTCTTCAATACGCACCGCATGCTTGGGCAGTATGTGTCCAACGCCTACTTCCCCCTGGCGAGCTCGATCGCCTCCACCGATCAAGAGGTGGAGGACGAGGTCGCTGAGGGTGTGCTGGTCTAAGGTCCTCATCCCCCCTAAGCTCAGGAGAGCGCATTCGGCATGCCCGCACCCCAGGTCGGCGACCTTGTAGAAGATTTCACGTTGCCTGACCAGGACGGATTGCCGGTCACGCTCTCGGACCTCCTGGGCAAGCCTGTGGTCTTGTTCTTCTTTCCGAAGGCGGATACTCCGGGCTGTACGGTCGAAGCCTGTGGGTTTCGGGACCAGTTCGCCGCGCTCGAGGCTGCGGGCGTGGTGGTGCTTGGGATCTCGCGGGATACCGTGCGGGCGCAGAAGAAGTTTAAAGACAAGTACAGCCTGCCCTACACCCTCCTTGCCGATACCAACCAGGACGTTCTGCAGCGCTTCGATCTGATCAAGCAGAAGACCATGTACGGTAAGCCGGTCACCGGCGTGGAACGAACCACGTATGTGATCGGGTCCGATGGCCGGCTCGTGCACGTCTTTCCTAATGTCAAGCCCCAGGGGCATGTGGACGAGGTGCTTGCGCTGTTGCGCAAGGTGTGAGCGCTCCAGTTCCTCGGCTTTCGAGCGGGTGTGCTGCGAGATGAGCACGCGACGGCCAGGCTTGATGCTGAGCGCTGCGGAGATCACCTCGCATAGCGACGTACCGTACGCCATACACCTGAAGTTGGACCCGCCGCGTGCAAAACGTGAGTTGTTGACGAGGGCACTGGACACTAGACTGAGCAAGATCTGCCTCACTATGGACGAAGTCATGCCCTCCGGCGTCTCTGGGAAGTTGATGGTGGGCGGGGCGATCGCGGTCGGTACGCTCGCGGTGTTCGCGAAGCGGTCTCTGCGGCCGGAGTCGCAGCTCTTCGGCAAGACCCTGGTCGCCGGGACGGACCCGAACGAGATCGCGTTGACCTTCGACGACGGTCCCAACGAGCGCTCCACACTGGAGTTGCTGGACGTTCTTGCTCGATTCGGTGCGCGCGCGACGTTCTTCATGATCGGCAAGTTTGTCCAGCAGCAGCCACACATTGTGCGCGAGGTGCAGGCCGCGGGTCACCTGATCGGGAACCACACGATGACGCATCCCTTTCTCGCCAACAAGCCGCTCTCTCTGGTGCAGGAGGAGATCAGCCGCTGCAACGCCGCGCTGGAGGACGTGCTGGGCGAGCCCGTGCGGTACTTCCGCGCGCCGTACGGGGCGCGGCGGCCCGCGGTGCTGCGCAGCGCGCGGGCGCTGGGACTGCAGCCGGTGCAGTGGAATGTGGCAGGGAACGACTGGCAGCCAATCGGTGTGGACGGCATTCTGCGGAAGCTTGAGGCCGGCCTGCGGCGGACCGAGCGCCAGGGCAGAGGAGCGAATGTCCTGCTTCACGACGGCTTCGACGAGCAGATGGGATGCGACCGGACCGACACCGTCCGGGCGACCGCGCAGCTGTTGCGCAGCATGCGTGAACAGGGCAAGCGGGCGGTGGCCGTGGATCGCTGGAGTTGATCTCGCCCGGGTTGGGGTCGTATTTTGCCGTCCCCCGTTATGGGGTGCGCTTCCGAGCGGAATACGGGGGTCTCTCCGCTACGCGAACGAGAGGCTGTTCGCTCCGGTCGAGATGACGCCCTTGTGGTTATACCGAGACGCCAGCTGTGGATGGTGTCCGGAGACTCTACGGCTCTTCGTAGATGGTGCGTCCGAGACGATTCGAACGTCTGACCTACAGGTTTGAAGGTCGGCCAGCTCATGCTGTCGGTCAGCGGCCTGGGTTCCGGTTGGTACATACCGCGGATTGTGCTCGTTCACACATCACTCCACTATGGGTGTGCTTGAACGGCTAAAGTGGTGCGCCCGAGACGATTCGAACGTCTGACCTACAGCTTCGGAGGCTGTTGCTCTATCCAGCTGAGCTACGGGCGCTTCCGGCCGGTACTTCTAGCCTAGCACGGCAAGGGGTGTGCCTTTGTCGCCAAGGTGGACTCCGCATGCGGCCGACGGCGGCTTGTCTTGGAGCATGAGAACGAGCTGTTTTGGCGCAAAACAGCGTCACTCGCGGCCTCGCTTCAGCGCCGGTCGATTATGACCTTCCGAGTTACCACTCCTTGGCCGCGGTATCGGGTTGCACGGGGCTGGAGGCGGGTGGCGCCTTCCAGCGGAGCACGGGCTTGCGGGCGGCGGTGGTCTCGTCCAGGCGCTGCAGCCGGGTGTTGTGCGGGGCGGTGGTGACCAGCTCCGGGTTCTCCTCGGCCTCGCGGGCGATCTGCTGGAGTGCGTCGACCAGCAGATCAAGCTCCTCCCTGGACTCTGATTCGGTCGGCTCGATCATCATCGCGCCCTGCACCACGAGCGGGAACGAGGTGGTGTAGGCGTGGAAGCCGTAGTCGATGAGGCGTTTGCCCATGTCCCCGGTCTTGACGCCGTTTTTGGCCTGCAGCCGGTCGGAGAAGACGACCTCGTGCATGGAAGGGGACTTGAAGGGCAGCTCAAAGGTGCCTTCGAGTTTGGCGCGCAGGTAGTTGGCGTTGAGTACCGCATCCTCGGTGGTCTGGCGGAGCCCGTCGGGGCCGTTGGCGAGGATGTAGGCCAGGGCGCGGATGAACATGCCGAAGTTGCCGTACCAGGCCCGCACGCGGCCCACGGATTGGGGCCGGTTGAAGTCCAGACCTAGCGAGCCGTCCGGGTTGGTCTTGACCACCGGCGTGGGCAGGAAGGGCTCCAGGATCTTTTTGCAGGCCACCGGGCCGGAGCCTGGACCACCGCCCCCGTGCGGGGTGGAGAAGGTCTTGTGCAGGTTCAGGTGCATAACATCCGCGCCGAAGTCGCCGGGGCGTGTCTTGCCGACCAGGGCGTTCATGTTGGCGCCGTCCATGTACAGCAGGGCGCCCTTGGCGTGAAGGATGTCGGCGATCTTGTGGATGTCGCTTTCAAAGACGCCGATGGTCGACGGATTGGTGAGCATGAGCGCAGCCGTGTCGTCGTCCACGAGCTTTTCGAGCGCCGCGAGATCGACCATGCCCAGATGATTGGATTTGAGGTTGGAGACCTGGTAGCCGCAGATGGCGGCGGTGGCCGGGTTGGTACCGTGGGCGGAGTCAGGCACGATGATCTTCTTGCGCGGATTGCCCTGGCTCTGGTGATAGGCGCGCGCCAGCAGGATGCCGGTGAACTCGCCGTGCGCGCCGGCCGCGGGCTGCAGCGTGATGGCGTCCATGCCGGTGATCTCGATGAGGCACTCGGAGAGCAGCTTCATGATGCCGAGCGCGCCTTGGGAGAGCGACTCGGGCTGGTACGGGTGAGCTTCGGCTAGGCCTTCCAGGCGGGCCACGGCCTCGTTGATGCGGGCGTTGTACTTCATCGTGCAGCTGCCCAGGGGATACATGCCCAGGTCGATGGCGTAGTTCCAGGTGGACAGCCGCGTGAAGTGGCGAATGATCTCGATCTCGCTTAGTTCGGGCATGACGCCGAGATCGTCGGTGCGCAGGGCGTCCCCGAGCAGAGCGCCTGTGTCGACCGGTGGCACGTCCAACTCGGCGAGGCGGTAGGCCTTCTTGCCGGGCGAGCTCTTTTCGAAGATCAGGTCCTCGTTCTGGTTGACGTGCGTCGTCGCCTTGCGGGGTGTGCCGATGAACTTATCTGCCATGCGTTGTCCTTGGGGAGCGCGCGCCGGGCACGCGGTGGACCCTCTTTAAGGGTCTCACACCCGCGGGTCTGACGCGCGCGGTGCGGGCGAGCACGAGCGTCGCAAGGTGCAGGTGACTGTCTTGGTTCGGGTGATTGCGTAAATCTCCACAGGCTGGCCAACGCAAAACTTTCCCCTGCGCTTCGTTCACAATAGGAACAGGCGAACCCGCCTCCCGAGACGGAACTCCCTCGAGCCTCTGCGCCGCAGCCTCTCGGCATTCCTGATACGACCGCTAGTGGAGTGAACACACATGCATCTTTGGACCGAATACGAAGGCAGAACGATTGCCGGGGCGTACACGCTCGGGAAACTCCTGCGCTCAGAGGGCCGTAACGGCTTCTTTTCCACCGCGGACACGACGGGAAACTCCGCCGTGATCCGTTTGACCGAGGCGCACTACGACGAAGACGAGCAGTTGCGGCGCTGGCGGCAGGTGGCCGAGGTTCACCAGGGCAATCTCATCGAGATCGAAAAGGTCGGCCAGACCACGTTTGAGGGCATCGCGCTTACCTACGCGCTGATGGAGCCGGACGACGCCAACCTTGCGGATGTGCTGAAGGAACGTCCGCTGACCACAGCCGAGACCACGCAGGTCGCCAAGAGCGTGGTGGCTGCGCTTTCTGCGCTGCATACCAGCGGATTGGTCCACGAGCATGTGGAAGCCGCGAACGTGCTCGCGGTGGGCGAGGTGTCCAAGCTGCGCAGTGATTGTGTGCGCGAGTGTGTGGCGGATGGAGAGTTCATCACCGCCGAGGACTGTGCGGATCTGCGCCGGCGCGATGTGCACGCATTGGGTGTGCTGCTGCTGCAGTGCCTGACGCTGGAAAAGGAGTGGACGCCGGCGACGCGGGTGCCCGAGCCTTTTCAACGCGTGATTGCCCATGCCCTGGACGGCAGCTGGACGCTGGAGCAGATTGCGGCGGCCCTGGAGGCAAGCCCTTCGCCGAAGGCCGCAGGTGGCGTTGCGGCGCCGGGGACAGCAAGCAACGGCCATCTGACGGCCACCAACGGCAATGGCGCTGGCTTTGCGTCGTCGCTGGCGAACAACGGTGCTGGTGAAGGAAACGGTCGCGGTGCCGCGGTGCCGTCGATTTCCGCCGCAAGCTTCCGTCCGGAGCCAGCCATCCCGGTGCGCGCTCAGGACCGCTATGCCGAACCGGAGCGTACGGGCTTGTCCAGGAACACGCTGTGGGCCCTCTGTGCCGGCGCGGCCCTGGTGATCGCGCTGCTTGCGTGGCACTTCCTGGGCGCCAGGTCAGAGAGATCGACGGCCGTGACCCCGGCTACGGTGGTGCAGAGTGGGGCTGCGAAGACGGGTGCTTCCAGCTCCGCACCCCAAAGCGCGGTTGCAACGGCGCCTGCAGCCGCGGTCGCGACGGCGCCTGCGGCCGCAGCGCCTGCGACGGAGCCGGTGGCAGAGCGTCCTCGGACCGCGCATGGCGCAGCGGGCTGGTATGTGATCGCCTACACCTACAACTACGAAGATCAGGCACGGGCCAAGGCGCACCGGGTGGCGGAACAGCACGAAGGATTTCACCCGGAGGTGTTCAGCCCGCGCGGCCGGGCGCCGTACTTCGTGAGCCTGGGCGGTCCGATGGACGAGACTGAAGCACGGGCGGTGTTGCAGCGGGCGCGCCGGGCGGGTCTGGCGAGGGATACATTCATGCGGCGGTACTGAGTCGTGAGCGGTGTGAGATCTCGGGCGAGATCTCACAGCTGCCGCATTCCGAGATCAGGGGTGCGGGCTTCGGGCAAAATGCGGGGGTCTCTCCGCTACGCGAACGGTGAAGCTGTTCGCTCCGGTCGAGATGACACGTCTTTGGCTCTGCGTTAAGCGCTGAGATTCTCTGGGCGCTGACGATCTGCCTGGGCCTTGCGATCTGCCTGAGCGTGGCGATTTGTCTGGGCGCTGGCCATTCCGCCTGCGTGCTGGCGACTCTGGCTGCGCAGAACCTGCAGATGAACGAGCTAGAACTCTTCGGCGTCCTGCTCGGTACCGTCAGCTGAGTAGCTGCCTGCCTCGGGGCCGTCGAGGTCTTCTTCGCGCAGGCTGAGTGCGATCACGGTGCCGGATTCGAACTCGACCGTCAGGGCGTCGAGTTCTTCCAGCTTGGCGGTGGCGACCATCTCGCCGATCTGGGCGCAGAGCGCGTTGCGGTACTCGGGCTCCCCAAAGGCGATGGAAAAGTCGGCGAGCAGGACGTGCGGCCAGGCGTAGAGGGTGAGCGTGGGGCCGTCGAAGCGCAGGCGCACGTAGTCGGCGATGAACTCGACCGCGGTGAGCTCCTGGCCCTCGAGAGCGCTAACGTCCACTGGCCGCCAGCTCCGGAGCAAGCTCGCCTTCGCGCAGCGTACGGGGCTCACAGCGGATGGGAAAGTTGACCGAGTTGGCGATGAAGCAACGGCGGTGCGCGTCCTGGTGCAGGGCGGCGACCTTGCCGGCGTCCGAGGCAGCGGAGAGGGTGACCTCGGGACGCAGGGTGACGCTCTCAAAGCGGCCTGTCTCGGCACCGGGCGTGGTGCGCATCGTGCCTTCGGCGCGGTCGACGTAGGCGGTGACCACGACGCCGGCGACGGCAGCGAGGTGCAGGAACCAGAGCTTGTGGCAGGAGCTCAGGGCGCCGACCAGAAGCTGCTCGGGGTTCCAGCGACCCTCATCGCCGCGGAAGGCGGGGTCTGAGGAGCCGGCGATGGCGTGCTTGCCCTCGGCTTCCAGCTCAAAGGAGCGCCTGTAGTCCTTGTAGCCCGTGGTGCCCGTGCCGGTGTTGCCGGTCCAGGTGATGGTCACGGCGTACTCGTGAAGGTCGTTCATGGTCGTCCTCCTTGAAACGGGTGGTGGCGGAGGTCAGTCCGCGCTGACGAGCTCGCTTTGCCGCATGCCGGCCAGCACCTCGCTGGCTGTCTCCATCTGTGCCCTGGTGGTGAGCTCGGTCGCGCACCACAGGGCGGCGTTCTCGCCCAGCTCGGGATACCACTTCGCGAGCGCCAGGCCGCCTATGATGCTCTTGGTGAGAAGCTCCTCGTTGATCCCCGCGGCGGGTGCGCCGGCATCCAGCACGAACTCGTGAAAGCGGGGTGTGCCGTCGAAGAGGGTCTTGGCGCCGGTGCCGAGGAGTTGCTTGCGGAGCCAGGCGGCCTTGGCGAGGTTTTGCTCGGCGAGTTCGCGCAGGCCCTGCTTGCCGTAGACGGTCATGAAGATGGTGACCATGAGGGCGACCAGTGCCTGGTTGGTGCAGATGTTGGAGGTCGCCTTTTCGCGGCGGATGTGCTGCTCGCGGGTGCTGAGGGTCAGCACAAATCCGCGCTTGCCGTTGACGTCGGTGGTCTCACCGACGAGGCGGCCGGGCATCTGGCGCAGGAACTTCTCCTTGCAGGCGATGACCCCGCAGTAGGGGCCGCCGAAGCCGACGGGAACGCCGAAGCTTTGGGCCTCCAGCGAGACGATGTCGGCCTCCCTGGGAGGCTTGACGATCCCGAGCGAGACGGCTTCGGCGATGGAGACGATCAGCAGCGCGCCCTTGCTGTGCACGAGCTCGGCGACCGCGGCGACGTCCTCGAGCGTGCCGAAGAAGTTCGGCGACTGGATAAGGACGGCGGCGGTGTCGGCGGTGATTGCGGCCTCGAGCTGGCCAAGATCGACGCGCCCCGACCTTGCATCGTAGCCAAATTCGGCGATGTCGATGCCCTGGTGCTGGGTGGAGGTCTTGAGGACCTCGCGGTACTCGGGATGCACGGTGCGGGCGACCGCGCAGCCGCTCTTGCCGGTGACGCGGCAGGCCATCAGCACGGCCTCGGCGGCGCCGGTGGAGCCGTCGTACATGCTGGCGTTGGCGATCTCCATGCCGGTGAGCTCGCAGATCATGGTCTGGAACTCGAACATAGCCGTCAGCGTGCCCTGGGCGATCTCGGCCTGGTAAGGCGTGTAGCTGGTGAGGAACTCGCCTCGCTGCACCAGCGAGTCGATGATGACCGGCCGGTAGTGGCGATAGGCGCCGGCGCCGAGAAAGCTGGCGAAGCGCTGCGAGCTGGGCAGCCGGGCGAGCTCGTTGGCGTCGCCCGAGGCGAGGTTGGCGGCAAAGGCGCGGAAGCGGTCGAGGACCTCGGACTCTCCGTGCTGGCGCGGGATCTCCAGGTCGCGGGTGAGGCGGAACTCCGCGGGCACGCTGGCGAAGAGGTCGTCGATGGAGGAGGCGCCGATCTCGGCGAGCATCTCTTCGCGGTCGGTGGGCGATTTGGGGAGATAGCGCATCGTTAGCTCTGCCTGGCTTCCACTTTGGCGACGCGCTCATGAATCATGAGCAGATCGGCATGAACCTGGTTCCAAAGAGCGATCATCTCTGACCGCAGATCTCGGACATCTTGCCTTTGCACCAGAGTGGCAAGGAAGATGGCCACAGTTGGCGTGAGGGCGGTGAGGAGGGCGATGATGAGTTGCGCGCGATCCATGTTTAACCCTGCCTCAATGACCGGTCTCTTCGGCGACGAACGTCTCGTAGTCGGCGGCGGAGAGCAGGGCGTCTGCCTCGTCGGTGTTGGTGACCGTGAGCTTCAGGATCCAGGTGCCGTTGGCGTCGCTGTTCAGGGTCTCCGGGGCGCCGTTCAGGGCTTCGTTCACCTCGGTCACAGTGCCGGAAATGGGCGCATAGAGATCGCTGACGGCTTTTACGCTTTCCACCGAGCCGAAGGTGGATCCGGCCTCAACGTTCTGTCCCACCTTGGGCAGTTCGACGAAGACGATGTCGCCGAGCGAGTGCTGCGCGTAGTCGGTGATGCCGACGGTGCCGTTTTCGCCGTCCAGCTGCAGCCATTCGTGGCTCTTGGCGTAGCGGTACTTCTCGGGGTAGGGCATGCGTTTCTGGGTCTCCGAAGCTGATTGTAGAGGAAACGGAGCACACCCGAGGGGAGACGCTTCACAGGGCGCAAAACGGGCCGGAGACCTAGATCAGGGAATCATATGCAGCGTGCTCCCCGATCCAAAACCAGAGATACTCATCGTTCAGTTTGATTGCTAAGGCACGGTATCTCAGCGTCACTCTCGCCGACCAGACTTCGCGTCCGTTTCGCTCGCCGAGCTTCTTGAAGTGGAGGGAAGGATGGTGCGGGTTACTCTTCAGCAAAGCAAACTGCTTGTCCGCACGTTCACGGATCGCGGACGGCAGACGTTCATAATCCACCCAGAAGTCCGCATTCGCATGATGAACCACTACAGAGGACGGGTTCTGCCCGCGTGGTGGTCCGACAGGGCGCGATCGATCCGCTCGTCCAGCCTTCCCGCGCGGAGGTCTTCCTTCAACCGCACGTCTATGGGCTGGGGGTAGAGCTGGTCCACCCAGGTGAGCAGCTCTTCCCTTTCCTGCGGAGACAGCGCCGCGATGGCGCGTTCGATGTCCTGGACGGTGCTGAGGCTCATAGCGACTCCTCTGATTCTAGCGATTACCACGCTCAGGAGAGCGGTGCGGTGATGACCGGCGTGGTGATCTTCGGGCGCTTGTAGAAGGGGGTGGGGACGACCTGGGCGCGGATGGGCAGGCCGCGGACTTCGACAGCGAGCTCGGTGCCGGGTTCGACGTGGGCGATCGGTACATAGGCGAGGGCGATGTTCTTCTTCACGAACGGCCCCGGGGAGCCGGAAGTGATGTAGCCGATGCGCTCGCCGGACGACGAAAGGACAGGGTAGCCGTCGCGGCCGATGCCGCGGTCGAGCATCTCCAGGGCGACGAGGCGCTTCCGGGGGCCGCCTGCATCCACGATCTTCTGCAGTGCCTCACGGCCGACGAAGTCGGTGCCCTTGTCCAGCTTGCAATAACGTCCGAGGTTGGCTTCAAAGACATTGAGTTCGTCGGAGATCTCATGGCCGTAGAGCGCCATCGCGGCCTCCAGGCGTAGGGTGTTGCGCGAGCCGAGGCCGCAGGGCACGATGCCGAACTCGGCGCCGGCCGCGAGCACCTCGCCCCAGACGCGGGAGCTGGTGGGCTCATCGGCGGGGATGTAGATCTCAAAGCCGTCTTCGCCGGTGTAGCCGGTGCGGGCGATCAGCACGTTGTAGCAGCCGGCAACCTGCCCCCAGGTGAACCAGTAGTTCCTGATCGGGGTGAGGTCGGTGCCGGTCAGCTTCTGCAGCGTGTCCTTGGCGCGGGGGCCCTGGATAGCGAGCTGCGTGTAGTAGTCGCTGACGTCCATGATGTGCACGCCGCCCATGTCGCCGATCACCTGCCGCACCCACTGGACGTCCTTTTCGCGGGTGCCGGCGTTGATGACGATGAGGAAGTCGTTTTCGCCGAGCTTGTGGAGAACCACGTCATCCACAAAGGTGCCGTTGGGGTAGAGCATGGCCGAGTAGTGCGCCTGGCCCACTTGGAGCCTGGAGGCATCGTTCATCAGCAGGCGCTGCACGGCGGCGAGCGAGTTGGGGCCGCGCAGCTGGATATCGCCCATGTGGCTGACGTCGAAGAGGCCCACCCCGGTGCGCACGGCCATGTGCTCGTGCACGAGCCCGGCGTACTGCACAGGCATGTCCCAGCCGCCGAAGTCGACCATGCGGGCCTTGTGGCTGTGGTGGGTGGCGTGGAGGGCGGTGCGGCGGAGGAGGGAAAGCGATTCGATGGTGGCCATGAGTGATTTCCGGAGAGGCGAGGTCAGGCAGGCGGGCTGCGCGTCCTGCTCAGGGTAGCAAAGGCGGGTTTCGAGCGAGGACGAACGGCAAACGCAGGGTACGCGGTCTACTCGGTGTGCCCCAGTGTGGGTCTAAGCGGTGGCGCGACGCTCTTTCAGGCTGGCGCGGACGAAGCTGCTGACCGCGAAGTAAGCGAAGAGCAGAGCGAAGATCGCGAAGAGCCAAAGGCGGTGCGGCTGGGCGGCGGGGGCGGCCCCCGCAGCCGCCAGGCGCCGTTGGCCATGGTAAAGGCGAGCAAGGCGAAGAAGACGCCCGTGACCCGCAGCCAGAGCGCGCCGGAGAAGGTCGCCAGGGGCTGCCAAAAGGAGCGCTTCACCTGCTTTGCGCCTCCGCGCACCGTGCTGCGCGCAGCGAAACTCGGGTTTTCAGGAACGGCGGCGCGGGAACTGGCCGTCGGCTGCCGGGCGGGGTTGGGGGCGGCGCTGCCCGACGCCGCTCCTGAAGAGGAGGGCGTGGCCGCGGCTTCGGCGATCGCAGCGACCGTCTTGGCCGCGTGACGCGTGCCGTACCCCAGCGCCCGACCCAGGCGAACCCTGTCCATGGCTTCAGTTTAGCGGGAAAGGCTGCGGGTACGTCTCGGCTGGCCGGAACGCACGGGACGTTCATCGTCAGGGCGCCGCGGTGCATCCAACGCCAGCAAGCGGTGCATGAGTCAAAAAACGCAGGTGAGGATGACGATGAAGAAGGTGATTTGGACGATCGGTGGTTTGTGTGCAGCGGCAGCCGGGTTTTTGGTGTTGAGCCGGAGACAGCAGGCCCAGCCGGTGGAGGACCTCGCACATCGGCTGGAAGAGGCCTGGGCCGATCATCACACCCGCGTTTGAGGGCGCGCCGGCTGCCCCCGAAGCCGCAGGCCCGACCCAAATTGGGCATTTGGCAGACGCGGAGCGAGGGCGTACCCTGAAGAGAGATAGGACCCGCCGCTGCCGTTCCCGGTCGGAGCATGTTCGGGAAGACCCAATGCGTGGGGCACTCGCAATCTTGCCCGTAGCCCGGAGGTGGCGTTGAATCAGAAGCTGAATCAGAAGGTCAAAGATCTCATCCAGAAGCTAGGCGAGGCGATCCACGAGTCGGTGAGCGAGTCCGAGGAGATTGCGGACGTCGTTCGTGAGATTCGGGAGCAGGGGTTCGACGTCATGCTGATGCTTGAGGCGACCATCGGCTTGAACCAGGTGGACGAAGAGGAAGCGACGGAAACACCCGAGGAGACCGTGGAAGGGCCGTTCACGCGCACCGACCTGAGCTTTCTGAAAAGTCTGCGCATCACGACGGAAGAGGACGTCGTGGAGGCCGAATCCGAGCCCGAGCCCAAGCGAGAGCAGGCACCCAAGCGGGACCGGAGTCCCAAGCCGTAAACCATTGAGTCGTCAGGCACCTGGGCAGCGTTGACAAAATCTGAGTGCGCCGTGCTAGAGTCGGGCGTCCCATACCCTCGGTTTCGCGTCAGAGGAAGTTGGGCTCCGAGGTACCTGCACGATGAGAGACACGCTGGGTGTTTTGCTCGCCGGAGGCGCCGGCGAGCGGTTGTTTCCGCTCACACGGGATCGGGCCAAGCCCGCGGTTCCGTTTGCCGGGCAGTACCGCATCATCGACATCACGCTTTCGAACTGCATCAACAGCGACCTGCGTCACGTGTACATCCTGACGCAGTACAAGGCCCTGAGCCTGAACCGCCACATCCGCGAAGGCTGGGGCTCCACCGTCGCGAGCGAGTTGGGCGAGTTCATTGAGATCCTCCCGCCCATGCAGCGCGTCTCCAAGAGCTGGTACCAGGGCACCGCGGACGCGGTCTTTCAGAACATCTACTCCATCGGCTCGGAAGAACCAAAGTATGTGCTGATCCTCTCCGGCGACCACATCTACAAGATGAACTACGCGCTGATGATGCAGCAGCACTGCGACTCGGGCGCGGACGTCACGCTGGCGACGCTGCCCATCAAGCCGGAAGAGGTCTCGCAGTTCGGCGTGGTGCAGGTGGCTAAAAACGGCGAGGTGACGGGCTTTGTCGAGAAGCCGAAGCAGACCGATCTGCGCTCGCCGTTCAACCCGGAGATGGTGGACGCTTCGATGGGCATTTACCTCTTCAACACCGACGTGCTGCTGCCGGAGTTGATGCGGGATGCTGAGGATCCCGACTCCAAGCACGACTTCGGGCACGATATCCTGCCCAAGCTGCTCGGCCGGTTCAGGGTGCAGGCCTACAACTTCGTCGACGAGAACAAGCAGCAGGCGCTGTACTGGCGCGATGTGGGAACGCTGGACGCCTACTACGAGGCCAACATGGACGTCGCCAGCTTTGTGCCGACCTTCAACCTCTACGACAAGAGCTGGCCGATGCGCACCAGGGCCTACCAGTACCCACCGGCGAAGTTCGTCTTCGGCGAGCCGGGACGCACGGGCATGGGGATCAACTCGATAGTCTCTGCAGGTTGCATCGTATCGGGGTCGGTGGTGCGGAACTCGGTGCTTTCCCACGATGTGCGCGTGAACAGCTACTCGGATGTGGAATCCAGCGTGATTTTTTCGCACGTGAATGTGGGCCGCCACTGCCGCATTCGGCACGCCATCATCGACCGCAACGTGAACATCCCGGACGGCACCGTGATCGGCTACGATCCGGCGGAAGACAAGAAAAACTATTTCGTGTCGCCGAGCGGCCTGACGGTCGTTACGCGGGATTACTCGGTGTATGAGAGCCCGGTCTCGCCGGAGTTCCTGGCGCAGAACTTCTAGGCAGGCTATAGGCAACGGCGAACGCGGTGTACGCAGGGTACGCCGTGTTGCGCAGCGTACCGTACTCCTTGTGGGGGAGCAGCGAGATTAGCGGCGTTTGCCGAAGCGGTAGACCACGCCGCCCCCTATCGAGACGAACTCGCGCGTCTCGGTGCCGAAGTGCTCGAAGATGATGTCGGGCGAGAGGCGCACGGCGAGCTTGGGGGTGGCGTTAAAGTCGACGGAGCCGCCGGCCGCGCCCCAGGGGCTGGTGCTGTTGTCATACAGACCAACCAGGGCGTCAGTGGGCTGCGGGCTGGCGTTCTTCGGGTAGCCGGCGATGGCGCTGTTGAAGGTGCCGCGGGTGATGCCGGCCAGGGCGTGGAAGTTGATGGCCAGGTAGCGGTTCCGGGGTCCGCGGTACTGGACGCCCCCGGACGGGATGTTCTGGTATACCAGCACGCGATGCAAGCCGAACTGATCGCCGATCGGCAGGATTGGCGTGGTGCCGGCCTCGAGGCGGTAGTCGGCCGCGATGCCCCAATGGGCGACCCGCGCCGAGCCGAGCCAGTAGGTCGCCATGACCTCACCGCCGCCCATGTTGTAGCGCTTGGGCAGGTTCTGGCCGGCCTGACCGTTCATGAAGCTGAGGCCGCCGAAGAGCTCGAACTTCTCGTCGTAGGTGGTGACCCGCTGCGGCGTGATCTGGGTGGCCACCGCGCGGGAGCGGATGGGCGCGGTGCCGGGCGCGGCCGTGGTGCCGGTCTGCGAGGGCTGGCCGGGGTCCCCGGGCTGCGGGGTGGTCGAGCTGGAGCTCTGAGCGAAGGCGATCCCGGGGAGCAACGCCAGGGCGCAGAGGACAAAGCGGAGGCTTGCGGCCGGGGAGAGCAGACTGCGGTTCTTTTGCAACATCTTCCTCGTGAGGCGTGCCGCCGGATAACCCGGGGGTGCCTGCGTGGCACGCCGGGCGGCGCGCAACCTGTTCAGGATATACGGTCCGGGTCTCCGGGCAGAACGGCTGCGCTCCGGGGCGGAACGTGCATGCAGGAGACGGTCGCGGTGAGCGCTGACTACGACCAGGCGAAAGGAGGTCGACCCTGCGCAGTTGCGGCCGTGCGAAAATGGTGAGTGCTGTGCGGATCTGTATCCGGCCCGCAGCAGGAGACGAAGTCATGGGCGAACTACTCACACCGACCCACCTGATGTTACTTGCCGTTGTGGCGATCATTTTCTTTGGCGGCAAAAAGCTGCCGGAGCTTGGCAAGGGCCTGGGCGAAGGGCTGAAGGGCTTCAAGGAAGGCATGAAGGGCATTACCGACGAGCCCAACGCGTCCACCAAGCCGGGCGAGACCGCCCACATCGTGACGCCCAAAGCCGACGAGGCGACCAAGAGCACCACCACGGTCTAACGCCGGGTCGATCTGCGCGGCGAGCGCTGCTGCTGCGGCGCCCTGTGCTATTGAGGTTCAAGAGGAGGCTGCCGATGAAGCTGAGATCGCCGTACCTGGTGAAGCCGGGCAGCAAGGTCAGACTGAACAAGTGGCCGACGGACGAGACCGGCGGCGTACAAGACAGCGACGCCGCGGACGCGCTCCTTGCCAAGTACCAGAAGCAGCTGGACGAGCTGCAGGAGGTGCTGTACGCCTCCCAGAGCAAGGCGCTGCTGGTCGTGCTGCAGGGGATGGACACCGCCGGCAAGGACGGCACCATCCGGCACATCTTTTCGGGGATCAACCCGCAGGGCTGTCAGGTCGCGGCGTTCAAGGTGCCCACCGCGCTGGAGGCGCGCCACGACTTTCTCTGGCGCTGCCACGCGGAGGTGCCCCCGCGGGGCATGATCGGCATCTTCATCCGATCGCACTATGAGGATGTCCTTTGGCCGAGAGTGCATGGCAAGCTCTCCGCCAAGGAGGTGCAGCGGCATCTGGAAGACATCAATGCGTGGGAGAAGACGCTCACGGACAACGATGTCGTGATCCTCAAGTTCTTTCTGCACATCTCCCACGCCGAACAGACGCGGCGGCTGCAGGCGCGCATCGATACGCCGGACAAGCACTGGAAGCTTTCGCCGGCCGACTTTGCGGAGCGCCAGTACTGGGGCGCGTATATGGACGCCTACGAGGAGATCTTCGAGACCACCAGCCACAGACATGCGCCGTGGTTCATCATCCCCGCAGATCACAAGTGGTACCGCAACGTGCCAATCTCGGCGCTGCTGGTAGAGACGATGCGGGAGATGAGGCTGAAGTATCCGGCGCCGAGCTTCGACCCCAGCGGCATCGATCTGACCCAGGACACGGCCAAGAGCGTGGCGAAGAAGACGGCCAAGCGTGCAGACCCGGAGCCGGTTGATCCGGCGGTCGAGGTCACGCCGAACAGCGGGGCATAGCGCGGCGGGTTACGGTGCCGATGCACTGAGGGTGATCAGGACCACCGCGAGGATCGCCACGGCCATGCCCACAAACTGCAGCCGGCTGGGCCGCTCATGGAGCAGAAAGGCCGCGAGCAGGATGGTCGAGGCAGGGTAGAGCGAGGCCAGAACCGCCGCGATGTCCAGGCGTCCGGCACGCGTCGCCGCGATAAACAGCAGATTGCCGCCGGTATCGAGCACGGCGACGCCCACGGCCCACAGCCATGCCGACCGGCTGAGCCAGGGGCCGACTGCCTCCGGAGTGCTCGCAGAGCGCCGGGTTCGCAACAGAGCGAGGAGCAGCAAGCAGGTGACCAGGCTGCCGGTGCGTGCGAGCGCCATGGGTTCCAGGACGCCCAGCGAGTTCGAGAAACGCAGCGCGACAAAGTAGAACCCGAAGCCGACGCCTCCGATGACGGCGAGGCCGAGAGTGCCGGTTCGAGGCGCTGCGGAAGCGTCTTGGGGAGCTGCTAAGGCCTCTTTAGGACCGGCTGAGGTCGCGGCGATCAACCAGATGGCGGCGGCGGCGCACCCGAAGCCGAAGAGGGTCAGCAGGCCGGGCGCGCCCTGAAGCCAGAGCGAGACCACGGCCGGAATGGCGGCCGCCAGCAGCCCGCTGACGGCGGCGGAGGCGCCCATGGCCCCGCGCGCCAGGGCCAGGTAGAACGCGGACAGCGACAGGCCGGCGGCGAGTCCTGAGGCGAGGCCCCAGATCAGCGGTGCTCCGCTGGGCCAGGCCGCGTGCCGGAAGGACAGAATCGCGAACAGCACCGCGATGCTGATCGCATGCGCGGCGACGACCAGGCGGAGCGCGCCGGTGGTCGAACCGCCGGTGGCCTTGACGCCCATGCCTCCAGCGAAGTCGCCGCCGCCCCAGGAGGCGGCCGACAGCAGCGCCAGCGCCGCACTCGCCATCGCCGGCGAAGCCAATCCGAGCGTCACAGGCGCAGGCTAGGGAGTGGTGGGCGAACCGGCCCCGGTGGTTGCCGTCGACGTCGAGGCGCCGGAGGTGCCGGGCCGGGTGGCGGGAACAGGCGGAGTGGAATCTGCGCGCGGGAAGTAGCCCTTTTCGGCGCTCACCTGGAGATTCGGCCGCATCACGCGCACCTCGGTGGACCGGTACTTCCCATCGATGAAGGGCTCATGGCTGTAGTAGCCGACCACATACGCCCCGCGGACCTCTTCGGCCAGATGGGTGAAGCTGTCTTCGATAGCACGCGGCCGAAAGGCCCCGGCGTAGTCGCCGCCGGTCGCGGCCACATAGCGGGGCAGCACGTTATCGCGCATCTGCAGCGGAATGTGCAGCTTGTCGAGAAAGCCCTCACCGGGTACGGAGGCGTCGCCGACCAGCGTGGCATAGACCGCAATGTTGTTCTGCTGCAGAAAGTGGATTACCTCAGTTTCCTTGGCCTGGGAGCCGTACTCCCGACCGTCGGAGATCACATAGATCACGCGCCGGCGATTGCGCCCGGCCTTGGCGACCTGCACGGCGGCGGTCAGGATGGCGTCGTTCAGGGTGTGGAACTCGCGCGGGGCGTTCTGCCCTTGCGTCAGGGTTGTGTTGTTGTTGCCGTTGGTGTTGGGATCGATGCCCTGGTTGTTCTTCACCGTGGTCTGGGCCAACGGCCCGCCCAGCGGCATCAGCGGTTCGCGGCCTTTGCCCTTGGAGTTCTCCAGCGCAAAGGTGATGCGGGCGCTTTGGGCGCCGCTGAAGGAGGTCTGCTCCTTGACGCCGTTGTTGTAGGTGTAGATCGCCACCTCGTCGTAGGGGGTAAAGGCGTTCTGCAGCGCGGTCAGCGAGGCGTTGATCTTCTCCATGGTGTCGAAGGTGACGCTCTGGTCGATCACCAGCGCGACGGAGAGCGGGGTGGGATCGGCCGTAAACAGCCGTGGGGACTGGAGCAGACCGTTC
>CAXTWN010000032.1:11194-24634 GCA_964248055.1 uncultured Acidobacteriaceae bacterium | reverse complement strand
CCTCCAGATAGCGAATCAGAGACGTTTCCTCCGGAAACCGTGCGGGACCGGTTGCGCTTCCTGCTCCCAAACCTATCGTCCGTTCATATGCCACGATGGCCACCCGACGTTTTCTGTCTCTGCGCCTCGGTCTTACATAGCTCCGGGGCATATTCTCGTATCACATCGGACGCCCCAGTCCATCGGTCGGCTACCCAGACTAGCGCACAACGTGAGGAGGCAATCCGGGAACTTGGGACCGCTTGGCACGAGACTGCTATGACAGATTCCCCGCTGCCAAAGCAATTGATCAAGTGGTGGAAGCAACTAATGAGGCACGCAGGCCTTCCGATAACTCAGGTGAGCGAAAGCGACGAATGCTGTGGTGCGCTGCTCAACCTCTTATCTACAGCGGATGCGGCATCGGGAAATATTGGATTCGACCCCCCCCGATTCTATTGACCGCAGCGACACGACTGGAGGACAGGCGTTCGTTGATCGCGGCGTCAATTCCTTACATTTCAACCCTTCTTCAACGGGATCTGCTCTACACTCTGCGCAGCAATCCATCCATCCAAAGCGATTGTTTTGCCCAAGATGCATACGGCCCAAAACGGGTTAACAATTCGCTCATTGTCTCATCATCTTGCATACTGTCCCGCGCCATCGGTCAGACCACACTGGTTGAACGCTTGCCCGAAGAACGACGACTTGAGCTTCAATTTGTTGGTGATTCCTTGGCCTTTCAAGGTTGAACCGAAACAGTTTTCTCCTTCAAGAAGCTGCTTAGGGGATCGCGTTTCCGCTCGGTCACACGGCCTGTTCACCTACAGGGCTGGCCCAGGACCGACAGTGCCTTTTGTGCGTAAGCTGATAGAAAAGGCGGAGGCAGAATGCGGTCCGGTCCATGGAATCATTTTCCCTGAATTGGCTATGTCCAAGCGGGAATACTCAGCACTATCTAAAGCGTTCGTTACAACGGAAAGGTTCCTCATAGCAGGGGTAGGCAAGACCGCTACCAATGAGCACAAATGTGGGAAGAATTACGCGCTGTGGGATGTTGCGATTAAAATCGACGGCAAAGTTACTCCAGCTAGCTTCCGCCAAGATAAACACCATCGATGGAAGCTGAACTCCTCACAGATACATCAATATGACCTAAGCTCTAAGCTCCATCCGTCAGCAAGCTGGTGGGAGCATATAGAGATTGGTGATAGGACACTCGCATTCGCCACAATCCGAAAGTGGCTTTGTCTCTCAATGCTCATCTGCGAGGACCTCGCACGACCGGATCCTGTTGGTGATGTTCTCAGAAGCGTCGGGCCAAACTTGATAGTCGCCCTGCTGAGCGATGGGCCTCAGTTGATTGGAAGATGGCCCGGTCGTTACGCTGGCGCCTTTGCCGATGATCCGGGTTCATCAGTCCTGACCGTCACAAGTGCAGGAATGGCGCGGCTTTCTCGGAAGTCTGACGGGACCTCGGGCAAGCCCGGGGTTGTCGCTCTGTGGCGTGACTCTCGAAATACCGGGAGCAGGGAACTCACGCTGCCAGATGATGCCGCTAGTTTGCTATTGAACATTTCCGTCGACTACGATACAGAATGGACTGCAGATGGTAGAGGCGATAATGGTTGGAGTGCGTATCCAACGCTTTCTGCCGTACACCCCATCTGAAGGACACGGAGAGCACATGGCACCAATCTCGTTCAAAGACGCAGCAATTCTCTCTTACCTCTCCCGAAATCCCCGACTAGATGCGCGACTCCGGAAACAGATGACCAAAGGCTTATCTAAAAACGCAGCCAGTTTTGCTCGGAAGCGTACGGCAAGCAGGACTGCACCTAAACACACAGAAGTGATCACGGAGCGGGTCTCCGAACGTTAGGTCACTATCCGAGACGAAAAGGGCCGCGTAGCGGCCCTTTTCGCTTACCCGGAATACCTAAAAGCATTTTAGAACTTTCATGATTTCTGTCAAGAACTTTATTCTTGGGCAGGTGGCCCACCCATCTAGCAGACGCCGGGTGCCGGGTGCCCCACTCATGCGCAGGCCTCATCGCGCATGGGTGGGATGCCGCTCTGCCGAAGCCTGGAGTGCAGCGCAGCAGAACGACTGACTTGCCCTGCTTCGTGCCGCCACCAAGCTTCACGGGACCAGACCTTTGCCGAGCCCCTCACCCTAGTAGCAGGCAGGTCCCCTCCACCGCCTCAAGAAAACCTCGGATCGTCCCAAAACTTGACCGAACCAACTCCTCGATCTGCGAGGTGGAGCAGTTCCCGAGCCTTACCCAGATCACCTTCGGCGGGTACCCCTCTAGAACACTGCGCTCCATGAAATCCGAATCCTTGGACACGATCGCGAAGCCGTGCGTTTTGGCGTAGCTCCACACCGCACTATCATCCTCCCCGCCCAACCCCACATCGTGGACATGAGCAGAGCCCGGAAACAGGTCAGCCACCATACTCACCAGCCGTGGCGAGAGGTTCTCATCCAATAGTAGCTTCACGCCACCATCGTCTCCAGCTTGCGTTCACGGTCCGCCGCAAACGCAAGGCTGGCAAGAATATCTTCCTCCGTCAGGTAGGGGAAGTCACGCAGGATCTCCTCATGCGTCATTCCGGCGGCTAGGTAGCCCAGCACATCCGCCACGGTGATCCGCAATCCGCGAATACATGGTTTCCCGCTGCGCTTCCCCGCCTCCATCGTGATGATCCCCGAGTAATCCATACCCGAACAATACACCCGGGGCACATGCCCCTCCTCCACCGTGTAATCGATGACACCACAGCACGCGTAATCAATGACACCACAGCATAACCAATCACCACTACGGCGTATTCAGCCGGGTGCCCCACTCATGCGCAGGTTTCATCGCGCATGGGTGGGATTCTGCTCTGCCGAAGGCTGGAGTGCAGCGCAGCGGAACGACGGACCTGCCTTCCTACACACCGCCACTTCCGCCTGAACACAGCCACTACAGCGTATTCAGCCACCTAAATGCGCCTTCACCAGCACCGCCGTGCCGTGCGCGACTCCTTGTACGCCGCCGAGCCGTCCCCGGCCTCCTGGGCAAACAAGCCCTCATCCTTGTTGTGGATCGGCTTCATGTCCTCTACATAGAACGCCTCAAACTGCCCCGCCGGAAACAGCCTCTACCTTATGCGTCCGAGGTCCGGCCTGTTCCGTGCTGCGTGCTCACCGTTAGCCGGGCAGCTGTTCTACGGCCACCCGCCAGATCCTGCCGTCCACAGTGATGTCGCGGGTGAAGCGCGTCTCGCCGGAGTTGTTCAGGTCCTCGACCAGGGTGCGCAGCACACTGAGCCGGCTCTCCACCGCGCCTGAGGCCGCCGACTCGTCAAACTCCACCGATCCCTCACTGCCGCCCTGCAACGCGATGTCTGCCATGTCTCGGTTGGATGCCGCTCCTGCGCGGCAGGAAGAGCAGAGATCCGGAGCTGGGGAGTGCCGAACGCGGGCAGCGGCGCGCGGAGCCCTACAACTTAGGTTCCAGGGAGGCCTCGCGGACCGCGCCGGCGGTCTATTCTGGTGTCGATTTGCCCACGAAGCCCACCATCGCGCATCTGCTTCCCTGGCCCGCCATCGGCGGGGTCGAGGTCGCCACGCTGCGCCTGATCCGCGCCACGGAGCCCGAGTTCCGCCACGTGGCCTTCTGCCTCCCCGATACGCCGGAGCTCCAGGCCGCCTGCCGCGAAGCCGGCGCCGAGGTCGCCTGCTACACCCCACCCACGCCGTCGCTGCGCCACTTCGCGGCTTTCTACCGCCAGTCGCAGGCCCTCGCCCGCGATCTCATCCGGCAGGGGGTCGACCTGATCCACTGCTCGGAGATCAAGGCCGTGTACCACAACAGCCTCGCCGCGCTGCTCGCCCGCAGGCCGCTCATCTCGCACGTCCGCTCCCGGTTCCCGACGCTCAGCCTGCGCGACCGCCTCACCTTTCTGCCCGTGAGCCGGTACATCTTCGTCTCCCGCGATAGCCGCCGGCAGTTTGCCCTCAGGGTCGGCGATCGCAAGGCCCGCATCCTCTACGACGGCATCACGCTCCCCGACCGCCACACCACGCCCAGAGCGCAGCTCGGCCTGCCGCCTGACGCTCCCCTGGTCGGCATGGTCGCGCGCATCAATCCGCAGAAGGACTACGACACGCTGGTGGACGCTGCGGCCCTCGTGCTGGCGCAACGCCCGGACGCCCGCTTTGTGGTCGTCGGCGATCACTCCGCGGTGGAGCTGAACCGGCAGCACTTCGCCCATGTGCGCGCGCGGCTGGCCGAACGCGGCATCGAGGATCGCTTTCTCTTTACCGGCTTCCGCTCCGATGTGCCGGAGATCGTCGCGGCGCTGGACGTCTTTGTGCTGTGTACGCACCGCGAGGGCCTTCCGCTCTCCATTCTTGAAGCCATGGGCATGGGCAAACCCGTGATCGCTACCGCCGTGGACGGCATCCCGGAGGTGATCACCCACGGGGTTACCGGCTTCCTGCACGCGCATGGGAACAGCCAAGAGCTCGCGGCGTTGATCCTGAGCTGCCTTGAGAACCCGACGGAGGCCATGCGCATCGGGCGTGCCGCACTGGCGCACTGCCGCGGAGCCTTCAGCACCGAGGTCTTCGCCCGGAACGCCGTCGCCATGTACAGGGAGTTGCTGCCCCTTGCCCGCTAACCCTCCTGAACTCGCAAACGACTCCCTGCGGTCCCGCTACGGCGTGCAATCGGGAACCGAAGGCGAGCCGCTGGTCAGCGTCGTGATCACCAGCTACAACTCCGAGCGATGGCTTGGCCAGGCGCTGGAGGGCGTGCTCGACCAGCGCACGTCCTTCCCGGTGGAGGTCGTGCTCGCCGACGATTGCTCCCAGGACGGCACGGTGGCGGTTGCGCGGGACTACGAGCGGCGTTACCCCGATCTGCTCCGTATTCTCGATCGCGACCAAAACGTAGGCACGCAACGGAACTACTACGACGCCTTTGAACGCGCACGCGGCCGCTATACCGCCTGGCTCGATGCAGATGACTACTGGACCGATCCGGAGAAGCTGGAGGTGCAGGTCCAGGCAATGGAACAGCACGCCGATGTCGCGGTTTGCGGCCACTATGTGCGCTGGGTCACACGAGGCTCGAACGGTGAGGTCAAGCGCGAGCGGTTTCCGGAGCTCCCCGCAGGCCGGCATGGGCTGCGGGAGATCCTGCACCGGAACTTCCTGCCTTCACCCTCGGTGATGTTTCGCAGCGGACTGCACCGGGAATTGCCGGCCTGGTACTTCGAGGTGTCACCGGTAACCGACTGGCCGCTGCACATTGCGGGCGCACTCCGCGGCGACATCCTGCTGCTGGACCGCATCATGGCGGACTACACCCTGAACGCCACCAGCGCGTTCTGGGGACAGGGGACGCAACGCTGGTATCAATCGGACGCCGACTTCTACAACCGGCTTGAGACCACGGTTCCCGCGCAGTACAAGCGCTTGGTCCGCTTCGAAAAGGGCAAACGATACGAGGCGCTGGCCTACCACCTGCGTCAAGCAGGCGACTTCGCCGGTTCACGAAGAGCCGCGGTCAAGGCCTTTTTGGCACCCGCCTGGAACGATGACGTTCGCAGCAAGTGCAAAGGGCTCTTCGCGGCCGTGGTCCGCGAGGCACAGTGGCGTCTGCGCCGGCTTTGGGGGCGCAAACAGCTCGCTGCGGAGGAAGGCTGAAGGCGCGACGCCTACGCCGTAACTCGCCGCGGTGCGCCGTGGGAGTTTCAGCTCCCTTGATGCTGAAGATCATCCAGCGCCAGGTTCGACTTCAGCACGTTAACTAGCCGTTAAGAACCCGTAAGTTCCGGAGTGATGACGACTGCCCCGGCGGGTTCAAAGCGATACCCCACCCAGGGTTCACTGTGGATGTAGCGGGCCTCCTGCAGCCGTTCGATCTTCTTGCGAAGCTGCGCGATCAGCACGCGCAGGTACTCCGGTTGATCTTCGCCGGCGAGGCCCCAGATGGCGCGCAGCAGCACCTTGTGCGTGAGGACGCGATGCGGATTGCGCATGAAGTAGAGCAGCAGATCGAACTCCTTGGGCGTAAGGTGAAGACGCTGACCGCGACGCTCCACGGAGTGCAGTTCCGTGTCGAGGATGAAGTCACCGGCCTCCAGGTGAGTCGCCTGCTTGCCGTTGGGCATGCGGCGAAGGTGCGCGCGCACGCGGGCCAGCAGTTCGGGCATGTTAAAGGGCTTCGTGATGTAATCGTCCGCGCCGCCATCGAGCGCGCGCACCTTCATCTCTTCGCTGTCGCGCACGCTGAGCACAATGATGGGTGTCTCCGAGGAGCGGCGCACCGTCTGCGTGAGCTCCACCCCGTTCAAGTCCGGCATGGCCAGATCGGTGATGATGAGATCGGGCGGCTGTTCGCGGATGCGCTCCAGCGCTTCGAAGCCATGGTTGGCCACCGTGACCTCGTAGCCGCTGCTCTGTAGCGCGGTGCGCAGCATGCGGGTGATCTGGCGTTCGTCGTCCACAACAAGAATGCGCTTCAATGAGACTCCTCGGTCACGATGTGCAGATCGACGTGGGGCGCCTCCGCCATAAACTTCTGCAGCGCGAAGTAGTACAGGTAGGAACGCAACCCATGCGTGGCGGAGCGGCCGACGATGGCTTGCGTGATGCGGTGCTCGCGAATGAAGGAGGCCGTGGTGCGTGCGGTGTCTTTGCCGTTCAGCGTGATCAGCTGTGCGCCGAGGTTGCGCGCCAGTTGCAAGGCTGCTTCCAGCGCGCGGCGGCGTTCCGGCGCCTGGTCACGGTCACGCGTTACGTGCAAAACGTACAACTCGGCGTCCAGCGCTTCAGAGAGTCGCGCCCCGCGGGCGATGAGGTCGCGTGCCTGGGCGTTGGCGTTGACGCACACGGCGACCTTCTCCGCCACGGCCCAGTGCGAACCAAGCCGCTTGCGTTTCACGTAGTCGTCCAGGGTGCGGTCGACGGCTCGGGTGACGCGCTGCAACGCCATCTCGCGCAGGGCAATGAGGTTGCCGCGACGAAAGAAGTTCGCCAGCGAGCGTTCGATGCGTTCCGGCGGATAAATGTCCCCGCGGCGCATGCGAGTGACGAGGGCTTCCGGCGTGACATCACTGATGACGATCTCGTCGGCGCGATCGAGCACCCAATCCGGAACCTGTTCGCGCACACTGATGCCGGTGAGCATCTGCACGCGCGAAGACAGACTCTCGATGTGCTGAATGTTGATGGTGCTGATTACGTCGATCTTATGTTCCAGCAGCAGCAGCACATCCTCGTAGCGTTTCGCAAAGCGGCTGCCTTCGATGTTGGTGTGCGCGAGCTCATCGATCAACGCCACCTGCGGAGCCCGCGCCAGGATGGCGTCCACATCCATCTCTGAAAACAGCGTGCCCTTGTACTCCCGTTCGCGACGGGGCACCTGTTCCAGCTGCGCGGCCAGGCCGGCGGTGGCCTTCCGTCCGTGCGTCTCCACAATGCCGATCACCACATCTTCGCCGCGGCTGCGGCGCCGGATGCCTTCGCCCAGCATGCTGAAGGTCTTGCCCACTCCCGGGGCGTAGCCCAGGAAGATCTTGAAGCGGCCGCGCTGCTTCTCCGTCTCGCTCGCAAGCAGCCAGTCTTCAGGCGACTTCCGGGTCGGGTTCTGGCTCCAATCTTGCATCGACGGCACGGAAGTAAAATGCTCCCTATGAACTCGCGGTGGTTTGTAGCGGCTACACGGTGGGTGGTGGCCTTTGGCGCCCTGGCCGGAATTGTACTCGTCTACCGGCGCTGGCTTCATGTGAACCCTACCACGGTGGCGCTCACGCTGGTGCTGTACATCCTGTTGCTGGCGGCGCGATTCTCGCTTCGCTATGCCATGGCGGTCTCGCTCGCGGCGGCCGCCTGTTACAACTACTTCTTTCTGCCCCCGATCGGCACCTTCACCATCGCAGATCCGCAGAACTGGCTGGCGCTGCTGGCCTTCGTTACCACCAGTATTGTGGGCAGCCGGCTTTCGCAGCGCGTGCGGGATGAGGCCGAAGAGGCGCGCACGCGGCAGCGCGAGGTCGAGGTCCTGTTCACCCTGAGCCGCGATCTGCTGCAGACCGAGAACGTCGGTGAGCTGGTGCATGTGCTGCCGGAGTTGATCAACAGTGCCGCCCGTGGCGAGACGGTGGTGCTCTATCTGCTCGAAGGCGACCGCATCTATCAGGCCGGACTGCACCAGGTGTCGGCGTGGAAGTGCCGCACTTCCGGCAGCTCGCGCTGCATCTCACCGGACCTGAGATCACGCCCGGCGAGGAAGCGCGCATACCACTACGCGCCGGGGTGCGGCCACGCGGCCTGCTGGTGCTGCAGGGCTCGTGTCTTTCCTCGGAGAGCTTTCAGGCGATCGGGGGCCTGGTGTCGATTGCGCTGGATCGGGCGCAGGCGCTGGAGGATGTGGCGAAGAACGAGGCCAGCAAGGAGAGCGAGCGGTTGCGTACCCTGATCCTCGACTCCATCACGCATGAGCTGCGAACCCCCCTGACCTCCATCAAGGGAGCCGCAAGCACGCTGCTGGCGAGCGAAAACGTGAACGCAGAGGACCGGCGCGAGCTGTTGACCATTGTGGACGAGGAGGCCGACCGCCTGAACAGACTGGTAGGCGAGGCCGTGGAGATGGCCCAGCTCGAAGCGCAGGAGGTGCACATGAACTTTGCCCCCGTGGACCTCGGAGACCTGGTCGAGCAGGCGCGCGAGAGCTGCGCGTGGGTGGCCAGCAGCCATCCTTTGAGCGTCCGGATGCCGGAGAACCTGCCCAAGGTCGCCGGGGATCCCGAGATGGTCGGCAAGGTGCTGTGCAATCTGCTTGACAACGCGGCCAAATATTCACCAGCTGGCTCGCCGATCTTCATCTCCGCGGAGCAGCGGGATGGCTTTGTTCTGACCAGTGTGGCAGACCGCGGCGTGGGCATCGATCCCGCCGAACAGGGCTTGATCTTCGACCGGCTGTATCGTTCGCGTGTGCACAGCGGCACCACCTCGGGCACCGGCATGGGGCTGGCGATCAGTCGAGCCATTGTGGAGTCGCATCGAGGCACCTTGACCGTGACGAGCCAGCTGGAGTACGGCTCGGTCTTCACCTTCAGCCTGCCCGTCGCGTAAGCTTACTGCGCTTGATCCTGTATCCCGTGTCCGTTAGGTGCGTGTGCTTCAGGGCAACGGTCAGTGACCGGCCGCTAAACGCTTCATGTTGGCTTCGAGATCCGGAAGATAGCTTCCCTGCGCGTCGGGTTCCAGATGCTGGGCGATCTCGATCGCTGCCTGCCATGCAGTCGCGGCTACCTGTTTCTCCCCGTTTGCTGCGGCGGCGTTGCCCAGCATCGTTTGGCTGTAGAGGTTGCCGGGTGCGATCGCGACAGCATCGCGGGCCAGAGCCAGTGCGGGTTCCGGTTGCTTTGCCATCAACAGCCTTAGGCTCTGCTGTGCGCGCGATACGGCGGCGACCTCCGGCACGGCAAAGGTGCCCTGGTACACAAAGACGGCATGGTCGATCGTCTGGTCCGGGTGAAGCGACTGGAAGGATCGATACGGGTTGTCCTCCGCGCTGGGCGACTCACATCCACTGAGGTCTCCGGCACTGATAAGAACGGCTCCCGCGATGCGGGGAGGAATGATCTCCGCACCGCCGAGCCACTGTGTGTCGACGGTCGGAAGTGCATGACAGCGAATCCCGTAGACGCCGGGATCGATCTCAGGCCGCGGGAAGTACGCGAACCAGCACTCCTGACCAGGGTGGAGATCCTGCCACTGCTTCACCTGATAGAGCTGTTGACCCCAATCGACGTTGGCGTCGCTCAGCAGAGTGTGCACGTTTTTTGGGCCACCCCACGCTTCGTTGGCGTAAGCGATCTCATTCGGAAACACCACGAGGCTGGAGACGATGTGAGCCACAACGAGCGCAGAACAGACCATTGCCCATCGACGACTCCTGGCAGCCAGCGTGACGGCACCGGCAGCGGCGAAGATGATGACGAAGGCGTACATCGGCAGAAGGTGCCGCGCCCCGATGTTCATGCCCGAGGCCATCGCCACCGCCAGGTAAACGAGGGCCGGGGTCAGAGCGTACGTCAGTTCACGCCGTCCTGCGAGACGGCCTGTCACCATCGCGAAGGTGGCAAGAACGAGCAGAACAAGCAGTCCAAGCGTGGACTTGATCAGGATCACAAAAGGGAAGTAGTCCCACTGGCCGTGCGAGTACACCTTGCCGAGAAGGAAGGTGGGGTACGCTTCCGCCATGCGCTTCACGTCGATCAGTCCGACCAGATACGACTCGGGTAGAAGGCGAAGACGACTTACGGCGAGCACGCCGGCCGCTTCCAAGTGCGGCAGAGGCGCCGCGTAGCCCGCAACCGTGGTGCTGAGCGTCATACCGGCAGGACGCGCGGCATAGCGGAAGCCGTAAAACGACCAAAGCACCACGATGCTGAGAACGACGATGGCGAAGAATGCGCCGGTGAGACGAAGCGCTGTTCGTTTGCGCTCTGCACGCGGAGCCGTGAACACCTCCCATGCCATCAGCACGACGAACATGGGGCCGATCAGGATACCGGAGTGCTTGGTCGCCAACAGCAGACCTGTGGCCACGCCGGCCACCACCAGGCGCAGAGGCGTTGGCCGGGTAGTGTAGCGATAGAAGGTCCAGACTGCCGCAACAAAAAAGCAGGAGATGCCGATGTCCGTGGTCACCAGGGCAGAGTGGGCAAGAACGTTGGGATCGAAGACCACCAGCGTAAGCGTCACCAGGCCGGCCGCGTCCCCGAACCACTCCCGAGCCGCCAGAAACACCAGCAGGCACAGCCCCAGGGCAAGCAGCTCCGCACTGGCCCGCATCCTGAAGACAAGATGCTGTCTGTCCCCGTCGTTGCGCGCAAGCCAATCGCGGCCATTGAGGTACGCTTCCTCTTTGAACGACCGATGGTCCATCGGAGGCGGCACCCACAGCTGATCCCGGAGGATGGGAACGGTCGCAAGGAGCTTGACCAACGGCGGGTGCTCAGGATTTAACCCATAATCCGCCGTCTTCCACATCATGTAGCCGGCGAACATGTGATCGTCTTCATCAAACGTGAGCGATTCTCGATGCACGATGGTCAGCGCCAGCGTTGCTTGCACCAGAAGCAGCATCGCGGCAGCAAGCCAAACGTACTTCGAGCGAATCATAAAGTCTCTAAACATAAATGCGGTGGCCAGCTATTGGGCTGCCAGTTCAGCGCGATGGGCGTCCGTCAACTCATCCAGCGGAACCTGATCCAGCCCAACCTCAATCTTAGGCGCGTGCAGCTTGGGAAAATGCAGCTTGACCTTCTTCCAGGCCTCGATCACGGCGTCGATCGCCTTCAGAAACATCGCAGAGTTCTGTGCAATTTCGGTGGCAAGGGTAAGCGCGCTGATGATCTCCGCCGGGCCGATTGCCTGGAAACGTTGCGGCGTCGTCTGTGCTGCGTCCACACCGGACACCGTCTTGAGCTGCTCCTCAAGCGCGGCGGCGGCGGCATCGATGTCGGTGCCCGCTCCTGCTTCAAAGTGCAATGTCAGTTCTGCCATGATGCAACTCCTGTTTGCCTGCGGCCAAGTGATGAAACGAAGAACGGAGCCCAGTAGTACGCGTCGCGCGGATAGGAGCCATCAGCGAGGTAGTCCTTGAGAGCGGATTGAAGCGCTTCCTCCACGGTCTCGCCCGCGGCAAAGTGCTTATGAAAGCCGCGCACCATTGCCGAAGCGCTCCTGGTCTCCACAATCCAGAGTGCCCCCACCATAGCGCGTACGCCGGCTTTGAACAAGGCGGACTGCAGACCGAAGATATCGTCGCCCGGCACCTCGCCTAGGTTCCGCAGCTTGATCGCACGTTCCCCGGAGTGGCAGGCACCCATGACGACAACCTCTGCGTTCAAGCGCAGGTCGGCGATGTCCATTGCGTCCAGATCTCCGTCCTGAAGCATCAGCCGGGACTCGAGCGGCTCCTCCGGGCGTTCAAAGACACTCAGCCCATGTGTACCCAGATGGATGCAGCGAAAGCTCCCAAGCTCTCCGCTCGCTTTCATCGCCTGCACCTTCAATCTAGTCGCGTCTTTGCCGAGCGCGGTTCGCACCGCAGCACCCGTCGCGCGATAGGACTCCCCAATCGAGATCGCATCCTCCTCGATGTTCGGTAGTGGGGGCACCGACGGGTCGACGAAGCTGGCGATACCGACCGAGAGGATCGCATCGGCGGGATGCCGGTTCCAGGGCAGCAGAACGCTGCTGAAGTTCGGGACATACCCCACCGCAAATGCCGTCCCCACGAACTCATCTTCCCAGGGCACCGCGTGAAACGGAAACAGATGCAGCTGATGGTGAGGAGAGAAGAGCACGCGCTTTTTCGAACGGAGGAAGTCGCGCAGAAAGCCCGGCAGCAGAACAGCGCCTAACTTATCCAGAGTGGAGTCGATCTTCTGGCTGGTCCTCAGATGTTGAAGAAAGTTGACGAACTTTTCCAGCAGCGCCGCCTGATCTGGTTGCAGGAGGATGCGTTCCGCGTGGAAGCTGTCATGACCCACCGCGACCGTGAGCAGCACCGTCTCGTTCAGCCAGAAGTACGAGATCAACGCCTCATCGTCGGCGAGCGCCGCCTGCAGCGAGGCCACCGTCAACAGCGGAACCTCCTCCACCTTGGCGTTCTGCGCGCGCTGGATCGACAGCAGGTCCCACAGCTGCCGCCGCCTGTTCAGGTCCTCCGGCGTTTGGTCGGCCTTCGGACGGCAGCTCAGCGCTTCGAGCTCGCGCTCGACCTCAGACCCGAAGGACTCCGGAGAATCCGGCGTGAGGCGGTTCCGAACTGCGGACCTTGCCTTGATGAGATCGATGGCGGCCAGCATGTTGTCCCACCGCTGCAGCTTGAAGGCGAGCAGCGCCGCCCACTTGTAGAAGTCCGCGACGTAACTCAGCATCGCGCTCTGGCGATACTCGCTGTTCACGTGGTAGCGTTCCGATTCAAAGTCCTTGATCGTGGCTTCGGCGATCTCCAGGCTCGCCTCTGCGTTGCCCGCCATGATCTGGCCCTGGAGCTCTCGATCGAGCGAGTCAAGGTATAGATAGCGCTGGTGTGCGGACGGGAACGAGGCGAGCGTTGCCGGTTTGCCCGCAAGCAGGCGTTGCCGGGCCTCACGGGCTACGCGCACAACGTCCGGGCCTCGTCCCAGCTGGTACAGCACATACGCCTCTTCGAGCCGCGTCTTGGCCTCATACTCCGGCATGTGCAGTTCGTCGCCCAGGGCCTGGAGCTTGTGCGTTCTCTCAAGAAGGTCTTCCATGGCATCGTCGCCGCCGTTCGCGAGTCGCGCGTTGCACTCGTTCGAGATCGCGAGCAGCGCATCGTCAATCATCCGGCTTCGGTCCCTGAACCCCACCGCGGGCGCCGCTTGCGGCTGGGCCGCGACGACCGGGCT